>JBIOVQ010000247.1:0-3624 GCA_044867805.1 Burkholderiales bacterium | reverse complement strand
CGACGCGTCCGCGGCGACAGGCCGGCTCGCACGGGCGGTCGCAGGTGCGGCCCAGTATGCCGGGAAAGACATTCGAGTACCAGTTGACCATGTAGGCATCGCCGTAGCGGCCCGCAGCGATCAACCGGATGTATTCGGGGACGGGGGTATGGGCCGGGCAGGCCCACTGGCAATCGACGACTTTATGGAAGTAGTCGGGGGCACCGATATCGGTCGGTTTCAAACCAGCTCCTTGGTACTGACCTTTTCTGCTTCAACGGCCTGGCCCCATTGCCCGATGACAACGGCACCGCCCGCGCTGCGCGAAATGTTACTGGTAAGTTGCCGTTTTGAAAAGGGTTTCTTACTCGGGGCTTACGTACGCTGCAGCGCAAGGTCGCCCGCGGGGCAGGGGTGTGGCCGGCGCATGGCCCCTCCAGTATGGACTCCGGTGCGATGAGTGAAGTTGCCGGGGTTGGCCAGACTACGGAGGTAACTTCGGGAAATCAGGGAGTTGGCTCGCCGACGCGAACCGCGCAGGAAAGCGACTGTCCTTATGCCGGCGCGTCTGTCGGCATGGGGAGAGGCGCCGTGACAAAACGTAATCCGGGGGTTTGAAAAATGGAATGGCTTACCGACCCGCACGCCTGGATGGCCCTGGCGACACTGACCGCGCTCGAGATCGTGCTCGGCGTAGACAACATCATCTTCATCTCTATCCTCTGCGGCCGGTTGCCTCGCAACCAGCAGGCAAGAGCCCGCACGCTCGGGCTGGGCTTTGCCATGCTGACCCGGCTGGGGCTGCTGCTCTCGCTGACGTGGCTGATGTCGCTCACCGCGCCGCTATTCACTCTCGGCAGGGAGGTTTCAGCGCGAGACCTGATCCTGATCGCGGGCGGCCTGTTCCTGCTGTGGAAGAGCGTGCACGAGATACACAACGCGCTGGAAGGCGAGGAAGACGACCCGTCGGTGCGGGCAGCGGCGACCTTCGGCGCCGTGATCGTGCAGATCGCGATCATCGACATCGTCTTTTCGCTCGACTCGGTAATCACGGCGGTCGGCCTGGTGGACGAAATCGAGATCATGGCGATCGCCATCATCATCGCGGTGGGCGTGATGATGCTCGCAGCGGGGCCGATTAGCCGCTTCGTGGACGATCATCCCACCATCAAGATGCTGGCGCTGTCGTTCCTGATTCTGATCGGGATCGCGTTGATCGGCGAAGGCTGGGACCTCCACATCCCGAAGGGCTACATCTACTTTGCGATGGCTTTCTCCGTCGCGGTGGAGATGCTCAACATCCGCATACGCGCGCGCATGAAGAGCGTGCGGCTCCGCAAGCGCGGACCCAGGTGAGGCAAATCCCAAATCACAAATCCCAAATCACAAACGCCGAACACGCGCATGGATTTGGGTTCTTATTTGGAGCTTGGAGCTTGGAGCTTGGAGCTTGGAGCTTGGAGCTTGGAGCTTGGAGCTTGCAGTTCAGTGGCCGCCCCGCGCGCAGCGTGGCTTCCAGCCGGCCCTGGTCGTAGCCGTTCATGCGCTGGTCACCGACGTGGATGATCGACAGCCTTGGCATCCCGCTTGTCCGGCGCCTTGTCGGAGTGGATGACGCCCTGGTCGTCGGTCCACTGGTAGAGCTGCCCGAACGCCGGCAACCGAGTGCGGCTATGCCTTCCCGGGCCGCTCGATCGTTCCCATGTGAAAACGGTATTCGCCGTTGCGCCGGTCGTCGTAGTAGTGCCGCAGCGTGTTGCGCACCGTGGCAAAAGCGATGCCTTCCCAGGGCATGTCCGCTTCCGTAAACAGGCGCGCCTCCAGTGTTTCGAGCCCGGGCGTCACGTCGCTGTGCAGCAGCCGCGCCCGGAACAGAACGTAGACCTGGTTGATGTGCGGAATGTTGTAGAGCGCGTAGAGCGGCCCCATTTCCACGCGGGCGTTGGCTTCCTCCAGCGTTTCGCGCGCCGCGCCCTCGAAGGTAGTCTCGCCGTTTTCCATGTAACCGGCGGGCACCGTCCACAACCCGTGGCGCGGCTCGATGCCGCGCCGGCACAGCAGGATGCGGTCCTCCCACTCGGCGATGCAGCCCACCACGAGGCGGGGATTCTGGTAGTGGATCGTGTGGCAGGCGTCGCAGACGTGGCGGGGCAACGTGTCGCCGGGCGGGACGCGGAGCCCGACCGGGGCGCCGCAGTTGCTGCAGAACTTCATGGCAGGTGGCGTATTCGAAGAGTAACTATACGGTAACCTATACGGTAACATCCGAACGTCGCGACAGAGAGCCGCTATTGCCTACTGACGACTGACGGCTGACAACTGACGGCTGATCTATGCGCCCGTCGCACATCCAGCAGATCCTCGACCGGGAATTCCTGGGCGCAGCCGCGGGCGCGCACACTCCGGTGATGCTGTGGGGGCCGCCCGGAGTCGGCAAGTCGCAGATCATCGGGGGCATCGCGCGGACTCACGGGGTATCGTTGATCGACATCAGGCTGTCGCAGATGGAGCCGACGGACCTGCGCGGCATCCCGTTTCGCAGCGGCGACCGCGTGGAGTGGTCGGTGCCCGCGCTGCTGCCGGACGCCAAACGCCATGGCGCGCGCGGCATCCTGTTCCTCGATGAAATCACGTCCGCGCCTCCCACCGTGACCGCGGCGGCGTACCAGCTGATCCTCGACCGCCGGCTCGGGGAATATCGCGCGCCGCAGGGCTGGGCGATATTCGCGGCGGGCAACCGCTACGGCGATCGCGGCGTCACCTACGTCATGCCCACGCCGCTCGCCAACCGCTTCACGCACTACGAGATCGAGCCGCACCTCGACGACTGGATCGCGTGGGCGCATGCGTCCGCCATCGACCACCGCGTCATCGCGTTCCTGCGCTTCCGGCCCGACCTCCTGTTCGATTACGACCCCGCCCACAATCCCGTTGCTTTTCCCAGCCCGCGCTCGTGGGAATACGCGCACCGGGCGCTCGCCAAGTTCGGCGATGCGCCGGAGCTGCTGGCCGACGCGGTCCAGGCGTGCGTCGGCGCGGCCGCCGGCGTGGAATTCACGGCTTTCGTGGACAACATGAGCGAGCTGCCCGACGTCGACGCCATCCTGCGAGGCGAGAGCGCGCAAGTGCCGCGCGGCATCGATCTGCAGTACGGCGTGGCTTCCGCCCTCGTGCGGCGGGCCGTCCAGGCGCGCGAGCACGCCCATGCGCCGGTGGTCTACGGCAACATCCTGAAGTACGCCAAATGCTTCCCGCAGCGCGAAATGGGCGTGATGCTGGTGACGGACCTGCACCGCTCGATCGGAAAGCCGCTGTTCGCCGTGCCGGAGTTCGGCGAATGGGCCGCGAGCATCACCGACCTGATGCTCTACGACATGAAGCTTCCCTCCGCCTCCTGACGTCCGAGAAGCCGAATGGAACCGCAGATAAACGCAGATACACGCAGACGAAATCAACCAAAAAGAACTAGCCGCGGAGAGTAAAGATTTCATGTTGCTAAGTTTCTCCGAGTTCTCCGTGCACTCTGTCATCCCTGTGGCTTGTAGTGGAATTTGATCTGCGTTCAGCGGCGTTTATCTGCGGTTCCATTCGGCTTCTCGGACGTCAGGAGGCGGAGGGAAGCTTCATGTCGTAGAGCATCAGGTC
>JBIOVQ010000246.1:0-4845 GCA_044867805.1 Burkholderiales bacterium | reverse complement strand
ACGCGCGACACCCAGATGGGGCGCGGCGAGCCGATCGAGGACGTCGCGCGCGTCATCAGCCGGATGGTGGACATCGTCATGATCCGCACCTTCGAGCAGGCGATCATCGAGCGCTTCTCCGAGCACTCGCGGGTGCCGGTGGTGAACGGGCTCACGAACGAGTACCACCCGTGCCAGATTCTCGGCGACATCTACACCTACCTCGAGCACCGCGGGTCGATCCGGGGCAAGACCGTGGCGTGGATCGGGGACTCCAACAACGTCTGCAACACCTGGCTGCAGGCGGCGGAGGTGTTCGACTTCAACGTGCACGTCTCGACGCCGCCCGGCTACGAGGTCGAGCCGGAGCGCGCCGGCCTCTACGGCACCGACCACTACGAGGAGTTCGAGGACCCGATGAAGGCGACGAAGGGCGCGGACCTCATTACCACCGATGTCTGGACCAGCATGGGCGACGAGGCCGAGAGCGCCGCGCGCAAGCGCGATTTCGAGGCGTGGCAGGTGGACAAGCCGATGATGCGGGCGGCAAAGAAGGACGCGCTGTTCATGCACTGCCTCCCGGCGCACCGGGGCGAAGAAGTGGCGGCCGACGTCATCGACGGCGGGCAGAGCGTGGTGTGGGACGAGGCCGAGAACCGGCTGCACGTGCAGAAGGCCCTGATGGAATACCTGCTGCTGGGCCGCATCAAGACGCAGGGCGACCTATGGTCCACGTAATAAAATAGCCGCCACGACGCCAAGACCGCCAAGGAAAGCAGAACAATAATTACGAGCGGAAAGCGCCTTTCGACTCAGTCAACGGCTTTTTTGGTTGGTTCTCTTATTATTTTTGTATTGTTTTTCTTGGCGTCATGGCGCCTTGGCGGCTAATTTCAGGTTTTGAAGCAAATGGATAAAGTGAAAAAAGTGGTGCTCGCCTACTCCGGCGGGCTGGACACCTCGGTGATCCTGAAGTGGCTGCAGGACACCTACGATTGCGAGGTCGTCACCTTCACCGCCGACATCGGCCAGGGCGAGGAGCTCGCGCCGGCGCGCGCGAAGGCGAGGAAATTCGGCGTGAAGCGCATCTTCATCGAGGACCTGCGCGAGGAGTTCGTGCGCGATTTCGTGTTCCCGATGTTTCGCGCCAACGCCCAGTACGAAGGCGAGTACCTGCTCGGCACCTCGATTGCGCGGCCGCTGATCGCCAAGCGCCTCGTGGAGATCGCGAGAAAGACCGGCGCGGACGCGATTTCCCACGGCGCCACCGGTAAGGGCAATGACCAGGTGCGCTTCGAGCTCGGCGCCTACGCGCTCATGCCGGACGTCAGGATCATCGCCCCGTGGCGCGAATGGGACCTCACCTCGCGCGAAAAGCTGCTCGACTACGCGGAAGCGAACGGTATTCCGGTCGAGGGCAAGCGGAAGAAAGGCGGCGGCGCGCCCTACTCCATGGACGCGAACCTCCTTCATGTCTCCTACGAAGGCGGCATCCTGGAGGACCCGGACTACGAGCCCGAGGAGTCCATGTGGCGCATCACGGTCCCTCCCGAGAAGGCGCCGGGACAGCCCGCGCACGTGGAACTCACCTACCGGAGGGGCGACATCGTGGCCGTCAACGGCCGGAAGCTTTCCCCCGCCAAAGTGCTGGCGACGCTGAACCAGCTCGGCGGCAGGCACGGCGTAGGCCGGCTCGACGTCGTGGAGAACCGCTACGTCGGGATGAAGTCGCGCGGCTGCTACGAGACGCCGGGCGGCACCATCATGCTCAAGGCGCACCGGGCGATCGAGTCCATCACCCTCGACCGCGAGGTGCTGGCGTTGAAGGACGACCTCATGCCGCGCTACGCGCGGCTGATCTACAACGGCTACTGGTTCAGCCCGGAGCGGCGCACGCTCCAGGCGCTGATCGACCATACCCAGGGCCACGTCAACGGCACGGTGCGGGTCAAGCTCTACAAGGGCACGGTGATGGTGACGGGAAGGGCCTCGAAGAGCGACTCGCTGTTCGACCCGTCCATCGCCACGTTCGAGGACGACCACGGCTCCTACAACCAGGCGGACGCCGCGGGATTCATCCGGCTGAACGCGCTGCGGATGCGCATCGCCGCCAAACTAAAACGCGGAAAATAGCCGCCAAGGCGCCAAGAACGCCAAGGAAACCAGGATAATATTTTCAAACAAGAACGGAGTTTCTTGACGTCAAGTCCGGCTTGATTTCTTGTATTCCCGGCAGAATTTCTGCGGAGAACCGACGGTTTGGTCGAGTGGGTCCTTATTCGAAGTTGATTGTCTTGGCGTCCTTGGCGTCTTGGCGGCTAATTTAGGTACTCGAGCGTGACAACGATAGCGGTCGTCAGGAAGAACGGATACGCGGCGATCGCCGCGGATACGCTGACTAAGTGGGGCAGCGGAAAAGAATCGGCGGCGTATATCGCGAATAACACCAAGATCGTCAGGGTCGACGACAGCTTCATCGCCGGCTCCGGCACGGCCACCTTCAAGCTGATCCTGCGCGACTACTTCGCGCAGCGCGGCGTGCCGGCCCGCTTCGACACCACCATCAACATTTTCAAGACCTGGCAGGCGTTCCACGCGGTGTTGAAGGAGCGCTACTACCTGGTCACGGTGAGCGAGAAGGACGACACCATCGAATCGAGCAAGTTCGACGTGCTGATCGCCAACCCCCACGGCATCTTCGGTGTGGGCGCGCACCGCACGGTGCAGGAATATCGCAAGTTCTACGCCATCGGCACCGGCACCGACCTCGCGCTGGGCGCGATGTACGCTTCGTACGACAAGCCCAGGCTGTCGGCGGAGCAGCTCGCGCGCCTCGCCATCACCGCGGCGGCCGAGTTCGACGACGCGACCGGCCTGCCGGCCGTCTCGCACGCCGTCAAACTGAAAACCAGAAAATAGCCGCCAAGGCGTCAAGGCCGCCGAGAAATCCAGATCAACAAGAAGAACTGCATGACGGCGCCGGCTGATTCAGGCCGCTTTTTTGTCCTTATTATTGTCCCGCCTTCCTTGGCGTTCTTGGCGTCTTGGCGGCTAATGTTCGGTTCTTATCGGGTAAAATTGCAGCGGGGCGGAACTAACAATAAACAGGGGGTGTGATGCCGTCTTTCGACATCGTGTCCGAAGTAAATCACGTCGAGGTCCGCAACGCCGTGGACCAGTGCAACAAGGAGATCTCCAACCGCTTCGATTTCAAGGGTTCGGACGCCCGCGTCGAGATCAATGAGAAGGACAAGACGCTCATCGTCTTCGCCGACGACGAGTTCAAGCTGCGCCAGGTGCGCGACGTGATGACCGGCAAGCTCGCCAAGCGCGGCGTGGACATCCGCGCCCTCGACCCCGGCAAGCTCGAGCCGGTGAGCGGCAACAAGGTCAAGGAAACGATCAAGGTGCGCGAGGGCATCGAGCAGGAGCGCGCCAAGAACCTCGTCAAGCTCATCAAGGACAGCAAGGCCAAGGTCCAGGCGAGCATCCAGGGCGATGTGCTGCGCGTCTCCGGCGCGAAGAAGGACACCCTTCAGGACACCATCGCCCTGGTGCGCAAGTCGGTGACCGACATCCCGCTGCAGTTCAAGAATTTCCGCGACTAGTTTTTCCAGTTAACTGGCTGATTTCATGTTATTTGCAGTTTTGCCCGCTCCAGATCCGCCAATTCTTCACTTTCCGTAATCAGCAACTGTCGTAGAGTCGTTCCTGCAGGCCCACAGGGGATCCCAAGTGCTCGTGGGCGCGCGTAACGAGCCCTCGCGCCATGGGGTAATGCGTGCAGACACAACTCGGCAAATACCAGGTGAGAAGCCTCCTCGGGCAAGGCGCGTCGGGGAAGGTGTACCTCGCCCTCGACACCTTCAGCGGCGAGGACGTCGCGCTCAAGGTGATCGATGCCAAGATCCTGCGCGATCCGCATCTGGGCGAGTCCACCCGCGGCCAGTTCTTGAGCGAGGCATCGCTCGCGGGCAAGCTTGCCCACCCGCACATCGTGTCCATCCTCGAAGCCGTCATGCAGGATGACGCCGGCTACGTTGCAATGGAGTACGTGCCCGGCGGCAACCTTTTCAAGTACACCTCTCCGGAAAACCTGCTCCCGGTGGAGGACGTGATCCAGATCGGCTTCAAGTCCTGCAGCGCACTCGACTACGCTTTTCGTCAGGGGATCGTCCACCGGGACCTCAAGCCCTCCAACATCCTGGTGAAGGAAGGCGTGAACATCAAGGTGGCGGACTTCGGCGCGGCGCTGCTTCAGTCGGTCGAATCGACGCAGCAGCGGGTGCTCGGGACGCCGCGCTACATGTCCCCGGAGCAGATAATGGGCGGGACGCTCACGCTGCACAGCGACATGTACACGATGGGCGTCGTGCTCTACGAGCTCCTCACGGGGCAGTGCCCGTTCATATCCTCGGACATGGCGGAATTGTTCGAGAAGATCAGGCAGCGGGAGCCCGTGCGGCCGAGCGCAATCCGCTCGTCGCTGCCAGAAAAACTGGACCCCATCATATTGCGCTTGCTGAGCAAGCGGCCGGAGGATCGGTATCCGACGTGGGCCGATCTCGGTCTCGAGCTTGCCCAGGTCGGCAAGCTCAGCGTATATCAGCGCGATATCCCCGACAGCGAGAAATTCGGCATCCTCAGGTCCAGCGCGTTCTTCCAGCACATCAACGACGCCCAGGTATGGGAGCTCGTCCAGGCGAGCCGCTGGAACCGGTTTCCCGCCGGACACGCAATCCTCCGCGAGGACGAGCCGGGGCAAAGCCTCTTCTACCTGGCGGCAGGCCACGTCAAGGTGACCAAGCGGGGGCGGCTGCTCAACGTGCTGAGGACAGGTGAATGCTTCGGCGAGATGGCCTACAT
>JBIOVQ010000245.1:0-13603 GCA_044867805.1 Burkholderiales bacterium | reverse complement strand
CCGGCGAAAGGTTCAGGAACGATCCGAGCGCGAGGATCCCCGCGATCAGCCCCCACGTCCTGCTACGTGCGACTCGTGTCAGCATGACTATCCCTCCTTTAGCAAAGGTTTGGCTTGTCCGGCTCCGGCCGACCGCGCGCGCCGGTGGCGGATGCGCTCCGGCAGGCTCATCAGGCCGCCCGGCAAATATAGTATCGTCAGGACGTATACCCCGCCCAGCACGTACTGCCACCACGGGACCAGGGTGCTCAGGTACTCCCGCAGGAAAACCACGATGCCGGCGCCGATCGCCCCGCCAACGAGGGTGCCGGGCCCTCCCAGCACCACCATCAGCAGGGCGTCCACGGAAGTGGCGAGGACCACGTCTTCCGGGCTGACCAGGCCGTGCGCGTGCGCCCACAGCACCCCGGCGAGCCCACCGAAGCCGCCGGCGATGACGAACGCGATGTACTTGTGCAGCCAGGTGTTGTAGCCGAGGATGCGCATCCGCAATTCGTTCTCGCGGATGCCCACCAGGCTGCGCCCGAACGGCGACCTGACCAGGATCGCCATGATGGCCAGAGACACCGCGAAGAACGCGAATACGACGTAGAAGTAGGTCACATCGTCGGCGAGGTCGATGCCGAATGCCGGCCGCGGGGGCAGCACGATGCCGTTGTCTCCTCCGGTCAGGGAATTCCAGCGGTAGGCGAGGCCCCATACGCACATGCCGAGCGCCAGCGTGATCATGAGGAAATAGACCCCGCTTGCATGGACGGCGAAAAGGCCGAAAAACGCCGCCGTCGCCGCGCCGATCAGGATGCCCAGCACGACCACCACCCCGAAGGTCCAGTCGAGACCGAACTGGAGGCGCGCGGCGAGGATCGCCGTGAGGTAGGCGCCCATGCCCAGGTAGGCGGCCTGGCCGAGCGAAGGCAGTCCCGTGAAGCCGAGCAGGATATCCAGGCTCATGGCGAGGATGGCGAAAACAAGCGCGTGCGTGACGAGCACGAGGATGTACGAGCCCGAGTGCGGCGTGGCGATCAGCACGGCCAGCAGTGCGGCGATGACGATCAGCAGCTTGCGGCGGCCGTCCATCGTCATTCCCGGCCGAACAGTCCCGTCGGCTTCAACGCCAGGATCAGCACCATCGGGGCGTAGAGGGTGAAATAGGAGATTTCGGGGAACAGCGCCTTGCCGAAATTGTCCGCGAGGCCGACCAGGAGGCTGCCCACGGCCGCGCCGGTCAGGCTGCCCATCCCGCCGATGATCACGACGGCGAAGGCGATGGGCAGGATCGCGAAATCCATTCCCGGGTAGACGCCGAGGAAGGCCCCGCCGATCACGCCTCCCAGGCCGGCGAGGAAGGCGCCGAGGGCGAAGATGAACATGGAAACGCGGGAAGTGTTGATCCCCACGCCGCGGGCCATCTCCGCGTCGTCCACCGTCGCGCGCACCATCGCTCCCATGCGCGTCTTCTCCATCGTCAGCCACAGGATCGCGCCCATGAACAGCGCCATGCCGATCATGAAAACCCGGTACAGCGGAAAGTAATAACCACCGATGACCGCACTCGCCCTGAGCGTGGTGGGCGGGACGATGTCCAGGTTGTCGCCGCCCCAGATATCCAGCGCCGCCTGCTGGAACAGGTAGGCGAAGCCCACGGTCAGGAGCACCTGCCGCAGCGGATCGAAGCCGAGCGGCCTGAGGAACACGCGCTCCATGAGCAGGCCCATGACGGCGATCACCAGGGCCGCCACGGGGATGGCCAGCAGCCAGGAGCCCGTGGTCCAGATGACCGTCAAGGCGACGTAGCCGCCCAGCAGGAAGAAGGAGCCGTGCGCAAGGTTGACGATGCGCATGACGCCGAAGATGAGGGAGAGGCCGCTCGCCAGGAGGAACAGCAGCGCGCCGTACGAGATGCCGTTGAACGTCTGGATCACCCAGAAGTTGGTATCCATCGGCTAAGCTCGTGACACGATGAAGCGTGACGCAGTGAGGCGTGACGCGGTGAAGCGTGACGCCATGATTCGTGGCACGGAAAATCGTGCGGTGAAGCAAGCACGCATCTTCAAATCACGCTCTATCGTGTCACGCCGTATCGTGTCACGCAGCATCGTGTCACGCCGTATCGCGTCACGCCGTTCGGCTATTGCGGCTCGATCTTCGCGATGCGCGTGATCTCGGCGTAGCGCTCGAGATCGGCGCGGAAGCGCTTGCCCCACTCCGCAGGGCTGCTGCCCTGCGGCTCGTAGCCGGCGTTGCGGAAATGGTCGCGCACGGGGGGCGCCTGCAGCGCCTTGTGGATCGCTTCCTGCACCTTCTTCACGATAGCGGCCGGCGTCTTCGCCGGCGCGAACACGCCGTGCCAGCCCGCGTCGGCGTAGAAGCCGCTCACGGTTTCCCCGATGGCGGGCACGTCGGGCAGCGACACCAGGCGCTTCGGGCCAGTAAAGCCCAGGCCCCTGACCCTGCCCGCCTTCACGTGGGGGATGCCGACGGCCGGCGCCGGAAAGTGGATCTGGGCCTCGCCACCGACGACGGCGGTCATGGCCGGACCGCCGCCCTTGTAGGGGACGTGCAGCATGTCGATGCCCGCCCGTTCGGCAAAGAGCGCCCCCGTCAGGTGCTGGCCGTTGCCGATGCCCGCCGTGCTGTAGCGGACCTTGCCCGGCTGCTGCTTGGCCAGCGCGATCAGCTCCTTCACCGTCTTTGGCGGGAACCCCGGGTGGGACACCATCAGGTAGCCGGTGCCGAGCGCGACGTCGGTGACCGGGGCGAAATCCTTGACGACGTCAAACGGCATCTTCTTCACGACGTGGGGGTTCACCGCGAAGGAAAAGGACACGTGCAGCAGGGTGTAGCCATCGGGCGTCGCATTGGCAACGATGTGGGAGCCCAGGATGCCGTTGGCGCCGCCGCGGTTGTCGATCACGACGGTCTGCCCGAGCTCCTTCTCCACCTGCGGCCACAGCACCCGGCCGAACACGTCCACGTTGCCGCCCGGTGGAAACGGGATCAGGACCCGGACCGGCCGGGTCGGATAGTTCTGCGCATACGTCACGCCCGCAGCCAGTGCGGCCGCGGCGACAGCTGCAATAACAAGGTAGCGGGACATCATGTTTCTCTCCTCGATCTGTTTTAACGGATCAGCAATCCCTCGACACTCGACGGCGGCCCGCGTAGCTGCATCAAAGCACCCCCTCCCTATCCCTCCCCCTCAGGGGGAGGGTTGGGGTGGGGGTGGTGATTGAGGAATCCATCCGCATCTATCGGCGTTCATCGGCGTTCATCGGCGTCGCTTTGCCCCGCTCAGCTGCGCATCCAAGCGCCGCCCCAGTAGTTCAGGGTGTGCTCGGTGTTGGGCCAGGTGCGCGGCGGCTGGTCCGGCGTGAAATTCTCCAGCTCCGCCGAGAGCTCCAGCTTGTTGCCGTCCGCGTCGCGCACCATGAAGAACAGGTTGTTGCCGGGCCCGTGGCGGCCGGGGCCCCAGAACATGGGGATGCGCTCCTTGCCGAAGCGGTCGCCCCAGTCGCGGATGTCGTTCCAGCAGGTCGTCTCGTAGGCGTGGTGGTCGAGCTCGTTCTTCGAGCCGACGAAAAACGCGAGGCTGTGGTGCTCGTGGTCGGAGCGGACGAAGAACGCGGCCAGCGACCCGTCGTCATTGAGGACCCGGTCGGAAATCGTGAATCCCACTCTGCCGACGTAGAAGTCCACCAGCGGCTGGATCGCCGTCGTCTGGAAAACCACGTGCTGCAGCCGGCCAGGCAGCCGGTCCGGCCATCCCGCCTGGCGGGCGACGCCGAAAGCGAGACGGCGGCCCTGCGGATCGCGAATCGCGAACGAGTCCTCCGCGAACAGCGGCGAGCGCACCGCGTCCAGGCTTCCGACGGCGGCAGCGAGCCTGTGGCGCAGCTTTTCCAGGCTTTCCACGTCCTTGACGGCGTAGGCGATGAAAGATGCGACGCCGTTCTCGCCCTTGCTGATCAGCAGCCGGCGCTCGCCGCCCACGAGCACGTGCGTGCCGTCCTCGGCGCGCGACGGCCGATACTCGAGCGTGCGCTCGTAGAACGCGCTCAACCGCTCCGGCTGCGCGCTGGTGAGATGGAGGTGGTGCAGTTGCGCGGGAGTCGTGGTCTGGAGCGTTTCCATGGCTAGAACCGTTCAAACACTTGACGCAAAGTCGCAAAGCCGCAAAGGAAGAACAATAATGAATTTAGCGTCGAACTTGATTCTATTCCTGTATTTCTTTGCGCCTTAGCGTCTTTGCGTCTGGAATTTCAGCGACTGGTCAATCGGCCTTGATGCCGGCCGCCTTGATTATCTTGCCCCAGCGCTCGTAGTCCGCGCGTATGAGCTTCGCCAGCGCCTGCGGCGAGGTCGTCTCCACGTCTATGCCCTGCGGCGCGAGCTTCGCCTTCACGTCCGCCCCGTTGAGCACCCGAGCGATCTCGCCGCTCACCCGGTCCACGATCGCCGGCGGGACCTTGGCGGGCATCGTCACGCCGAGCCAGATATCCAGGGCGTATCCCGGGTAGCCGGATTCCGCGATCGTCGGCGCATCCGGCACGAGAGGCGAGCGCTTCGAGCTGGCGGCCGCCAGCAACCGCACCCTGCCGTCCCTGATGTGGGGCAGCAGCGAGTTGGCCGCGCCTATCCATACCTGGATGCGGCCGGGCAGCAAGTCATTGATGGCGGGCGCCGCGCCCTTGTACGGCACATGCAGCATCTGGATGCCGGCATAGTGCTGCAGCATCGCGGTGCCGAGGTGCTGCGGGCTGCCGTTCCCGGAAGAGCCGTAATTCAGACCGCCCGGCTTGGACCTGGCGAGCGCCACCAGCTCCTTCACGGACTTCGCGGGGAGCGCGGGATGCACCACCAGCAGGAACAGGATGCGCGCGTGCTGCGTAACCGGCGTGAAGTCCTTGAACGGGTCGAAGGGCACCTTGTCGATGTGCGGGTTGACCGTCAGGATGTTGTCGGTGGTGAGCAGCCAGGTGTGGCCGTCGGGCGCGCTCTTCGCCACGATCTCCGCCGCGAGGTTGTGGTGCGCGCCGGGACGGTTGTCCACCACGATCTGGTGCGGCCACGTCGGCGCCAGCCCGCCGGCGATCGTGCGCGCCGTCAGGTCGGGCGAACCGCCCGGCGGCAGCGGCACGACGAATCTCACCGGCCGCGACGGGTAGGCCTGTGCTATCGCGAGAGTGGAACACGTCGCGATGCAGGCAGCTACGGTCCACCACACGAAGGATGAGGGATGAGGGATGAGGGATGCGCGTCGAGGGGCGGAGCAGGGACCCGCTTGCGGGATGCGACCCCCGGCGGCGCGCTCGGCGGCCGACGCCATTGAATCGGACTTTCGCTGCGATATCGGAGGCTGCCCTCGCGCGTTGCGCGATTGCCTTGAATGTCCCGACCTCTCGTCACCTCCGGTCGGAGCCTTTCCGGCCGGACGATAGTGAAAGGCCGGGACCGTCTGAGCCATCATGCGAAGCATGGGGTCATCCTTCATCCTTCCGCATTCATCCTTCGGAGGTCACAGCGTGATATTGATGTTCTTCGACTGCGTGAAGGACAGCAGCTCCTCGTAGCTCTCCTCGCGGCCGATGCCGGACTGCTTGTAGCCGCCGAAGGAGACACCGAGATAATGCGGGCCGGCGCCGTTCACCCAGATGAAGCCTGACTCGATGCGGCCCGCAGCCCGGTGCGCGGTCGCCAGGCTCGTCGTCCAGACCGAGCCGGTCAGGCCGTACTCGACGGCGTTGACCTGCTCGAACATCTCCTCCTCGTCCTGCCACTTGAGCACCGACAATACGGGACCGAAGATTTCCTCGTTGGCGATGCGCATTTTCTGAGTGACGCCGGTAAATACCGTCGGCTCGATGAAGAATCCCCCGGCGAGCCTGGGGTCGTCGGGCCGCTTGCCGCCGCAGGCCAGCGTCGCGCCTTCCTTCCTGCCGATCTCGATATAGCCCAGGATCTTGTCCATCTGCGCGCGCGAGATGATCGCGCCCATCGTGGTATCCATCTCGGTAGGGATGCCCGGCTTGTGGTGCTTGACGTGCTGGAGCACCTTTTCCACCACGCGGTCATGGATCGACTCGTGCACGAACAGGCGCGAGGTGGAGCCGCAGGATTGGCCGCACCATGAGAAATTCATCCCGCCCACGGCGCCTTTCGCCGCCTTTTCCAGGTCGGCGTCCGGGTAGATGATGCACGCGTTCTTGCCGCCGAGCTCGAGGGAGACATGCTTCAGGCGCTCCGCGGCGGCGCGTGCGATCGCCCGGCCGGTGGGCACGCTGCCGATCAGCGAAACGCGCGGTACCAGCGGATGCGCCACCAGCGCCTGGCTGCCTTCTTTGTCGCAAGTCAGGATATTGAGCACGCCGGCGGGTAATATGCCGTCGATCAGCTCCATGAAGCGGTAGGCCGACAGCGGCGCCTGGTACGGCGGCTTCATGATTACGGTGTTGCCGGCGGCGACCGCGGGCGCCGCCTTGGCCGCGGTGAACATGATCGGATGGTTGTAGGCGACGATGCGGGCGCACACGCCGAAGGGCTCGCGCACCGAGAGGTTCACCACGCCTTCGCCCATGGGTATGGTGTCGCCCTTCAATTCGGTCACCAGGCCGGCGAAAAATTCCCACTGCGCGACCGCCGTGTTGACGTCCCTCGCCATTTCGCGCACCGGATTGCCGCAGTTGGCGGCATCCAGCATGGCGAGCTCATCGGAATGCGCGCGGATCGCGGCGGCGACCTTCTTCATCAGCGCGGCGCGCTCGAGCGGCTTCACCCTGCGCCAGTCCTTGAACGCCTTGTGCGCCGCCTTGACGGCCGCATCGACGTCCTGCGCGTTGGCCTCGGCACACGGTCCGAGGCTCGCGCCCGTCGCCGGGTTGAGGGTTTCCCGGTAGCCCCCATCCGGCTTCTGCCATTTGCCGTCGTAGTAAAGGTCCCGATGCCGGGGCAGTATCGCCTCGATCGAGGCGCGCTTCTGCGACAGGTCGTCGGGCTGATTCATGGCTCGTCTCCGGGGTGCGGGTGAGTGTATCATCCAACGCGTCGCAAGGCCGAGTGAAAACCCTCGACGCAAAGTCGCGAAGCCGCAAAGAAATTCAGAATGTACAAAACCAAAGAAGCCTTCGCTCCGTTTCTTCTTTGCGCCTTTGCGGCTTTGCGTCAAGTGTTTGGCTAGCCGTGCAGCTCTGCCGCTTCGACAACGACCGGCTCGGCCTCGTCGAGGGCGACGGCGTGCGGGACGTGACGGCGGCGCTCGACAGCCTGCCGCGCCACGCCTGGCCGCTGCCCCGCTTCGATCCGCTCATCGCGCATCTCGCCGCCATCAGGCCGCAGGTCGAGATTCTCTCGGGCAAGACGCCCAGGCGGCCCCTGGCGGAAGTCAGGCTCCTCAGCCCGGTCGCGAACCCGGGCAAGATCCTCGCCGCCCCGGTGAACTACAGGAAGCATCTCGAGGAAGCGCGCGCGGACCCCGCCATCCACCACCAGAAGCAGGTCGCGGAGATCGAGAAGATCGGCCTGTTCCTGAAAGCGACCAGCTCGCTGGTTGGCCCGGGCGAAGGCATCGCGTTGAGGCACCTCGACCGGCGCAACGACCACGAGGTCGAGCTGGCCGTGATCATCGGGAAACCCGGTCGCAGCATCCCGCGCGAGCGGGCCTTCGAGCATATCGCTGCGTACGCCATCGGGCTCGACATGACCGTGCGGGGCCCGGAAGAACGCAGCCTGCGCAAATCCGTGGACAGCTTCACCGTGCTGGGGCCGTGGCTCGTTACCGCCGACGCCATTGCCAACCCCGCCGAGCTGGACCTGCGCCTGTCGGTCAACGGCGAGCCCCGGCAGCAGGCGAATACTCGCGACCTCATCCTCGGCATACCCGAGCTGATCGCGTTCGCGACCTCCTTCTATACGCTGCACCCCGGCGACGTGCTGTTGACCGGCACGCCGGAAGGCGTCGGCCCGGTGCAACCGGGCGACCGGATCGTCGCCGAGATCCAGGGCATCGGGCGCATGGAAGTGGCCGTCCGCGCGGCCTGAAGACCAAACGCAACCGCAGATAAACGCAGATGAACACAGATAATTCAACATCAAAAATCTTGACGCAAAGCCGCCAAGGCGCAAAGGGAATCGATATCCAAAATCAAGGATGGGGGTTTCTGTATATCGTTAGTTGTTCTTCCTTGCGCCTTCGCGTCAAGGTTTTTCGGTATTGATCGGCGTTTATCGGCGTTCATCGGCGGCTGCTTGAATCACACGACCAGCCGAGTTCAGGATAAACTGTTGCGGCTCCCCGATGCAGGACAGCCGCCGGAAGGCTACGAAACAGGAGGAGGTCATGCGCTTCAAGCAGGTCATCGGCAGCGTGCTCGCCGGGGCGGCGCTGGTCCTTGCCGCGTCCGCTCCCGCTCAGACCATCAAGATCGGAGTGATCAACACCTACTCCGGCCCCTTTGCCACCCTCGGCGACCTGATGGACAAGGGGATGAAGCTCTACATGAAGCAGAACGCCGGCAAGTTGCCGCCCGGCGTCAAGATCGAGCTCATCATCCGCGATGACGGCGGCCCGAATCCGGACAAGGCCAAGCAGCTCGCGCAGGAGCTGATCGTGCGCGACAAGGTCCAGTTCCTCACCGGAGTCGTGTTCACGCCCAACGCGCTGGCAATTGCGCCGCTCACGCAGGAAGCGAAGCTGCCGTTCTTCATTGGAAACGCGGGCACCTCGGTGATCACGGAGCGCTCGCCCTACATCGCGCGCTTCTCGTTCACCCTCTGGCAGTCTTCCTACCCGCTGGGAGCCTGGGCAGTCAGAAAATACAAGCGCGCTTACATCGCGGTCAGCGATTTCGCCCCCGGCCACGACAGCGAGGCGGCATTCGAAAGGGCATTTACGGAAGGTGGCGGCAAGATCATCGGCAAGGTGCGCATTCCCCTCGCCAACCCCGACTTCGTGCCCTTCATGCAGCGGGTGAAGGACGCCAAGCCCGAGGTGCTGTTCGCGTTCATGCCGGCCGGCCGTCAGGCGACCCAGATGATGAAGGCGTACGGAGACCTCGGCCTCGACAAGGCCGGCATCAAGTTCATCGGCCCGGGCGACATCACGACCGACGAGGAGCTGCCCAACATGGGCGACGTGCCGATCGGCGTGGTCACCATGCACCACTACTCGGCCGCGGCCACCCGTCCGGCCAACAAGGCTTTCATCGCGGCCTGGAAGAAGGAGTACGGCGAGAAATCCTCGCCGAGCTTCATGTCGGTGGGCCAGTGGGACGCGATGGATGCGATCTACCACGTGATCCGCGAGCAGAAGGGCAAGGTCGATCCCGACCGCACCATGGCGCTGGTGAAGAAGTACAAGAACGCGAACAGCCCGCGCGGGCCGATATCGATCGATCCCCGGACCCGCGACATCATCCAGAACGAGTACATGCGCGAGGTGAAGAAAGTCGGGGGCGAACTCGCCAACGTGGAGTTCGAGACCTTTCCGAACGTGAAGGACCCCTGGAAGGAGCTCAAGAAATAGGAGTTTGTCGGAGAGAAGCTTCGACAAACTCCTTACGGGGCATTCCAGCGCGAGCAGCAAGAAGGGGCGGCGCAGAGGAAGACTTTGCGGTCGCGATCGCGGGAGAGACATTCTCGTCTGATGTTGTTCCTGATCAGCCTGGCGCCGATGCGCCGATCGGCAGCGATGGCGTATCCAATCGGACACCGGTGAAGATCTCCCGTCCGCCAGGCTGATGGAAGCGTTCCTGTCATCGCTGGTAAGCGTCGTCTTCCACGGCGCCGCCTACGGCATGATCCTCTACGTGATCTCGGTCGGCCTGTCGGTCACGATGGGCCTGATGGGATTCGTCAACCTCGCGCACGGCGTGTTCGCCATGGCGGGCGGCTATATCCTCATCACGGCCCTCGACCGTTTCGGCGTGCCCTACCCGCTGGCGCTGGTGCTGGCGTTCGTGCTGGTCGCCGCCGGCAGCATGGTCCTCGAGCGCCTGCTCTACTCGCGCCTCTACACCGCGGGCGAGCTGGCCCAGGTGCTCTTCACCATCGGCCTGATTTTCATCGCCGTTGCGACCGCGCGCCTGCTGTTCGGCACGATGCAGCTGCTGGTCAACCTGCCCGACTACCTGAAGGGACATGTTGCGCTGCTCGGGCGCGACTTTCCCGCCTTCCGGGTGTTCCTCATCGCGTTCAGCGCCGTCATGGTCGGCGTGCTGTGGTTCGGCGTCGAGCGCACCCGCTGGGGCGCGATGGTGCGCGCCGCGGTGGACAACGGGCCGATGGCCCGGGCGATCGGCATCAATACGCGGCGGCTGTTCACGCTGACCTTCGCCCTGGGCAGCGGGCTCGCCGGGCTCGGCGGTGCGCTGGGCGCTGAAATCCTTACGGTCCAGCCCATTTATCCATTCGAGCACCTGGTCTACTTCCTCATTGTCGTGGCGGTCGGCGGTCTCGGCAGCCTGCGCGGGCCGTTCATCGCGGCGCTGCTGATCGGCGTCACCGACACGGCCTGCAAATACTGGGTGCCCCAGTTCGGCTCGTTCTTCATCTACGTCGCGACCATCGCCATCCTGCTGTGGCGGCCGGCCGGTCTCTTTGGAGCGGCGCATAAATGATCCGCCGCGGAAGCTACGGCGGAGACGCGCGCATCGGCTGGCTCGAGTGGCTGCCGTGGCTGCTGGCGATCGTGGTTTTCTTTGCGCTGCCCGAGTACCTGCCGCTCGGCGCGCGCATCCTCGTATTCATCCTGTTCGCGCTGTCGCTCGACCTGATCCTCGGCTACGGCGGCATCATCACGCTGGGGCATACCGCCTTTTTCGGCCTCGGCGCCTACGTCGCCGGCATCCTCGGCGCCAAGGCCGGGGTCACCGATCCGCTGCTCCAGATGGCGGCGGCGGCCGCGGCGGCGGCCGCCCTGGGTGCCGCCACCGGCGCCGTCATCCTGCGCACGAAGGGACTGACTCTCCTCATGCTCACGCTGGCGATCACCTCGATCCTGCTCGAGATCGCGAACAAGGCGACGAACCTCACCGGCGGCGCCGACGGCCTGTCGGGTGTCGTCGTCACGCCCATCCTCGGCCTGTTCCGTTTCGACATCTTCGGCAAGACCGCCTATCTGTACTGCCTGCTCGCGCTCTTCGCCGGCTGGTGGGTGGTGCGCCGGATCGTCTACTCGCCGTTCGGGACTTCGCTGGTGGGCATCCGCGAAAACACCGTCCGCATGCACGCGATCGGCTCGCCCGCCTACACCCGGCTCGTCGCGGCCTACACCATCTCCGCCACGGTAGCGGGCTGCGCCGGGGCGCTGCTCACGCAGACCAACCAGTTCGTGGGACTCAACGTGCTGAGCTTCGAGTTCTCGGGCGAGCTCCTCGTGATGCTCGTGCTGGGCGGCGTGGGCCGCATCTACGGCGCGTTCGTCGGCCCGCTGGTCTACATGATCGCCCAGGACCAGCTTGCCAAGCAGTTCCCCGAGTATTGGTACTTCGGCATCGGGTTCCTGCTCGTCGCGGTCGTCCTCTTCGCCCGCGGCGGGCTGCTCGGTATCGTTGACATGCTCGTGGCGAAAATCCGGAGAGCGTCCCAGTGAGCGTCATTCTCGAGACCCGAGGGCTGTGCAAGCGCTTCGGCGCGCTCACGGTCGCGGAGAACATCGACTTCCGGCTCGAAACCGGCGCGCGCCACGCTCTGATCGGTCCCAACGGCGCCGGCAAGACGACTTTCGTCAACATGCTCACCGGGCGGCTGGAGCCTTCCTCGGGCCGCATACTCCTCGGCGGCGACGACATCACGAAGCTGCGGCAATCGGCGCGCGTCAAGCGCGGCATAGGACGCACGTTCCAGATCAACACACTGTTCCGCGACCTGCCAGTGCTCGACAACGTCGCCCTCGGCATCGCAGAGCGACGCGGTATCGCGGCGCGCACCTGGCGTACGGCCAGCTCGTTCCGCGAGGTCCGCGACGAAAGCATGGACCTGCTGGCGACGCTCGGGCTCGCCGATGACGCCGCCAGCCGCGTGCTCGACCTGCCCTACGGCAAGCAGCGCCTGGTCGAGATCGCGATTGCGCTGGGCCTGAAGCCGACGGTGCTGCTGCTGGACGAGCCCGCCGCGGGCGTGCCGTCCACGGAGAGCGGCCGCATCCTGCAAGTGCTCGATAGCCTGCCCAGGGACATCGCCATCCTCATCATCGAGCACGACATGGACGTCGTGTTCCGCTTCGCGCAGCGCATCACGGTGCTGGTGCAGGGCGAGGTCCTGGTCGAAGGCACGCCCGACGAGATCGCGAGCGACCGGCGGGTGCACGAGGTTTATCTCGGGGAGCGGGGCCATGGCTGATGGCCTGAAGGTCTCGGGCGTGCACGCAGGCTACGGCGAGACCGTCGTGCTGGAGGACGTCGCGTTCAACCTGCCGGAGCGTGGCTCGCTCGCGTTGCTCGGCCGCAACGGCGTCGGCAAGACCACCCTGCTCGCCACCGTGATGGGCCACACAAGCTTCCACGCAGGCACCATCGAATATCGCGGGAAGCCCGTCGAGCGGCTGCCGGCGTACGAGCGCTCGCGGCTTGGCATCGGCTACGTGCCGCAGGAGCGCGAGATCTTCCCGTCGCTGACAGTGGAGGAGAATCTCACGGTCGCCGCGCGCCCGGGGGCTTGGACGCTGGAACGCGTCTACGATCTCTTCCCCGGCGTCGCGAAGCGACGCGGCCACATGGGCAATCAGATTTCGGGGGGCGAGCAGCAGATGCTAGCCATCGGCCGCGCCCTGATGGGCAATCCTTCGCTGCTCCTGATGGACGAGCCGCTCGAAGGCCTCGCGCCGATCATCGTGGAAAGCCTGCTGAAGGCCCTTGCGCGCCTGATACACGAGGAATCCCTGACCGTCATCCTGGTCGAGCAGCACGCGAAGCAGGCGCTCGAGGTGACGCAGCAGGCGCTCGTGCTGAACCGGGGGCGGATCTCCTACCTGGGAACGAGCGCGGAATTGCTCGCCGATCCGCAGAAGCTGGCAAGCCTCATTGTGGCCGCCTAGAGGAAACAGCGTGAATCGTGATTCGTGAATCGTGATTTGTAGCTTGCCCCGCGCTGTTGCGGGTCGTAAAGCGCCTGCTACTCGGTCGAATCACGAATCACAAATCACAAATCACGCTTCTGACCGCGACGCGGTCCGGGACCCAACCGGAACTGCCCTCGCATCAAGGCGCGAGCAGTTCCAGTTGGGTCCCCTGCACCCGCACGCGGTCGCCGATCCGGTAGCTCGCGCCGTCGCGGCGTGTGACCTGGGTAAAGCCACCCTCGTCGAGGCGGATCGTGATTTCGTAAGTCGACTCGCTGAAGCGCTGGCGCATCTCGGGCGTGCCGACGCCGCCCACGAAGGGCTTGCCGGGCTGCTCCCTGTCGTCGGCCAGCGGCAACGCAACCACCGCGCCGACGTAGACATTCGAGCCGGGCCCCTGGTCTATCGGGTTGGTCCGGAAAGCTTCCGGCACCGCTGCCGGACGCCCGACCTGCACCTCGCGTATCGAGCGGATCACGCCGCATTTCAGGCACGCTTCGCCCGGTTTCAGCGCGACCGGCGCCGTATCCCGGAAGTCGGGAATGCGGATGG
>JBIOVQ010000244.1:0-6594 GCA_044867805.1 Burkholderiales bacterium | reverse complement strand
GGCACCGCCTTGCCGGGGTTGAGCAGCCCGTGCTCGTCGAAAGCGCGCTTGACGCGGTGGAAGGTCTCGAGCTCCGCCGGCTTGAACTGCACGCACATCGAATTGATCTTCTCGACGCCGACGCCGTGCTCGCCGGTGATCGTGCCGCCGACCTCCAGGCACAGCTCGAGAATCTCGGCGCCGAAGGCCTCGGTCCGGGCGAGCTGCCCCGGCTGGTTCGCGTCGTACAGGATGAGGGGATGCAGGTTGCCGTCGCCGGCATGGAACACGTTGGCGCAGCGGAGTCCGTGCTTGCCTTCCAGCTCCGTGATCCGGCGCAGCACCGTGCCCAGGTGCTTTCTCGGGATCGTGCCGTCCATGCAGTAGTAGTCAGGCGAAATGGCGCCCGCGGCGGGGAACGCCGCCTTGCGCCCCGCCCAGAAGCGCAGCCGCTGCGTTTCGTCGCGCGAGACCTCGGTCTGCACCGCGCCGCTTGCTTCCATCAGGTCCTGGATGCGGCGCACGTCCTCGGCTACTTCCTCGCGGGTGCCGTCGGACTCGCACAGCAGCACCGCCGCGACGTCGGTGCGATAGCCCGCGCGCGCGAAGTCCTCCACGGCGCGCGTGGCTGCCTGGTCCATCATCTCGAAGCCGGAGGGGACGATGCCGGAGCCGATCACGCTGGCTACGGCATTGCCGGCCTTCTCCACGTCGTCGAACGCCGCCATCACCACTTGCGCGTATTCGGGCTTCGGCAGCAGCTTGACCGTGACTTCCGTGGTCACGCCCAGCAGTCCCTCCGAGCCGGTCATGAGCGCGAGGAGGTCGTAGCCCGCCGAGTCCAGCGCCTCGGCGCCGATCTCGACGATTTCGCCCTCGATGGTGGCGATGCGCAGCTTGAGTATGTTGTGCACGGTGAGCCCGTACTTGAGGCAGTGCACGCCGCCGGAATTCTCGGCGACATTTCCGCCGATAGTGCAGGCCAGTTGGCTCGACGGATCCGGAGCGTAATAGAGGCCGAGCGACGAGACTGCGTCCGAGATGGCAAGATTGCGCACGCCGGGCTGCACCCGCGCGGTGCGGGCACGCGCATCCACCTCGACGATGCGCATGAATTTCGCGAGCGAGAGCAGCACGCCGTCGCCGAGCGGCAGTGCTCCGCCCGAAAGGCCCGTGCCCGCGCCGCGCGCGACCACCGGCACCCTGAGCTGATGGCAGGTCCCGAGTATCCGACAGACTTGTTCCTCGGTCTCGGGGAGCACCACCACCATCGGGACCTGGCGATAGGCGGTCAGGCCGTCGCACTCGTAGGGCTTGACGTCCTCGTGGTCGAACAGGATCGCGGAGCGGGGCAGCAAGGCGCCCAGCGCGTCGACGACCCGGCGCTGGCGCGCGAGGTCGACGGCGACTTGCTCCACGACCGTGGTCATGGGGGAATTGTACTGCTATTCCCGGCTTGCCCTGGAAGTTCTCACCAGTATCCGATCTGGGCCCGGCAAACTCCTAGCCCCAGAAAATATAGGTGGGGTCGCGATCCACTTCGGAGAGCAGCGTTTCGAGGTTCTTCGTGGGCGCAATACCGTCATAGAGACGCCACCGCCGATTTGCGTCGTGCCAGTAGAGCGACCAATGGCCGGTACGGGCATTGAAGCGAAACCGGGCGATCGGGAAGCGCAGCGACGTCGCGGGCTCGTCAAATCCCGGCCGGGTCTGGAAAAGCGTGACCGAGCGGCCGCGGATACTGTGGCCCAGCCGGGTCTGATGTTGAACGTGCGCGAGCACGCGCCGGTCGTAGAAGCGGGAGAGCAGTCGCTCAACGAGGCGCCGTTCGAACTCCGGCAGCACGAATCACGCCTTCGCCACCTCGTGATTGGCCATCTTCTCCAGCGCCCGCACCATCGCCGAGTGATCCCATTTCGCGCCGTCGTTCGCCACGCAGGCATTGAAGAGCTCCTGCGCGGTAGCGGTATTGGGCAGGCTCATCCCCATCGCGCGCGCGCCGGAGAGCGCGAGGCTGAGGTCCTTCTGGTGCAGCTCGATGCGGAAGCCGGGATTGAAGGTGCGCTTGATCATGCGCTCGCCGTGAACCTCGAGTATGCGCGAGGCGGCAAAGCCGCCCATCAGGGCCTGGCGCACCTTCGCTGGGTCGGCCCCGGCCTTGGAAGCGAAGAGCAGGGCTTCGCCGACCGCCTCGATATTGAGCGCGACGATGATCTGGTTGCACACCTTGCAGGTCTGGCCGTCGCCGTTGCCGCCGACCAGCGTGATGTTCTTGCCCATCAAGTCGAACACCGGCTTCACCTTGTCGAAGGTGGCCTGGCTGGCGCCCACCATGATGGTGAGCGCGGCGTTCTTCGCGCCGACTTCACCGCCGGAGACCGGCGCGTCCACGTACTCGCAGCCGAGCTCGTTGATGCGCTTCGCGAACTTCTTGGTCTCCATCGGCGAAATCGAGCTCATGTCCACCACGATCTTGCCTTTCGAAAGGCCCTCGACCAGTCCGTTCGGTCCGAACAGCACCTTCTCCACGTCGGGCGTGTCAGGGACCATGGTGATGACGATGTCGGACTTCTGCGCGACTTCCTTCGCGCTGGCGCAGGCCTTGCCGCCGGCGGCGGTCATCTCCTGCGGCACGCCGCTGCGCGAATAGAGAAAGAGCGTGTGGCCGCCCTTGATGAGATGGCCCGCCATGGGCTTGCCCATGATGCCGAGGCCGATGAATCCGATGTTAGCCATGTGTTGCTCCCTTACACCCGGAAATTAGCCGCCGAGCCTGCCCTCGACTCGATCGGGGGACGCCAAGGCGCCAAGAATATCAAAATTGAACGAACCCTTCTTGCGGCTTCTCGACTTCGCGTCGAAGGTTTACTTGGCAGGCCGCTGCACGGCAGCCGCGGCCGGGCGATCGAGGAGCTTCTGCTTCGCGCCGATCGCGACCAGCAGCAGGATCCCGACGATGCTCGAGTACAGCTCCGGCGCGATCAGGAGCAGCGCCGCAATGACCAGGATCACGCGTTCCCACAGACGGCAGGCGACGAAGAGATAGCCGTAGAGGCCCGCGGCAAGCGTTATGCAGCCGATCGTTGCCGAGATAAACGCCAGCAGGCTCACGTGCCACTCTGCCCAGCCGTTAAGTATCAGGAGCGCCGGCTCGTAGATGAACATGAAGGGGACGATGAAGCCCGCGGCCCCCACGCGCACCGCGGCCCAGCCGGCTTCCCATAAATTGGCCTTGGCAAGGCCCGCCGCGGCATAGACCGCCAGCGCGACGGGCGGGGTGATCGCGGAAAGAATCGCAAAGTAAAAGGCGAACATGTGTGCGGCGGGAACCGGCGCGCCGAGCTTTATCAGTGCCGGCACCAGCAGCGAGACCATGACGATGTAGGCGGGCGTGGTGGGCATGCCCATGCCGAGCACGATGCCGGCGCACATGGTGAGCATCAGCGCGAGGGGCAGGAACTCCTGGGCCAGCCTGACGACCAGGGCGGTGAAATCCACCGCCGCGCCCGTGAGGAAGATCACGCCGATGATGATGCCCGCGCACGCGCAGGCGAGCGCCACCGAGATCGCGTTCTTGGAGCCTTCCTGCAGCGCTTCCCATACGGTGTGCCAGCCGATGCCCGCGCGCGTGCTCTTGCGCAGCATCGCCACCGGGATGCAGGACAGCGTGCCCGCCAGCGCGCAATACGGCGCGCTGTAACCCGCGATCAATCCGGCGAGGATGACGACGAGCGGGAGGAACAGGTGGCCGCGCTCTCGCATCACCACCCCCAGCCGGGGAATCTCCGAACGGGGAAGGCCGAGCAATCCGGCGCGTTTCGCCTCGAAATGCACGGCGAAGAACACGGCCACGTAGTAGAGGATGGCCGGGATGATTGCCCAGATCACGACCTGGAAATAGGAGACCGCGAGGAACTCGGCCATGACGAAAGCAGCGGCGCCCATGATCGGCGGCATGATCTGCCCGCCGGTGGATGCCGTCGCCTCCACCGCGGCGGCGAACGCCGGCCTGAAGCCGGAACGCTTCATGAGCGGGATGGTGATCGGCCCGTCCACCATGACGTTGGCAACGGCGCTGCCGGAGACGGTGCCGAACAGGCTCGAGCTCACCACCGACACCTTGCCCGGCCCACCCGCGGTGTGTCCAGTCAGTGAGAGCGCGAAATCCA
Organism: Burkholderiales bacterium; assembly: GCA_044867805.1. Classification (GTDB taxonomy): domain Bacteria; phylum Pseudomonadota; class Gammaproteobacteria; order Burkholderiales; family SG8-41; genus SG8-41. The sequence continues at coordinate 2,446 of JBIOVQ010000244.1, read as the reverse complement.
TGAACAGGCGCCCGACGCCGGTGCGCTCCATGAAGCTGCCGAACAGCACGAACATGATGACGTAGGCGGCGGAGACGCCGAGCGTCGGTCCGAAAATGCCCTCGGTCGTCAGGTACATGATCTCGATCACCTGCTCGAAGCGCACCTTCGCTACGAAGAAGGCATAGCCGAGGAAGATGACCGCCGTTACCGGCAGCGCCCAGCCGATCACGCGCCGCGTCGCATCCAGCACCAGCAGGATGAAGATCACGCCGAGCGCAAGCTCGATCGTTTCCACCTCCTCGACGTACACGAACCGGGTGATCAGCCGCTCGTGATTGAACCAGATGTAGGCGATGGTTAAGGCGGATGCGGCAATGCACAGCCAGTCGAGCCAGGAAGCGCGTGCATCGGATCTTCCGGAAGCCACGGTCCCACCCGCGTCGTCACGGAGAACACCGCCCTCGGAACGCGCTTCCTTATCGCGAAAGCTGGGGTACAGGAGAAACACCAGCGCCATCGCGAACAGCAGGTGCGTGCCGCGGAAGAAGAAGGCCTGCGGCGCCCCGGTGAACGCGACGTAGAGGTGGTAGAGCGACATGCAGGCCGCGACCAGCGCGATCACGGCCCTGGCGATGCGATCAGCGGTCCACATCAGCGCGTGCGTGGAACTGCCAAAAAAATAGCGGCGCGAACGCTCGCGCCGCTGTCAGTCCCATCTTCCGACCGTTACATCACTTTCGCTTCGCGGTAGAACTTGCGCGCGCCGGGATGGTAGGGCACGCCGACGTCGATCGCCAGCTCCTTGGCCGTGAGGCCCTTCACCGCCGCGACGACGTTGCCCAGCGTAGCGGTATTCTGCGCCAGCGACTTGGTGATCTTGTAGGCCAGCTCTTCGGGTGTCGAGCAGCGCATGATGAGGTGGGTCCAGGTGCCAATCGTCAGGACGTCCTTGTCCTGCCTGGGATAGCTGCCGGCCTTGATGATGCGCGTGTTGTACCCCTTGTTGATCTTCTGAAGCTCCTTCAGCTTGATGTCGGACAGGTCGAGAACGCGGACATCGCGCGCCGAAGCGAGGTCCATCAACGCAGAGGCAGGCACGGTGGTGATAAAGGTGAAGACCTGGGCATGGCCGTCTTTCAACTGCTCGACGGAGTCGTTGTAGGAGCCGAAGTTGACCTTGCGCATCTTGCTGTAGTCCAGCCCATACACCTTGAGAAAGTCACGCGTCATCTGCTCGCCGGTGTTGCCTTTCTGCTGCGTCGTGAGCACCTTGTCCCTGAGATCCGCGCCGGTCTTGACGTTGGCGCTGGCGAGCACGGCTACGTGGAAGTACTGGAAATACAGCGTGGCGATGTGGCAGACGTTGTCGGTCTTGGCCTTGAACGGGTCGTTGCCGTGGATGCCATCGAAGGTCGAAACCGAGTTGCCGAAGCCCATCTCGGCCTTGTTGTTCTGCACGCCGAGTACGTTGGAGATGCCCGCGCCGGGCGATACCCGCACGCTGGTGCCCGGGACGTTCTTCTCGATGATGCCCTGGATCGCGCCCGCGAGCGGGTACCAGGACCCGCCTTGCGGTCCGGACATGATCCGGACCATTTGCGCGGAGGCGGGCGCGCTGAAAAGAACGGCGGCGAGGCCCGCGAACCACAACCTTCCGAGGCGAACGTTGTCCATGACTCCTCCTGTGTGATTGCGCGCGTCTTCGACTGGCGCGCGATTTGGTGTCCGGATTGTGTAGCCGCCGTTTCGCTACGTCAAGCGAAACGGAAGCTGCCAGCCGTCAGCTGTCAGTCGTCAGTCATCAGTCGTTTGAGTCAAGGCTTCGTGAAAACTGGCTGTCGGCTGAGGGCTGATGGCTGACGGCTCAGAGGTAGGGCTTGACCCAGTCCAGGCCGGCGTCGGTCGTGGTCTTCGGCTTGTACTCGCACCCGATCCAGCCCCGGTAGCCGACCCGGTCGATATGGCCGAAGAGAAAAGGGAAGTTGATCTCGCCGGTGCCCGGCTCGTTGCGGCCGGGGTTGTCGGCAAGCTGCATGTGGGGAATCCGCTCGATATGGGTCTCGATCGTGCGCGCGAGGTCGCCTTCCATCACCTGCGCGTGGTAGATGTCGTACTGCAGGAACACGTTGTCCGAGCCGACCGCCTTGATGATGTCGAGCGCCTGCTGCGGGTAGCACAGGAAGAAGCCGGGAATGTCGCGGTTGTTGACCGGCTCGATCAGCAGCTTGATGCCCTCGGACTTGAGCCACGGCGCGGCGAACTGCAGGTTCTTGATGTAGGTCTCCCGCGCGACGATGGGATCGAGCTGGCTGGGCCGGATGCCGGCGAGGCAGTTCAACTGCTTGCAGCCGAGGGCGCGCGCGTACTCGATCGCCTTGCCGACGCCGTCCTGGAACTCGCCTACGCGCCGCGGGTGGCAGCCGATCCCGCGCTCCCCGCCCGTCCAGTTGCCGGCCGGCAGGTT
>JBIOVQ010000243.1:0-5588 GCA_044867805.1 Burkholderiales bacterium | reverse complement strand
CTCCAGGCCTTCTGGCGCGACATGCTTTGGTACCAAAGTTTCAACTGAACCCCTTTAACGCAACCGCAGATAAACGCAGATAAACGCCGATCTCAAAAACCACAGATGAACACAGATAAACACAGATTTCAAAAACCAGGACCGATTTCAAATTTATCCGCCGATGAACGCCGACAAGAGAAGAACAGGAATAGACCAAACGGAATTAACTTGTATTAGGCGGCAATTACCTAGTGAGGAAAAGTATATACCGGTAGCGAGAAATCACTATTACCGGGGACAAATCATTAGCAATAGCAAACTCTCGCCGGTGCGACTAGATGGAGCGGCGAAAATGGCGGTTCGAGTTGCTCTTGATTTACTCGCCGTTTCCGCAGTTTCAATTGTTGATCTTATCGGCGTTCATCTGCGTTCATCGGCGGTTGCATTTAGATTTTGCACAGGATCTCCGCGCCGCGGGCGAGGGTCTCCTCCGACTTCGCAAAGCAGAAGCGCAGCACGCGGTGCGGCGGCGGCTGGCGGTAGAAGACCGATACCGGGATCGAGGCGATGCCTTTTTCCTTGGTGAGGCGGATCGCAAGGTCGGTGTCCTTCTCGTCGCTGATCGCGTCGTAGGCGAGGTTCTGGAAGAAGGTGCCGCGCGAGGGCAGGGGCTTGAAGCGCGAGCCTCTCACGCCGTCGAGGAAGAAGTCGCGCTTTTTCTGGTAGAAGCCGGCGAGCGACAGGTAGGCCTCGGGATTCTCCATGAATTCGGCGAGAGCGTATTGCAGCGGGCCGTTGGTGACGAAGACGTTGTACTGATGCACCTTGCGGAACTCGGCCATGAGCTCTTTCGGCGCCAGGACGTAGCCCATCTTCCAGCCGGTCACGTGATAGGTCTTGCCGAAGGAGGAGATGGCGAAGCTGCGCTCGGCGAGGCCGGGATAACGGGTGACGCTCTGGTGCTGGTGGCCGTCGTAGACCAGGTGCTCGTAGACCTCGTCGCTGATGACGACGATCCCGGTGCCGCGCAGCATCCCTTCGAGCATGCGCATGTCCTCGCCGGACAAGACGCTCGCCGTGGGATTGTTGGGCGTGTTGATGAGGATGACCCGCGTCTTCGGCGTGATGGCGCGCTGCACTTCGCGCCAGTCGATGCTGTAGTCGGGATAGCGCAGTTGCACGCATACCGGCACGCCGCCGTTTACCTCGACCGACGGGATGTAGCTGTCGTAGGTGGGCTCGAGCATGATGACTTCGTCGCCCGGCCGCACCAGGGCGGAGAGCGCCGTGAAGATGCCGTAGGTCGCGCCCGGCACCACGGTGACCTCGTGCTCGGGATCGTACTTCGCTCCATAGAGCGACTGCGCCTTCTCCGCGATGCGCTCGCGCAGGCGCATCACGCCTGCCATCGCCGGGTACTGGTTGAGCCCTGCGTTGATGTACTTCGTGACGAGGTCGCGCAGCTCTTTGGCGCAATCGAAGTCGGGGAAACCCTGCGACAGGTTGATCGCGTTGTGCTCCTGCGCCAGCCGCGACATCACCGTGAAGATCGTCGTGCCGACGTTGGGCAGCTTGGACGCGATGGGACGCGGGAAGCTCGGCATGCCGCGAATTCTAGCAGTGCGTCCCGGCGGCTGTTTACGGCGGGTCGCCAAGGACGCGGAGGACGCGAAGGAAAAACTTTACTACGGGTCGCTAAGGCCGCAAGGGACGCGAAGGAAATAAATATGAACTTCAAGGCCGCTAAGAACTGCGCCAAGGGTGGCATACATGGACTCTCCGGGCATTCATCTTCCGGAGAGCGTTTCCAGTAACTCCCTTGGCGTTTTCTTTGCGTCCTTAATTTATATCTATCCTTTGCGTCCTTAGCGTCCTTTGCGACTCGTCGTACTCGCGCCTTCTTTGCGTCCTTGGCGTCCTTCGTGACCCGTAGTACGACAATCAACGAGCTTCGGCGTGCGCCCCCGGCCGCCGGGCCAGACGGGTGAAGTCGTCCATGTACCCCTGCAGCCGCCGCCCCACCTCGGCGCGTTGCGGCGGGGTCAGCATGCGGGCGGCCGCAGCGTAGAGCTCGGCATGCTTCGCGATCGATTCCTTGAACATGCGGTCATAGCGGGGGTCGCGGCCTTCCTCCCAGTTGAGCAGGAAATGCCGCAGCCGCGCCGCGAACTTCGCGGGATCGTCGCCGCGGCTGCGCATCAACTGCACGAACTCGCGCTGGCGCCGCATCCGGTCCTCGTGCCGCAACGCATGGATCAAGGGCAGCTCGCGCGCCATCGCGGCGATGCTCTTCTCCTGCTCGGGAGTGAGGCTTCCGGCCCATTCGCGAATGCGCCTCAGCGTGCGGCGCGCGGTGGCCTGCCGCTGCTCGTCGATGTCTGCGTCCAGACGATGCTCGCGGACGAAGCGCTTGTTGTCCTTGTCGAGTTGACGCTGCAGCGTATCGAGCTGCTCCGGCGTGACGGTCGCGAGCACGGCCGCGGCGTCGTTCGCGGACCGCCGGATGATGGTGCGATAGCGCTCCTGAACGCCGCCGACCACCCAGAGAAAGTCGCTCCGGGTAAAGCCCCGTTCCAGCCGCGCCTTCGTCTCGGCGAGGAAAGCGGTGTAGTCCGGCAACTGCTCGTAGCGGTGCCAGGCGTGCAGCTGGTCGAAACGCGCGCGGAATTCTTGCTTCTGCTGCGGATCGAGGTCGAAATACTCGTCGGCGTACCACGTTGCGTACGTATCGAGGTTGGCATAGCCCAGGTAGAGCAGGGTGCAGCCGGCGAGCACGGCCGCGCAGGCCGCAGCTACAAGGGAGCGCAGCAGGGGCTGCGCAAGGCGCATGTTCATGTGACTGGCGGGGCAGTCCGTGGTGCTGGCGTCGGGCAAAATGAAAACGGGGCGCCGGGCCCCATTTTGCTGAGCGGCGGTACCTTACCCGACTGTCCCGGCGAACGCTACAGGGGTATCGACGCCCTGCAGGGGAAGCTCCCTGTCAGGGCTCATCAAATTCCCAGGTATTCCGCCATGCGGCGGCGCATCTTCGCGTCGGGCAGCCGCCCGTGGCCGGCCTGCAGGTTGTCCTTGAGGTGCGCGATCCGCCGCGTGCCGGGTATCGCGCAGGTAACCGCCGGGTGCGAAAGGATGAACTTGAGGAAGAACTGGGCCCAGCTCGCGCAATCGAACTCGGCGGCCCAGGCCGGGAGAGGCTTGCCCTTGACCCGCGGAAACAGCGAGCCCGTGGAAAACGGCCGGTTGACGATGACGGCTACGCCCGATTCGACGCACAGGGGCAGCAGCCGCCTTTCCGCGTCGCGCTCCGCCATCGAGTAGTTGAACTGGGCGAAGTCCCACTCGCGCGTCTTTACCAGGCGCTCGAGTTCGGCATAGGCGCCCGCGTGGTAGTGGGTGATGCCGGCGTAGCGGATGCGGCCCGCGTCCTTCCATTCACGCAACGTCCTGGCGTGGACCGCGACGTCCTGCAGGTTGTGCACCTGCATCAGGTCCATGCGCTTCGCGCGCATCAGGCGCAGGGACGTCTCCATCTGGCGGATGCCGGAATCGCGCCCGCTGGTCCACACCTTGGTGGCGAGAAACAGCTTCCCGCGCAGCCCCGCCTCGGCGCTGAGGTCGCCGACGACACGCTCGGCCTGTCCGTACATCGGGGAGGAGTCGATGACCGATCCGCCTCCCTTTACGAGCAGCCGCAGCACTTCCTTCAACTCGGCGCGCTCGGGAGCATCGGCGCCGACATCGAACGTTTGCCACGTCCCCACCCCGATCGCCGGCAGCATCTCGCCGCTGCGCGGTATCTTCCGCTTGAGCAATCCGGGAGCTTGCGCGGAGACTTTCTTGTTCATGCCGGCGAGAATGCCGCAGCCCGCGATCAGCCGCAAGACATCCCGCCGCGCCGGGTTGATCGGATCGGATGTCATGTGATCAACGGTTTGCAGTTTACAGTGTGCAGTTTGCAGTAACTGCCAACTGGCGGCTGCCAACTGCCAACTTGCCGGCCGTCAGCGCTGCGCGGCCGGCGCAAGAGCGTAGCCCTTGCCGCGCATGCAGGAGCCAGTCAGGTCCTGCTCGAGCAGCATGGGGTCCTCGGTGCGTGACCGGGACTGCGCGGGAACAGGGCGTCCCATCGGGTCGGTGCCAACCGTCGGCGGCAACCCCGCGGACCGCGGCAGCGAGACGCGCGAGGCCTGGATGCGCGCTTCGCCGCGGCATTGTCCGAGGTCTTCCTCCAGCTTCGCGGAGTCCGCGCCCGGCTTGCTCCAGCGCAGCTCGGCGCAGCCAACGGCGTGCAAGGCTAAAGCAACCGCAGATAAACGCAGATAAACGCTGATCGAAGTCGCGGCCATCGCACTCGTCACCCGTCGCTCTTCACTCGACCCTCGATCCTCGACCGGTCATCCTGGGGTAGACTATAACTCGTCGCAGTAATTCCGGAACCTAATGCGCGCGATATTGAATCCCGACGGCCTGGTAGTGTTTTCCAAGCGCGCGTGCCCGACCTGCACCCTGATCGAGCCGGTCATGCAGCGAGCGGCAAAGGCGTTGCCCGCGTTCCAGGTGGTGTCCCAGGACGACCCGAAATTCCCGGCGCGCGTCCCCAACCTGGTGGATGACCGTGGGCTCGACCATTCCTGGCTCAACCAGGTCGAGGCCACGCCCACCCTGATACGGTTCGAGGGCGGACGGGAAAAGGAACGCGTCGTGGGCTGGGACCGCGACGGCTGGCGCCGTCTCACGGGCATTGCCGATCTCGGCGACAGCCTGCCGGCGTTCCGGCCGGGGTGAGGGTCGCTCTCTCTCGAGCCCGGGGTGGCCGAGCGGTTGGAGGCGAAGCACAAGGGCGGCGCGCTGGCGTCGCGCAAGATCGAGTTCGCGGATACCGAGGACCCGGTCGAGCTTGCCTATGCCCGCGGATGGACCGACGGCCTGCCGGTCACGCCTCCGACGGACGAGCGGGTGATAGCGATGCTGAAAGGCACGACGCGGAAGCCCAATGAGATCGTCGGCAAGATCCCCCCTTTCCTCGCCGATTGCTCCGTCGAGAAGGTTGCGATCAACGCAGTGATGGCGGGCTGCAAGCCGGAATACATGCCGGTGCTGCTGGCCGCGCTGGAAGCCGCGCTCGAGCCGCTATTCACCCTGCACGGCGTGCTGGCGACGACCTACTTCTCCAGTCCCATCATCATCGTCAACGGCCCGGTGGCGAAGCGCATCGGCATGAACAGCGGCCTCAACGCGCTGGGGCAGGGCAACCGCGCGAACGCGACGATCGGACGGGCATTGAACCTCATCATCCTGAACGTGGGTGGCGGACGGCCGGGCGAGGCCGACCGCTCGACCCTCGGCGCCCCCAGCAAGTACACGCTGTGCTTCGCCGAGGACGAAACCGATCCCGCGTGGGAGCCGCTGTCGGTGGCGCGCGGCTTCCCGCGCGGCGTCTCGACCGTGACGCTGTTCCAGGGGCACGGCCCGGAAGCGATCGTGGACCAGAAATCGCGCACCGCGGAGGGGCTCACGCGCTCCTTCGCGCTGTCGCTGATGACGATGGGTCACGCCAACCTGGTGCAGTCCGCGCGCGCGGTCGTGGTGCTCTCGCCGGAGCACTA
>JBIOVQ010000242.1:0-2989 GCA_044867805.1 Burkholderiales bacterium | reverse complement strand
TCGTCGATGAACAGCACGACCGGCCGCTTGCTCTTGCGCACCAGCTCGCGCAGCGCGCGTTCGCGGTGCTCGCTCTGCGACGGGATCTTCGGCTCCTTGTCCGGCGAGAGGTCGTAGAACAGCGCAGTGATCAGCGTCGTCAGGCTGGCGCGGTCCTTGTCGACGGCGAGCGATTTCGCGACGGTGATGCGTTCCTCCGCGAGGAGTTCGTCCTGCAGCTGGCGTAGCAGCAGCGTCTTGCCGGAGCCGACCAGACCGGTGAAGGCGATCAGGTTGCCGGAATGGATGGCGCTGCGCAGGTTCTTCAGGAACTGCCGGTGATAGGACGTCTCGTAGTAGCCCGCCGCGTGCAGGTCGCGGGTGAAGCCGAAAGGCTCGAGGACCTCGCTCAGCATCCTGTCTTCCTCTCCGGCCGCAGCCGGGCCATGACCCGGTCGATCACCGCTCGGCGTTCGAGTGTCTCGGCGACGACCGCATCGATGAAGGCGCGCTCCGCCTCGGGAAGCCGGGCGAGCGGCATCCCGAGGACCGCAGCGATCGCCAGCTTGGCGGTAATGCGGCTGGAGAAGGTGAACTCGCGAAACGGGTCGGGATCGACGAAGGCCCGGCGCGGCGGCGCCGGCACAGGTTCGGGCGCAAAGGCTGGGCAGCCATCCAACACCGCCCGGGGCACCTGCAACGCTGCGGCGAGGGCGGCGACTCGATCGGCGCGCTGCTCGCGTCGCCCTTTGCGGTGCTGGCGGTAGCGATACAGTGGAATCGGGCCGCCGACCGGATGGTAGGGGCCATAGCGCTCGTCGCCGTGCTCGACGTAGAGATCCTGGTCAAACAGGCCCCACCAGAGGAGCACGGTCTCGCCGGCGAGGTCGGCATCAACCTCGTAGCGGGTGCCGTCGACCGTGATGCGGGCATCGCCGCCGACCAAGCGCCGGTCCGGCTCGCGCGCGAAGGCGCAGAACCGCTCCCACGAACACATTTCCCGCACCCCGGTCTCGGGCAGGTTGGCAAGCCAATCCTCGATGCGCGAATGCGGCTCGGAACGGTGCTGTTGGCTGTTGTATTGCCCGACGAAGCGCTTCAGCCAGCGATTGGCCTCCGCCTCGGTCTCCGGTTGGTGAAAGTGGTAGAGGGTCTCGTGCGCTTCCTTAACGGTCCGGAACGGGCGCTCGACCTTGCCCTTGGACCGCGCCGTCGGGCGTCGCCCGTCTTTCCCCGCCGGCAGATGCGGCAGGATCGCGACCCCGAGATGCTCGATCACGCGGCGGAACACGCCACTCTTCGCGATCGGACCGCCGTCGCAGTAGATCGCCGCCGGGATACCCTGAAATGGTGAGCCGTCCTCGTCCGGCTTGGCGGCCATTGCGTTGAACAGGAAGCGCAGGCCCGCTTCGACATCCTCACCATACACGCAGCGGTATTCCTGGTAGGCGACGCCGCTGCGATCGTCGACGACGCTGTAGATCATGAGCGTCGGCGCGCCGCGCCCAGGTTCGACCCAGGGCGGACATTCGACCTGCTTCAGGTCGGACGGGCTCAGGTCGAAATGCCAAAGCGCGTTGCTGTGCTCCGCCTGGAACCGCACGGCGGCCGGCGGGCGCGCCATGCGATCGTGGTCATAGCCCCACTGCCTGAGATAGCGGTTAGCGGTCGCCTTGCTGAGCAGCCCCGGCGTCAGCCGCACCGGTCCCTCCGGCGTCTCGACCCCATGATCCTCCAGGATCTGAATCGCCCGCGCGGTCGAGAGATGGCGGCCCTTGCCGTTCATCGTGCGCAGCTTCATCGCCGCGATCGTCTCGCAGTAGCGCTCCAGCTCCGGCGGCGCGATGATCTTGGGCTTGCCGCGATCGGACCGATGCAGCGGCTTCGGCCGAACTTGATGGCGCAGCCCGCGATAGAGGGTCGCCCGCGACAGTCCGTAGAGCGCCGCCGCGTTCGCCACCAGACCTTTCCGATCCGGATGCCGTGCCGGCAGCGTCTCTAGTCGATGGCGCAAGCTAGCCAGCGCCTCATGCGGGATGCGCGTGTGCGGCGCCCGGTCAGGCATTGGCCTCTTCCAGGTAGCTGTAGAGCGTCGGCTTGGAGATCCCCATCAGCCGGCAGATCTCGGCGATGCTGTGCTGCTTGTCGTTGTAGAGCGCGACAGCATGCCGGCGCTTCTCGGGATCGAGCAGCTTCGGCCGGCCGCCTTTGCGGCCGCGTGCCCGCGCCGCGGCGAGCCCAGCCTGGGTCCGATCGCGGATCAGCGCGCGCTCGAACTCGGCCAGCGCCGCAAACAGGTGGAAGGTGAACTTGCCGTTGATCGTCGCGGTGTCGATGCCCTCGGTAAGGGAGTGGAGCTCGACACCGCGATCCTGCAGCGAACGGATCAGCACGATCAGGTCCGACATCGACCGGCCGAGCCGGTCGAGCCGCCAGACCACCAGCTGATCTTCAGCGCGCGCCACTTCGAGCGCAAGCCTCAGGCCGGGCCGCGCCGCCTTCGCGCCGCTCATGTGATCCTCGTAGATGCGCGTGCAGCCCGCCCGGGTCAGGGCGTCGCGTTGCAGGTCGAGGTTTTGGTCCTCGGTCGAGACGCGCGCATAGCCGATCACGACAGCGGTCATCGGGGCAGGAAACTTATAGAGGGTTCAGGTTCGCAGACCTTGAAACCCTACCCGCGTTTGTTGCCCATCGGGAACCCGGAAAATGCGGCCCTCCGACTACTGTCGGTACTTGGGCAAGGAACCCCTCGTTTTCCTGCCCGCCACCCCGCCGCCGGTCCGTCTCACATAGCGTGCGCCGGCGCCGATGATCTCAAGCCCGTCTCACCGAGCTTGCGCCTAGGATCATGCAGCGTGAGCCCAACCGCTCCGATAATCTCACGTAGCGTGAGCCGAAATTCGCGATGATTGCGCGCCCGCCCGCGGATGAGTGCACGCCGCTACACCTACCGGCAAGCTGCTCTGGCGCATCGTCGGTTCGATCGCGGAGTTTGAACGTGAGATGATGC
>JBIOVQ010000241.1:0-2295 GCA_044867805.1 Burkholderiales bacterium | reverse complement strand
CATCGTCCTCACCGCGAAACAAAGATCCACCCACGCCTTCGCCTTGTCCGGCAGGTTGCGCAGCAGGTAGGCGGGGTGGTACGTCACGATCAGCGGCGTCCCGCGGTAGCGGTGGACCTTCCCCCGCATGCTGGCAACGCTCGCGTCCGTGGCGAGCAGGTTGGCTGCAGCCACTTTGCCCAGCGCGATGATGAGCTTCGGCTGGATGAGCTCGATCTGGCGGTGCAGGTAAGGCTCGCATTGAAGAGCTTCGGCCGGTTCCGGATTACGATTTCCGGGAGGTCTGCACTTGATAATGTTCGCTATGTAGACGTTGTCGCCGCGCTTCAGCTTGATCGCCGCGAGCATGCTGTCGAGCAGCCTGCCGGCCTGCCCGACGAACGGCTCGCCCTGCGCGTCTTCCTCAGCCCCCGGCCCTTCGCCCACGAACAGCCAGTCCGCGTTCTCGTCCCCGACGCCGAACACCGTCTTGTTGCGCTTCGCGTGGAGGGGGCAATCGGTGCACGAACCCACTCTCGCCTTGAGCCGTGCCCAATCGAGGGACGCGATCTCGCTCCGGCGATCACCCGAATCCGTGATTCGTGATTCGTGATTCGTGATTCGTGTCTCCGTCCTGGTAGCCGTGGGCTCACTCGTTGCGGCCGCATCCTCGGCGGGCGCGGCGTTCCGCAGCTTCCAGACGGGCGTTAAGCCCATCTCTTCAAGCATCAGATCCCGGCGGCTTTTCACTGGGGTCGGATCAGTCGAATCACGACTCACGACTCACGAATCACGCTTTTTCGAGCGTCAGCTGGAGCACAACGGCGTCCTCTCGGGCGTCACCAGCCGGATAGTAATTCCGGCGCAGCGCGATTCTCGAGAATCCCGCCGCTGCGTAGAGCGCCAGCGCCGCGTGGTTGGTAGGGCGCACTTCCAGCAGGAGCCTCACAGCCCCGTAGTCGCGCGCCAGCTTGGTCACGAAGGCGAGCAGCTCGCGCCCGATACCGCGCCGCTGCCACTCCGCGGCGACGCTCAGATTCAACAGGTGGCCCTCGCCCGCCGCGATCATCACGACGGTGTAGCCCACGACCTCCCCCGCGCATTCGACGACCCAGCAGTGGTAGCCCGCCGCCAGCGAATCATTGAAGTTGCCGCGGCTCCACGGGTAGGGATAGACGGCTTCCTCGATCCGCAGCACGGCCTCGAGGTCCGCGGCGGTCATGCGCCGATATCGAGGCAGACTGTCAAGCTGTGCGCTCATGGCTCTTCAACGCCACCTTGTCGCGGATGTACACCGGCACCGCCAGCTCGGCGGGAACTCCCCTTCCGGCCGAGAATTCGACCGCAGCCAGCCGCGCGATGTGCCGCGCATGCGGAAATATCTCCGGCATGATACCGGTGAGGCGCCCGGCGTAGCGCTCCCGCAGCGCCGGCCCGTGCGCCGTGAATCCGCTGCCGCACCCGGTCCACGCGCCCGCAGGCACCAGCGGGGCCTCCGCCGGCGCGCACAGGCTGGGAGCATGCACGGCCCGCCACGCCGCGCCCGATTTCTCGTATGCCGCGTGGTAGACCTGTCCCATGCGGGCGTCGAGACAGCAAACCGCGCCCGCCGCCTGCGCCGCTTCCGCCATCGCCAGCAGCGTCCCGACACCGACCACCGGCAGTCCGCCGCCCAGCGCCAGCCCCTGCGTCACCCCGCAAGCGATGCGCAGCCCGGTGAAGGACCCTGGGCCCTGCCCGAAAGCGATACCGTCCAGATCCTTGATCGCCAGGCCGTGCCGGGCGAGCAACGCATCCACCATCGGCAGCAGCAGCTCGGAATGGCGCTGCCCGGCGAGCGTCTCGCCGGCATCCACGCTCCCATCGCGCCACAACGCAACGGAGCAGTACTCGGTCGAAGTGTCGAGCGCGAGGATCTTCACTGCCGCCGATTCTAGCCCGGCCGTTGGGCGAGCGTATAATCCGCCCCCAAATTCGGTGATTAGTGAATGGTGAATAGTGATTGGACCTATCCTGCTCCCGCGCTTCGCTCGGGTCTGGAAGAGCAGAAAATGCTCTCGCTCGCCAATCACCAATCACTAATCACCAATCACGCCTTCTTACGACAATGCGTGAGTACAAGATAGCCGCAATACCCGGCGACGGCATCGGCGTCGAAGTCATCGCCGCCGGGCTGAAGGTGCTGGAGGTGCTGGCGGGCCGCGACCGGGGATTTCGCCTCGCCGTCGAGCACTTCCCGTGGAGCAGCGACTACTACCTGAAGCACGGCCACTACATACCCGAAGGCGGTCTCGAGCGGCTCCGCAAGTTCGACGC
>JBIOVQ010000240.1:0-4203 GCA_044867805.1 Burkholderiales bacterium | reverse complement strand
ATCGTCTCGATCTCGATCGTCACGCCCGCGGGCGCAAACCCCGCCGCAACGCGGAGCAGGGCGCTATTGAACGACTTGGTGCGGAGGGAGCCGGAGAGGCCGATGATCTTCACAAAGGATGAAGGATGAAGGATGAGGGATGAGGGATGAAAGATGACCGTCACACTCCGCGTGACAAATACAGGTACCGACCTTTCATTCCATCCGGTCGGAACCCGACGAGAAGCCTCTTATCTCAGCCAATCAACCTGTTGCCGTGGTCCGACCTTAGCTCCGAGCCCGTCCCATTTGTGCTTCCCGAGTGAGTGCACGACACCGACGAAGCTGCCAACCCGCACGCAACTTTGAACTAGCGGACAAGACCGGAAAACTCAGCCGATCGCACTGTCTTTCCCACCAGATTCTGCACGGCCCGGGAATATGCTTCGGCTGTCTGTCGGCACGCCTCGGTAGCGATGAAGCCGCTGGGGAACTCATAGTATTCGGCAACGGTCATTTGCTTGCCGTTGGAAGAAGTAAGCACCAAGTCGATCGTCCATGAACCGCCGGTCAGCCCACGCGTTGATGAGAACTCCAATCGACGTATATCTCCGGTCAACGTAACGCGTGGCCTAGCGCGCGACAGTTGACCTCAAAGTTTGAGGGCGCCTTGAACGGACCGATGCCAATACCGCTGACGCCCAGCGCCTTTATTGCCATGTTGTTGTCAGCCAGTATGGAGTAGCGGGCAGTAGTTGGGGTTTCACAACCGGAGAGCAGAAAAGTAGCGGCAAATCCTATCGCTATCTTTCTTAACATTTCACACCTCCCATTGTTAACTAACGTTCCCTGTGCCTACGCTGAACTCTGAATGAGACGGCCGAAAAGCCGTCCTATAGGGCCGAATTCTGCGCTTGCCGTTGTCATCCCTCAAGACGAAGTCGGAAGTCGAAAGTCGGAAGTCGGAAGGTTCTAGCTCGTACGTTCCCTGTATGCCACCCTTGGCGCGTTTCTTCGCGGGCTGGGTCTTGCTCTTATTATTGTTTGCTTTGCGGCCTTAGCGTCCTTCGTGACCCGTAGTACCGCCTTCCTTCGCGTCCTCCACGTCCTTGGCGACCCGTCGTAACGACTTACTCTGTGCCTGCCGCTAGGCAGCCGGAAATCTGACCACCACCCGCGTTCCGCGCCCGCCGGAACTATCCTCGATCGCGACTCGCGCCCCGTGCGCCTCCGCGATCTCGCGCACGATCGCGAGCCCCAGCCCCCCGCCGTTTCCCCCCGTCCCCGGGATGCGGTAGTAGCTCTCGAATACCCGCTCGCGCAGCTCGGCCGGAACGCCGGGACCCTCGTCGGAGACGGCGAGCACCACGGCGCCGTTCTCCCGGCCGAGCTCGGCCCGCACGTGGCCGCCTTCGGGGCCGTAGCGCACCGCGTTGTCGAGCAGGTTGGTGACGAGGCTCAGGAGTTTCTGGCGGTCGCCGATCACGACTCCGTCCGTTGCAGCCGCGGGGGACTCGGCGATTTCCATGACGCAGCGGCGCTGCCGGACACTGGCCTGGATCCCTTCCACGGCTTCGTGCAGCAAGGGGGCGAGCGGCACGCGCTCCTGCCGCGATGCGTCGCCCGGCGCGGCGGCGCGGCTGTAGGCGAGCATCTGCTCCGCGAGGTGCACGGTGCGCTCGAGCCCTCCGAGCATGCGTTGGAGCGACGCCTCGCGCTCGGCGGCGGAGGCCGCGCGCGCGGCGTTCTGGCCGTGCAGCGTCAGTGCGGCGAGCGGTGTGCGCAGCTCGTGCGCGGCGTCGGCGGTGAAGCGGCGCTCGCGCTCGAGCGCATCACGCACGCGCGCCGAGAGCCCGTTCAGCGCTTCAACCAGCGGCTCGATCTCGGACGGGGTGCGCGCCAGCGTGAACGGCGCGACCGAGCCGGGCCGGCGCGCCGCGATCTGCCGCGCGAGCGCCGAAAGGGGTGCGAGGCCGTGGCGGATGAGCAGGCTCAGCAACAGGAGCAGCAGCGGGATGCCGGCGAGCAGCGGCGTCGCGGCGGCGAACGCCAGCTTCTCGGCCAGCTCGCCGCGCACGTCGTCGCGCTCCGCGACCTGGACCCACACGTCGCCGGAGCGCAGCGTGAATACCCGCCAGTCGTGCCCGGCTATGGGCCGCGTGCTGAAGCCGGCCTCGAGCGGCGCGAATGGAGCCTCCGGCGCCGACGCCGAGCGCGCCAGCAGGCGCCCGCCGCCGTCGCGCACGTGGAAGGCGATCTTGGTCTCGTAGTAGTGCCCCAGGGCGCTCGGCGTGTCGTGACCCTCGGCTTCCAGCGGCCCCGGCAGGGCGATGACGATCGGCGCGGCCAACGTCGCCTTCTCGACGCTCCGCGCGACGAGCGCCTCCAGCACGCGCGCCGAGGTGGCGAGGCGCGCGTCGAACAGCTCCTGCGCCTCTTCCTCGGCGCCGCTGAAGCTGATCCACGCCGCGGCGCCCAGGACGATGAGCAGCGTCAGGCTGGTGCCGGCGAGGAGGACGGCAAGGATCGAGCGCGTCTTGCGCGACGTATCGTGCATGGTTCCGGCCGACCCTAGAACCTGTCCGGAGAGACGGCAGACCGTTTGCGGAGGTCGCTTGAATGTCTCTTGGCGTCTTGGCGGTTCAATGTAGTTCTACTCCGTGTCCTCTGCGTCCTCTGCGGTTGGAGTTTGAATGCTTTTTGGCGCCTTGGCGGTTGAACGCACTTACTCCGCCCCCGCCGGCGCCGCGTCGATGACGTAGCCGAGGCCGCGCACCGTTCGGATGACGCCGGGGTAGAGCTTGCGGCGCAGGCGATGAATATGCACGTCGAGCGAGTTGCTCTCGACGCCGCCGTCCCAGCCGTACAGCGACTCCTCGAGCTGCGAGCGGGTGAGCACCTGCCCCACGTTCCGCAGCAGTTTCTCGAGCACCATGTATTCGCGCCGCTGGAGCGGCACGGCGCGGCCCTCGAAGGTCACCGAAAGCGATACCGGATCGAGCCGCAGAGCGCCGTGCTCGATCATGTTGACCGCCGCGCCCCGGTTGCGCCGCTGCAGGGCGCGCACGCGCGCCAGCAGCTCGTCCACGTCGAAGGGCTTCGTCAGGTAGTCGTCGGCTCCCGCGTCGAGCCCGAGCACGCGCTGCGGGGGCGTATCACGCGCGCTCAGCACCAGCACCGGCGTCTTGCCCCCGTCCGCGCGCAGGTTGCGCAGGACCTCGATCCCGTCCATCTTCGGCAGGCCAAGGTCGAGGAGCACAAGGTCGAAGCTGCCCGCGCGCAGGGCCCCGAGCGCCTGCTGCCCGTCGGTCACCCATTCCAGCGTGAATCGCGAGCGCTCCAGCGCGTCGCGGATGCCCGCGCCGAGCAGCTCGTCGTCTTCGACCAGGAGTATGCGCACGTCGGCGCGAGAATACTCCGGCACCGGCTGCTCCACAACGGCGATGGCCGGCGCCTACCGCGCGGCAATCTTCGCCAGCAGTTCCTTGATCTCCGCGCGCCGGCCTTCGTCGGCGAGCGGCCGGTCCGGACGCGCGGGCGCCTTCATCGCGTGCTCCAGCGCCTTGCGGGCGCCGTCGTAGTCGCGCTGCCGGTACAGGAAGTCGCCGAGAAAGAAATTGGGGTCGATGCCGTCGGGGTTCAGTGCAAGCGCCTTGTCCAGCAGCTCGCGGGCCCTGGCGTCGTTGCCGAAGCCGAGCGGCCAGCCCGGCACCTGGTAGTAGAGCGATCCCAGGCTGGTGTAGGCGGAGCCGGCAAGCGCCTTGGGGTCGAGCTCGAGGGCGTGCTCCAGCGCGGCCTTGGCGTCCTTCGCAAGCGAGAGCGCTCCCAGCCCGCCCTTCGCGCCGGCGTAGCTTGCCACGATGATGCCGTACCAGATCTCGGGCTCGGCGCGGTCCGCGTACCTGGCGCGCACGCCTGCGGCGGTCTCGGCGAGCGCCTTGTAGGCCTTCTCCTGCTCGCCGGTCGGCTTGCGGTACTTGATCTGCTCCCATTCGCCTTGCAATGCGCGCACCTCGTCCTCGACGCCGGCGCGCGCCAGCGGCGCCGCGGCGAGCGCGGCGCAGGTGAGAGCCAGTATGGCCTTGCTTCGAATGCTCATGATTTCACTCCTTGGGTAAGGGGTTGAGGTTTGGCATGCCCGCGCGCGTAGCGCCGGATGACCGGAAGCTGACGCAGCAGCGCGCGGTCCACCAGCCGGGGCGTAACCTGGTTGAGCCAGGCGAA
>JBIOVQ010000239.1:0-2191 GCA_044867805.1 Burkholderiales bacterium | reverse complement strand
GCCTTGACGGCCGGGTGGGCGAGCAGGGCGTCGCGCCAGGCGGCGAGGCGCGGGAATTTCTCGATCGCGCCGATCGGCTTCAGGCGGTCCATGAAGGTGTAGCGCTGCAGGAACGGCGCGTAGGCGGCGTCCACCAGCGAGAACTTCGGGCCGTTGAAGTACGGGCCGTCATTCCCGCGCTTCGAAAGGGCGTCCTCGAGCCGGCCGAAGGGCCTGGCGATCCCGGCCGCGTGCTTCGCGAATTCCTCCTCGGAGTTCGAGTAGGCCGTCTCCGATATCGCCTCGGCGAAGTCCGGCACGTAGTCGGTCCACGCGCGGTTGCGCGCCCGCGCCAATGCGTCCTCGGGGTGCAGCCGGGGCGGGGCGGTCTCGTCCAGGTACTCGGCGATCGCGTTCGACTCGAACAGAGACTCCTTGCCGTCGATCACCACCACCGGCACCTTGGAGTGCGGCGAGATCTTGAGGAACCAATCCGGCCGGTTGTCGCGGTCGATGTAGTTGATGTCGTACTCGATCTTCTTAGCGCGCAGCACGATCGCGGCGCGCTGCACCCAGGGGCAGGTCTTGAAGCTGCAAAGCATGAATTTGGCGGCCATCTGAACTCCGTTAGTTGCTCATGAGTGACGACTGATGACTGACGACTGACGACATTCCCGCGCCTTCCGGCGCGGCTAGTGCTTGTGCGCGATATTCACCAGCTGGCTGTAAGCCTTTTCGTCCGCGGCGCTCTGCTGCAGCGTGAGCTCCTTGACGAGCGCCACGAGCATCTTCATGTTCTCCGAGATGGTGGTAAGGCTGGTGAGCATCTGCTGCTCCTGGACGGGGGTCATATTGGGGTACTCCTGGGTAAACGGCGAACCGAGAGTCTACTCCACTGCGAAGTCGGCCAGAGCTTCACCGCAAAGGACACAAAGGACGCCAGGGAAGAAAAAAGCCCCACCGCGAAGGACACGAAGGCCGCAAAGGATCAATAATTGGAATCAAAACCCGAAGTCGCCAGGGTTACGCCAAATTGGAAGTCTCTTGATCTCATTATCATTTCCCTCGTGTCCTTGGCGTCCTTGGCGGTAAAGCTTTTCACCCCTGCTTTCAGGTTGGATGTCGATTTCGTGCCCTCCCGCCGAACGATGAGATAATGGCGCCATGAGTGAAAACGAATCGCAACCCGTTTCCCCCCGCGACCGCCTGCAGGCGCTGCGGGCGATTCCGGAACGGCAGCGCACCGATGCCGAGTGGGATGAGCTCAATGAGCTCGAGATCAAGCTGGCCAGCGGCAACCGGGAGGGGGCTCCGCAGCAGAATGCCCGGGGAAACGCTCCGGCGCCCGGCGGCCAGCCCAGGCCCGGCGGCGGGCAGCATCACGGCAAGAGGCCGCAGAGGAAGTTCCACCAGCGGCCCCCCAAGCCGCGCGAGCCCCAGCGCTGACTGACGAGTGACGGGTGACGAGGTCCCGCGGCGCGGGGTCGTCCTTTCGCCATCCGCCATCCGCCATTCGCCTTCGCGCCCGCCATGATTCGCCTGTCACAAGTCACGCTCATCCGCGGCGCGAAGACGCTGCTCGAAGACGCCGACGTTACCCTCAATCCCGGCGACAAGATCGGGCTGATCGGCCCGAACGGCTCGGGCAAGTCGAGCATTTTCTCGCTGCTGCGCGGGGAGCTGCACGCCGACCGGGGCGAGGTGGATTTCCCGGCGCGCTGGCGCATCGCGCACGTCGCGCAGGAGACGCCGGCGCTCGAGCGCGCGGCGATCGAGTACGCGATCGACGGCGACGCCACGCTGCGCCGGCTGCAGCGCGAGCTCGCCGGGGCCGAGGCCGTCGGGGATGCCGAGCTGGACGGCGTACACATAGGCCATCTCCACGCGGCGCTGGCGGACGCGGACGCCTACACGGCGCGCTCGCGCGCCGAGCGGCTCCTGCACGGGCTCGGCTTCTCGCACGAGCAGATGGACCAGCCGGTCGCGAGCTTCTCCGGCGGCTGGCGCATGCGGCTGAACCTCGCGCAGGCGCTGATGTGCCCGTCCGACCTGCTGCTGCTCGACGAGCCGACCAATCACCTCGACCTCGACGCGATCCTGTGGGTCGAGGACTGGCTGAAGCGCTACGGGGGCACGCTGCTCGTCGTCTCGCACGACCGCGACTTCCTCGACGGGGTGGTGGACGTCGTGGTGCACATCGACAACAGGAAGC
>JBIOVQ010000238.1:0-6251 GCA_044867805.1 Burkholderiales bacterium | reverse complement strand
GCCCATGCGGCTGAACATTCTCTGTTTCGTGGCGGGCGCATGGTGGTTGCAGCAGCAGCCCGCGCTGCCGGAGGCGCACTGGACGCTGGTGGCGGCGGCGACGCTGCTGGCGACGCGGCTCGTGCGCTCCGGCACGCCGGGGCAATGGCTGGTGCGCGAGGCCCTCGTCAAGGTGGCGTGCGTGGCATGCGGATTCGGCTGGGCAGCGGCATGTGCGCAGACAAGGCTGTCCGACGCGCTGCCCCCGGAATGGGAGGGACGCGACATAGAGCTGGTGGGGATCGTCGCCAGCCTCCCGCAGCCGTCCGAGCGCAACGTGCGCTTCGAGTTCGACGTGGAGCGGGTGACCACTCCGGGTGCCGTGGTGCCGCGGCATATCGTGCTGTCGTGGTGGGGAAGTTCCGGGCGCAAAGAACAACCGGCCGCGCCGCCGACACTCGCTCCGGGAGAACGCTGGCAACTCACGGTCCGGCTGCGCAGGCCGCACGGCCGCGCCAATCCTCACGGCTTTGATTACGAGGCGTGGCTGCTCGAGCGCGACCTGCGCGCGACCGGCTATGTTCGCGCGCGCTCGGGTAATCGCCGTCTCGAAGAGCAGGTCCACGCGCCGAAGTACTGGATCGAGCGCGTGCGCGGCGCGATCCGCGACCGGATCCGCGCGGCGCTGCCGGAATTCCCTTACGCGGGCGTCATCGCGGCGCTCGCCATCGGCGATCAGCGCGCCATCCCGCCGGAGCAGTGGCAAACGTTCACCCGCACCGGCGTCAATCACCTGATGAGCATCTCGGGCCTGCACGTCACCATGGTTTCGGGGCTCGTGTTCGCCCTGGTCTACGGCTTCTGGAGGCGTATCCCGCGGCTCGTGCTGGTGCTGCCCGCTGCAAAGGCCGCCATCCTGGGGGCGCTCGGCGCAGCGCTGCTCTACGCCTTGCTCGCGGGCTACGCGGTGCCCGCCCAGCGCACCGTCTATATGCTGGCTGTGGTGGCGGCGGCGTTGTGGCTGGGGCTCGGCGAATCGGCCTCGATCGTGCTCGCCGTCGCCCTCCTCGCCGTCGTGGTGATCGATCCGTGGGCGGTGCTGGCGGCGGGGTTCTGGCTGTCCTTTGGGGCCGTGGCGGTCATCTTGTACGTTTCGCTCGGTCGCGTAGGGCGCGAACACTGGCTCGAGAGCTGGACGCGGGTACAGGTTGCGGTGACCCTGGCTCTGATACCGATGTTGCTGGCCGTTTTCCAGCAAGTGTCCATTGTTTCGCCAGTGGCGAATGCGATCGCGATTCCGGCCGTGAGCCTGGTCGTCGTACCGCTGACGCTCGTGGGCGTCCTCGCGCCGGTCGACCTTTCGCTGCACGCAGCGCATTTTACGATGACCTTGTGCATGGCGCTGCTCGAGTGGCTTGCCGGGTTGCCGAACGCGGTTTGGCAGCAGCACGCGCCGCCGCCCTGGACCGTGGTCGTCGCGGTCGCAGCCTTGGCGTTGCTGCTGGCTCCGCGCGGTCTGCCGGGGCGCTGGCTGGGGATAATCGGGCTGCTGCCGCTCTTCGCTGCTGCGCCTAGCGTGTTACGGCCGGGGGACGTCGAGATCGCAATCCTCGATGTGGGGCAGGGCGTGTCCGTCGTCGTCCGCACGGCGCATCATTCCCTGCTCTATGACACGGGTCCTCCATTCGGGCCCGGCGCGGACAGCGGGAACCGCATCATCGTTCCGTACTTGCGCGCGGCGGGAGTTGCTCACCTCGACGCGCTGATCGTGAGTCACGACGACGACGACCACTGGGGCGGGGCGGCTTCCGTGCTGCAGGCGGTGCCGGTCGGCTGGACGCTGACATCGCTGCCGGACCTCGATCCGCTGGTGCTGCTGGCGGGTCCGGCCGGTCGCTGCGAAGCCGGCGAGCGATGGGAATGGGACGGGGTGCGGTTCGAAATGTTGCATCCGACGCGCGCGAGTTACGACGATCGCCGCGTAAAGGACAACGACCGCAGCTGCGTGCTGAAGGTGGAGGCCGCGGGCGGAAGCGCCCTGCTTCCCGCGGACATCGAGCACCGCTCGGAGATGGAGCTGCTCGGACGGGCGCGCGACGGGCTGCGCGCCGACGTGCTGCTTGCCCCGCACCAGGGTAGTCGCACTTCCTCGATCCCCGAGTTCGTGCGGACGGTCCGCCCGCGCGTTGTAATCTTCGCGGTCGGCTATCGCAACCGGTTCGGCCACCCTCACGAGGAAGTCGTGCGGCGCTACCTCGATGAAGGCGCCCGTGTCTACCGCACTGATCGCGATGGCGCCGTGGCGATGACGATCCACTCCGGGGGCGCGATCAGCGTGGCGCCCTATCGCGCGCTCTACCGGCGCTACTGGCAAACCGGGATCGAGGGAGATCCCGTGCCCGATCCCGTAGAGTTCCAAGTGCGGAGTGCTGAGTTCTGAGTGCAGGGCGCATTACGGCCCTACTCGGCACTGGGCACTCAGCACTCAGGCACTTAGGATCTGATGGCGCGATACCGGTAGCATGAGACTAGATGGTCATTGACCAGGCCGGTCGCCTGCATGAAGGCGTAGCAGATGGTCGAGCCGACGAAACGGAATCCGCGCTTCTTTAAATCGGTGCTCATCGCGTCGGACTGGGGCGTGGAGGCGGGCGTCTGCTCATGGCGTCGCCAGCGGTTCCGGATGGGGCGGCCGCCGACGAAGCGCCAGATGTAGCGATCGAAGCTGCCGAACTCGCGCTGCACGGCCAGGAATGCTTTGGCGTTCGAGACGGCGGCGCTGATCTTGAGGCGGTTGCGCACGATGCCGGGGTTTTTCATCAGCGCGCGGGCCTGGCGTGGGGTGAAGCGGGCCACCTTGCGGGGATCGAAGCCGGCGAACGCGCGGCGGTAGTTTTCTCGCTTCTTCAGGATCGTGTCCCAGGACAGGCCCGCCTGCGCGCCTTCCAGGATCAGGAACTCGAAGAACCGGCGGTCGTTGTGGACGGGGACGCCCCATTCCCGGTCGTGATACGCGCGTTGGAGTTCATTGGTTTCGCACCAAGGGCATCTCACCCTCATATCGTAGTCCTAAGTCGCGTATGGTCGACCTTCGAGCCTTTTCCATTAGGCGGTAATGGTCAGCTCCAGCCCGTTCACGCCCGGCAGGCCGGCGTAGCGCGACGACCACTTCTCGCCGGGCCGGATCGGGAGAGCCGCGGTCAGGGTGCCGGTGGTTATGATCTCTCCCGCGGCCAGCGACTCGAAAGCCGGTTGGCGGGAGAGGACGTCGGCCAGGTGGGCGAGCGCGGTTGCCGGGTGGCCGAGCGCATTCGCGCCGACGCCGCTATCCGCGACCGCGCCGTTCCTGCTGAGCGTCACGCGGCAGTCATGCAGTTGCGCCACCAGCCTGGCGATATCGTCGCGGGAGAAAGGGCACGGCGGCCCCACGATCAGGCGCCAATGCAGGGCGAAGTCCGCCGCCGAGTCCGCGGACTTGAATTTCCACTGGTCGAAGTGGCAGTCCACGATCTCGAAGCTGGGCGCAAGCCATTCGATCGCGTCCAGCACCTGCGCAGGGTCGCGCGCACCCGCGGGCAACGGCGACTTGAGCATGAATGCGATTTCGGGCTCCAGCCGTGGCCGCGCGCTGCCCTTGAGCGAAACCGTGGCGCGGCCGCTGGGGGCCTGAATCAGGGTCTGGTCGTAGACGTGTGCCCAGATCGGTGCCGTCGCGCCGTACTCGGCCCAGATGTTGCGATTGGTGAAGCCGATCTTGCGGCCGACTGTCTTTTCCCCGCGGGCGCGCCGCAGCTTCACGATCTCCGCGGCCACCGCGTAAGCCTCGTCCCACCCGAATGCCGGATGGCGGGCGATAATCGACGGAATGGTGCCGCCGCGGTCCAGCGCGTCGAGCAATTCCCGCGCGATCGCTTGGGTGTTCTTCACACTAGTCACCAGTCACGAGTAGCCACCGAATTTATCTTCCAAGCCCCTGATTTTATTTGAAGCTCGCGGCTGTTTTCGACTAAAATGCCGACTTCCCAGGCGCGTAGCTCAGATGGCTAGAGCGCATCCTTGACATGGATGAGGTCGTTGGTTCGATTCCAATCGCGCCTACCAAGTTAAACCGGCGCGTCGCGTCCGGTTTAACTTAGCGAATACATACATACGAAAAGCGGCGCTAGAGTTGCTGAGTTGAAAACCAGCCGAGCCAGGAAGGGCGCCAAGGTTGCCGCTCCTGGCTCTTGTTTTTTGGAAGATAGCATGCCTGACATACGCCTGCCCGACGGCTCGGTGAAGAAATTCGACCGGCCGCTGACCGTGGCCGAGCTCGCGCAGGCGATCGGCCCGGGGCTGGCGCGCGCGGCGCTCGCGGGGAGGGTGAACGGCAAGCTGGTGGACACCTCGTACCGCATCGAAGCGGACGCCGAAGTCGCGATCATCACCGACAAGGACCGCGAGGGGGTCGAGCTGCTGCGCCACTCCACCGCGCACCTGCTTGCCCACGCGGTCAAGGAGCTGTTTCCCGACGCGCAGGTCACGATCGGCCCGGTGATCGAGGACGGTTTCTACTACGACTTCGCCTACAAGCGCCCCTTCACCCCGGAGGATATCGCCGCGATCGAGAAGCGCATGCAGGAGATCGCGAAGCGGGACCTCAAGGTGGAGCGCCAGGTGATGCCGCGCGACCAGGCGGTGAAATTCTTCCGTGACATGGGCGAGCATTACAAGGCCGAGATCATCGCCGCGATTCCCGACGGCGAGCCGATCTCGCTCTACCGGCAGGACAAGTTCATCGACCTCTGCCGCGGACCGCACGTGCCCTCGACCGGCAAGCTCAAGGTGTTCAAGCTGATGCGGGTCGCGGGCGCCTACTGGCGCGGCGACTCGACAAACGAGATGCTGCAGCGGATCTACGGCACCGCGTGGGCGAAAAAGGAGGATCAGGACGCCTACCTCACCCGTATCGAGGAAGCGGAAAAGCGCGACCACCGCAAGCTCGGCCGCCAACTCGAGCTGTTCCACACCCAGGACGAGGCGCCCGGCATGGTGTTCTGGCACCCCAAGGGGTGGGTGATCTGGCAGCGCATCGAGCAGTACATGCGCCGTATCCAGGAGGAGAGCGGCTATCTCGAGGTGCGGGCGCCGCAGGTGATCGACGTCTCGCTGTGGAAGCGCTCGGGCCACTGGGACAATTTTCGCGAGAACATGTTCTTCACCGAGTCGGAGTCGCGCGACTACGCGGTGAAGCCGATGAACTGCCCCGGGCACGTGCAGATCTTCAACCAGGGGCTGAAGAGCTACCGCGACCTGCCGCTGCGGCTGGCCGAATTCGGCTCGTGCCACCGCAACGAGCCGTCGGGCGCGCTGCACGGGCTGATGCGGGTGCGCAGCTTCACCCAGGACGACGCCCATATCTTTTGCACCGAGGCCCAGGTCGAGCCGGAGGTGGTGCGCTTCATCGACCTGCTGCAGCGCGTCTACGCGGACTTCGGTTTCGACGAGATCCTGGTCAAATTTTCGACCCGGCCCGCCAAGCGCGTCGGCACCGACGCGCAGTGGGACCGCTCCGAGGCGGTGCTCAAGGCGGCGCTCGACCACAAGGGCATGAAGTACGACCTGCAGCTGGGCGAAGGGGCGTTCTATGGCCCCAAGATCGAGTTCTCGCTGAAGGACAGCCTGGGGCGCGTATGGCAGTGCGGCACCATGCAGCTTGATTTCTCCATGCCGGAGCGGCTCGGCGCCGAGTACGTGGGCGAGGACAACGCGCGCCACGTGCCGGTCATGCTGCACCGGGCGATCCTCGGCTCCTTCGAGCGCTTCATCGCAATATTGATTGAGCACACCGCGGGCGCCATGCCGCTCTGGCTTGCCCCGGTGCAGGTTGTGGTGCTGAACATCACCGAGCGCCAATCGGACTACGCAATGGACGTCGCCGCCCAGCTCAAACAGGCCGGTTTGCGCGCCGTGGCCGACTTGAGGAACGAGAAAATTTCCTATAAGATTCGGGAACATAGTCTGCAGAAGCTGCCTTACCAGGTGATTGTTGGCGACCAGGAAGTGGCGGCTCGAAAAGTTGCCGTGCGGACCCGCAAGGGCGAGGATCTCGGCCAGATGAGTCTGGCCGATTTCGTCTCCAGGCTGAGGACCGAGGAAGCCCTGCTGGGGCGCGCGGCGCGGGATTGACGAACCAGGGAGCTCTACATCGCACAGGAAAAGGAACCGCGGATCAACGGCGAGATCACCGCGCCGGAAGTCCGGCTCATAGGGGCAAACGGGGAGCAGGTCGG
>JBIOVQ010000237.1:0-16439 GCA_044867805.1 Burkholderiales bacterium | reverse complement strand
AGAGCTGCCAGTGGGCGATCTTCCTGCGCAACCACGACGAGCTCACGCTCGAGATGGTGACGCACAAGGAGCGGGACTACATGTACCAGATGTACGCCGCCGACCCGCGCGCGCGCATCAATCTCGGCATCCGCCGGCGGCTCGCGCCGCTCATGCAGAACGACCTCGACCGCATCCGGCTCATGAACAGCCTGCTGCTGTCGATGCCGGGCTCGCCCATCATCTACTACGGCGACGAGATCGGGATGGGCGACAACATCTACATCGGGGACCGCAACGGGGTGCGCACCCCCATGCAGTGGAGCCCGGATCGGAACGCCGGCTTTTCGCGCGCCGATCCCCAGCGGCTGTACCTGCCGCCGATCATGGACCCGGTGTACGGCTACGAGGCCGTCAACGTCGAGGCTCAGCTGCGCGACCCTTCGTCGCTGCTCAACTGGATGAAGCGCATGCTCGCCGTGCGCAAGTCGAGCCAGGCGTTCGGGCGCGGGCGCATCACCTTCCTGCGGCCCGGCAACCGCAAGGTGCTTGCCTACCTGCGCGAGCACGGCGACGAGGTGATCCTGTGCGTCGCCAACCTCGCGCGCTCGGCGCAGCCGGTCGAGCTCGATCTCGCGCGGTTTCGCGGGCGCATTCCCGTGGAGCTCACGGGACGCACGGCATTTCCGCCGATCGGCGAGCGCTTCTACCTGCTGACGCTCCCCGCCCACGGTTTCTACTGGTTCCGGCTCGCGGCCGACGCCGCCGCCCCGGACTGGCACGCCCAGGTGCTGTCGCCCGAGGAGCGGCCGACGCTGGTGCTGTTCGACGGCTGGTCGAGCTTCTTCCGCGACCGCGTGGTGCCGTGGCGCATCGGCATTGCCGAGCGCGTCCGCGCGCAGCTCGAGGGCGAGGTGATGCCGCGATATCTCGAAGTGCAGCGCTGGTACGCGACGAAGGGCGAGCCGATCCGGCGGGCGAAGCTTTCCGACCACGCGCTATGGACCGTTGGCCGGCACTCGTGGTTGCTGGGGCTCTTCGAGCTGGAGGCGGGCGCGGCTGCCTCCACCTATTTCGTTCCGCTGACCCTCGACTGGGAAAGCGGGGACGAGGACCGCCTGAAGGCGCTCGCGGCCGGCGCGGTGGCGAAGGTGCGCCAGAAGGCGGAGGTGGGCGTGCTGGCCGACGCGCTGGCGGACGAAGCGTTCTGCCGCGCGCTGGTGGACGCCGTCGCCGCCGGCGCGGAGGTCGCCACCGCGCGCGGCGTCATTCGCTTCACGCGCACGCGCGCGTTCGACGAGCTGGCGGGCGCCGACCTCGCGTCCCTGCCGGTGAGCCGGCCCCAGCTGCAGAGCAGCAATTCGGTCGTGAATCTCGGCGACCGGCTGTTCTTCAAGGCCTACCGCAGGCCGCAGCCGGGGGGGAATCCCGAGCTGGAGATGGGCCGCCGCCTCACCGAGGTGGCCGCGTTTCCCAACGCGATTCCGCTGGCGGGGGCGATCGAGTACGCCGGCGCGGACGGGCTGCGGCTGACGCTCGGCCTGCTCCAGGCCTACGTTCCCAATCAGGGCGACGGCTGGAACTACACGCTCGAGTATCTTGGCCGCTATTTCGACCAGCAGCGCACGGCCACCGGGTCCCCGCCGGCCGACGCCCACGGCGCCTACCTCGCGCTGATCCGCGTGCTGGGGGGGCGCACCGGAGAGCTGCACGCGACGCTGGCACAGCCGTCCGGGGATGCGGCGTTCGATCCGGAACCGCTCGCCGCCGGCGACGTCGCCGCGTGGAAGCGCCGGGTTCTCGACGAGGCGACGGCGACGCTCGATTCTCTCGAGAAGAACCTCCAGCAGCTGGTGTTGCCGGCGCGCGAGGCGGCGCTGGCGCTGATCGCGCAGCGCCAGCAGCTTGCCGCCCGCATCGACGCCTGCGCGCCCGGCCCGGGCCGTTCGCTCAAGATCCGCTGCCACGGCGACTACCACCTGGGCCAGGTTCTGCTGGCGAAGAACGACTTCCGCATCATCGATTTCGAAGGCGAGCCGGCGCGCACGGCGGCAGAGCGCCGGGCGAAGCACTCTCCGCTGCGCGATGTCGCCGGCATGCTGCGGTCCTTCGACTACGCGCGCTGGACGTCGCTGCGCGGCGTCACGCCGTCGCCGCCGGAGGACAATCGGCTGGCGGCGCTCGCCGCGGACTGGCACGACGCCGCGCGCCGGACTTTCCTCGAGGCCTACGACGAGGCGACGCGCGGCGGCGTGCTCTACGGCGAATTCGCAGCCGAACGCCCGCTGCTCGAGCTGTTCGAGCTCGAAAAGGCGCTCTACGAGCTGCGCTACGAGATCAATAATCGCCCGGGGTGGGCGCACGTTCCACTACAGGGGATCCACGCGCTCACGGACCCCGCAAGAGCGAAGTGAGGTGAGTGGGCTAATCGTCACAGGAGGCTGCCATGGAAAAAGTCGACGTCTTTCTCGAGCCGGTACGCGCGTTTTTGCTGCAGGTCGGTGCTTTCCTGCCACGGCTGGGGCTGGCGCTGCTGGTCCTGATCGCGGGGTGGCTCCTCGCCAAGGGCGCGCGCTTCGCCGTGGTCCGCGGCTTGCGCGCCATCAACTTCAACGTTCTCGCCGATCGCGCCGGCATGGACGGGTTCCTGCGCCAGGGCGGCATGCAGAGCGACACCACCGACATACTGGGCCTGCTGGTCTACTGGCTGGTGGTGTTCGCCGCGCTCGTCGTCGCCTGCAACGGGCTGGGACTGACCTACGTCACCGATCTCCTCAGCCAGGTGGTGCTGTTCGTGCCGAAGGTGATCGTCGCGCTGGTGATGCTCGCGTTCGGCGCCTATTTTGCCGCCTTCATCGGCAATACCGTGGTGGCCTACTGCAGGAACGTGGAGCTGCAGGACGCCGAGCTTCTCGGCAAGCTTGCCCAGTACGCCATCATCGTCTTCGTCGTGCTGATCGCGCTCGACCAGGTGAACGTCGGCGGCGACATCGTCCGCCAGAGCTTCCTCATCGTGCTCGCCGGCGTGGTGTTCGCGCTGGCGCTGGCGTTCGGCATCGGCGGCCAGCACTGGGCGGCGGGCCTGCTCGAGCGCTGGTGGCCGCGCCAGAGCGCCGGCCGCAAGTAGGCAAGGCTCTGGATGCCGCGTGCGGACGGCCGGGCGCAGGGCACCCGGGCCGCGGGGAGTGACGCCAGGTGAGCCGGTCGATCGCCGTGTGGCCCGGACGGCCCTATCCGCGCGGCGCGACATGGGACGGCGAAGGCGTCAACTTCGCGCTGTTTTCGGAGCACGCGGAGAAGGTCGAGCTTTGCATCTTCGACGACAAGGGGCGCCGCGAGCTCCGGCGCGTCGTATTGCCCGAGCGCACCGACCAGGTCTGGCATGGCTACCTCCCGGAAGCGCGCCCGGGGATGCTCTACGGCTACCGCGTCCACGGGCCGTACCGCCCGGAGCAGGGACACCGCTTCAATCCCCACAAGCTCCTGCTCGACCCTTACGCCAGGTCGCTGACGGGATCGATCAGCTGGAGCGATGCCTGCTTCGGCTACCGCGTCGGCCACGCGCGCGCCGACCTCTCGTTCGACCGCCGCGATTCGGCGCCGGCAATGCCCAAGTGCAGGATCGTCGACCCGGCGTTCACCTGGGGCGACGACCGGCGCCCCGGCGTGCCGTGGCACGAGACGGTGATCTACGAGCTGCACGTGAAGGGATTCACGATGCAGCACCCCGAAATCCCGCCGCCGCTGCGCGGCACCTACGCGGGCCTCGTGTCCTCCCCGGTCATCGAGTACCTGAGGCGGCTTGGCGTCACGACGCTGGAATTGATGCCGGTGCACGCCTTCATCGACGACCGGCACCTGGTGCAGAAGGGGCTGCGCAACTACTGGGGCTACAACTCGATCGGTTATTTCGCGCCGGACGCGCGCTACGCAGGGGAGCGGCCGGTGTCGGAGTTCAAGTCCATGGTCAAATCGCTCCACTCCGCGGGCTTCGAGGTCGTGCTCGACGTGGTCTACAACCATACCGGGGAGGGTGGCCACCTGGGGCCGACGCTGTGCTTCCGCGGCGTGGACAACGCGTCCTACTACCGGCTGAAGCCGGAAGACGGCCGCTATTACGTGGACTACACGGGCTGCGGCAACACGCTCAACCTGGTGCACCCGCGGGTGCTGCAGCTCATCATGGATTCGCTGCGCTACTGGGTGACCGAGATGCACGTGGACGGCTTCCGCTTCGACCTCGCCTCGGCGCTCGCGCGCGAGCTGCACGAGGTGGACCGCCTCGGCGCTTTCTTCGACATCGTGCGCCAGGACCCCGTGCTGTCGCAGGTCAAGCTGATCGCCGAGCCGTGGGACCTGGGCGAGGGCGGCTACCAGGTCGGCAACTTCCCGGGCGGCTGGACGGAGTGGAACGACAAGTACCGGGATGCCATGCGCGCGTACTGGAAGGGCGATGGCGGCGTCATCGGGGAGTTCGCGCGCCGGCTCACGGGCTCGAGCGACCTCTACGAGCAGAGTGGCCGCCGCCCGCACGCGAGCATCAATTTCATCACCGCGCACGACGGCTTTACGCTGCGCGACCTCGTCTCCTACGAGCGCAAGCACAACGAGGCGAACCTCGAGGACAACCGCGACGGGCACGACAACAACCTGTCGTGGAACAGCGGCGTCGAGGGCGACACGGACGACGAGGGCGTCAACGCCCTGCGCGCGCAGCGCTGCCGCAATTTCGTCGCCACGCTGTTGCTGTCGCAGGGGGTGCCGATGCTCACGGCGGGCGACGAAATCGGGCGCACCCAGCGCGGCAACAACAACGCCTACTGCCAGGACAACGACGTGTCCTGGGTGGACTGGAACCTGACGCCGGACAAGCGCCGGCTGCTCGAGTTCGCGCGGCGCATGATCCGGCTCCGCCGCGACCACCCGGTGTTCCGGCGGCGCCGCTTCTTCGAGGGCCGGCCGATACGCGGCTCGGGCATCAAGGACATCATGTGGCTGAAGCCCGACGGCGCCGAGATGAGCGACGAGGAGTGGCAGCACCACCACGCCCGCTCGCTCGCGGTGGTGCTGAGCGGCGAGAGCCTCACCGAAACCGATGCCCGCGGCCGGCCGATCACCGACGGCGTGTTCCTGGTGCTCTTCAACGCGCACCACGAGGAGATCGCGTTCACCCTGCCCAACCATGCGCCGGGGGTGCGCTGGCAGTGCGTGGTGGACACGTCGCGCGAGCGCGGGCTCGCCCGCGGTGGAGCACTCGATGGCGGGAGCGCCTACGCGCTCAACGGACGCTCGCTCGCGCTGCTGCAGGCCGAGAAGGCCGCGCCCTGAGCCGTGGCGAGGCGGATGCGAGGAGCGAACCGCGGGCCGGTAATGGCCGGGCTAGTGCCGGTCATCATGAATCAAGCTTGGAATTTGCATCTAGCGCAGGTAGGCCTCCACCGCATAGCTACGCAGCATGCGATGGCTGTTGAAGTAGCACGCATTCTTGCTGATGGCGCCCTTCATGAGCGCGATCCACCGCGCGCGGTCGCCGTGCCACAGCGGCAGCACGACGTCCTCGAGCTTCGCGTAGAGCGCCCCCGCGTCCTCCCCGTTCGCGCTCTCGTGATCGTTGCCGATGGCCCAGCCGGTGACGCCCTCGATGCAGCCCTCGACCCACCAGCCGTCGAGCACCGAGAGTTGCGGCACGCCGTTGAAGCACGCCTTCATGCCGCTCGTGCCCGAAGCCTCGTGGGGGCGCAGCGGGGTGTTGAGCCAGATGTCGGATCCCGCTACGAGATCGAGCGCGACCGTCATGTCGTAGTCCGGCACGAACGCCGCGCGCACGTCGCCCTGCAGCGAGCGGAGGTGGCGGTGGATGTCCTCGATCGCCTGCTTGCCGGCCGCGTCGCGCGGATGGGCCTTTCCCGCGAGCACCAGCTGGAACGGACGGCGGCGCGCGATCGCCCGCAGCCGCTCGAGATCGGAGAACAGCAGGTCCGGACGCTTGTAGGCGGTCATGCGGCGCGCAAAACCGATGACCGGAACTCGCGGATCGAACTCGACCGCGCACTGCTGGCGGACGCGCGCGATGAGGCGGCTCTTCGCCGCTTCATGCGCGCCCCAGATGTCCTCGTCGGGGATCTGGTCGGCGCGGGTAAGCAGCAGCGGTTCATGGCGCCACCCGGGCATGTGGCGGTCATAGAGGCTCGCGAATCCCGTGGAGGTCCACGTCGCGGGGTGCACACCGTTGGTGACCGCCCGCACCTCGTGCTCCGGAAACATCCGGCGCGACACCTCCGCGTGCCGCCGTGCGACGCCGTTCACGTAGCCGCTCAGGTTGAGCGCCAGCCTCGTCATGTTGAGACCGTCCTCCCCGGCGAGGCCCCTGAGCACCGCGGGCTCGATGAGGTCGCCGAGCACCTCGTCCGCGAGCGGCCAGCCGAACCGGTCGTGGCCGGCCGCCACCGGCGTGTGAGAGGTGAAGTGGCACCGCGCCCGCACGCCGTCGGCCGCCCCGTCGCCCCGCCCGGCGGCGCGCAGCAACTCCACCGCGAGCAGCGCCGAGTGGCCCTCGTTCATGTGGTAGCTGCGGACCGGGACGTTGAGCGCCTGCAGCATGCGCACGCCGCCCACGCCGAGCACCATTTCCTGCCTCAGCCGGTAGCGCTGGTCGCCGCCGTAGAGATGATGGGTGATCTCGCGGTCCTCGGGCCGGTTTTCGGGCACATCCGTGTCGAGCAGGATCACGGGCACGCGGCGCGCGAGCTGGCTCTCCACGGTATAGAGCCAGGCGCGTACCCGGACTTCTCGGCCCTCGATCGCCACCGCCGCCGTCGGCGGCAGGAGCTGGCAGCGCCGCGCGGGATCCCAGTCGTCGG
Source organism: Burkholderiales bacterium (assembly GCA_044867805.1). Taxonomy (GTDB): domain Bacteria; phylum Pseudomonadota; class Gammaproteobacteria; order Burkholderiales; family SG8-41; genus SG8-41. The sequence goes on along the minus strand of JBIOVQ010000237.1, from coordinate 9,600 downwards.
CGTGCTCGACCTGGCGCCCGGCGGCGTCGATCTCCTGCCGGAAATAGCCCCTGCGGCTCGCGAGCGTCACGCCGATCAGCGGAATCATCAGGTCGGCGGCCGAGCGCAGAGTGTCGCCCGCGAGGACGCCCAGGCCGCCGGTATAAGTCGGGATGTCGGCCGCGAGCGCGATCTCCATGGAGAAGTAGGCGATGCGCGGCCGGTCGAGAAACGGCGTGATCACGGCTCCGGCTCCGTCACGTCGGCAAGCTTACCAGACGAGCGCCGGCGGGGCCTCGCCGGCGCCCGCTCCGCCGCGAGCGGCAGCAGCGCAATGCGGCGCCGGTGACAGGAATGCGACGACACCATCGCATGCCGTTCGGCGCGGAAACCCTGGGGCAGGGCCGCAGCCGCTTCCGCCTCTGGGCGCCCTCCGCGCGGGAGGTCGCGCTCGTGCTGGATGCGCCCGCGCGTGTCGCGTCCATGGAGGCGCGGGGCGGGGGCTGGTGGGAGCGGATCGAAGCGGCGCCGCCCGGCACGCGCTACCGCTACCGCCTGGACGGCGGACTCGAGGTTCCCGACCCCGCGTCGCGCCTCAACCCCGAAGGCGTGCCCGGGCCGAGCGAAGTCATCGACCCGGGCGCATTCGAGTGGGAAGACGGGGCCTGGAGCGGACGGCGGTGGGAGGAGGCGGTGATCTACGAGTTGCACGTGGGCACGTTTACTCCGGAGGGCACGTTCGCCGGCGTCAGGTCGCGCCTCGATTACCTGGCGCAGCTCGGCGCAACGGCGATCGAGCTCATGCCGATCGCGGGCTTTCCCGGCCGGCGCGGCTGGGGTTACGACGGCGTGCTGCCGTTTGCGCCGCACGCGCCCTACGGCCGGCCCGAGGAACTGAAGGAGCTGGTCGCCGCGGCGCACGCGCGGGGGCTCATGGTGCTGCTCGATGTCGTCTATAACCACTTCGGTCCCGCAGGCAACTACCTGCACGCCTACGCTCCGCGGTTTTTCCACGAACGGCACGCCACGCCCTGGGGCGCCGCCATCAATTTCGATGGTCCCGAGTCGCGGCCGGTGCGCGATTTCTTCATACACAACGCCCTCCACTGGATCGAGGAATATCACATGGACGGCCTGCGGCTCGACGCCGTGCACGCGATCCGCGACGGCTCGCGGCCCGACATCCTGACCGAGCTTGCCGCGGCGGTGCGGGCGGGGCCCGGCCGCGCCCGCCCGATCCATCTCGTGCTGGAAAACGACAGGAACGAAGCTCGTTACCTGGAGCGCGCGCCCGACGGCACGGCGCGGCATTACGACGCGCAGTGGAACGACGACGCGCACCACGCGTACCATGTGCTGCTCACCGGCGAGACCGACGGCTACTACGCCGACTATACGCAGGATGCGGAGCGCCACCTCGGGCGCTGCCTCGCCGAGGGCTTCGCCTACCAGGGTGAGCCCTCCGGCTACCGCAGCGGCCGGGGGCGGGGAGAACCGAGCGCGCAGCTGCCGCCAGCCGCGTTCGTGTCGTATCTCCAGAACCACGACCAGGTCGGGAACCGCGCCCACGGCGAGCGGCTAGCGGCGCTGGCGGACGAGTCCGCGCTGCGGGCTGCCACGGTGGCGTGGCTGCTCGCGCCCTCGCCGCCGCTCATCTTCATGGGCGAGGAATTCGGCGCGCGCACGCCGTTTCTGTACTTCTGTGACTTCGAGGGCAAGCTGGCGGTCGCCGCGAGCGAAGGGCGGCGGCGCGAGTTTGCCCGCTTCGCGGCCTTCGCCGATCCGCGCGCGCGAGCGGCGATTCCAGATCCGGGCGATCCCCGCACCTTCGAGCTGAGCAGGCTCGACTGGAGCTGCCTGAGGCGTGCGCCGCACGCTCGCTGGCTCGCGCTGTACCGGCGGCTGCTCGCGCTGCGCCGCGAGCACCTGGCGCCCAGGCTCGCCGGCATGGGCGGCTGCGCCGGGCGCTTTGCAGTGCTCGCCCCGGGCGCGCTCGCGGTCGAGTGGAGGCTTGGCGAGGGGAGCGTGCTCGGCCTCTGGATCAATCTGGCCGCGCGCGCGGCGGCCCTTGCGGCGCAGCCGCGCGGCGTGCTCTTACACTGCGAGGGGCGGCGGGCGGCAACCGCGCTGGCAGCGCGGCGCCTTCCCGGATTTGCCGCGGTATGCTATCTGCAAGTGGCGCAGCCTGAGCGCCGCCGGCTACGCCGCACGGGCGACCCGGGGAACTTTCCAGTGCCAGGCGAGACAAAAAAGAAAGAGAAAACAACAAGATCGTGCGATCGGCTGCGACCAGCAGCCGCCACGAGAAACACAGGAGGAAAGGGATCTCATGTCGGTGGCTCAATCGACAGCTGTCCTGCGCGGTACGCGCCCGGACGGAGCGCCGTGCGGCCGCTGAATCCCGGCGTCGACCTCGCGCCGTTCTTCGAGCGCGCGCGCCGCGCGTCGGCGCGCGTACTGATGCTCGACTACGACGGAACGCTCGCGCCGTTCCAGGTCCGCCCGGAGCGGGCGACTCCGTACCCCGGCGTTGAGGAGCTGCTCGACGCCATCATGGCAGCGGAGGCAAGCCGCGTCGTCATCGTGACCGGCCGGCCGGTGGGAGACCTCGTTCCGCTGCTCAACCTGCGCCGCCGACCCGAGTTGTGGGGCGCGCACGGGTGGGAGCGCCTGCTGCCGGACGGGCGCGGCGCCAGGATCCAGCCGGGCGAAAACGCGCGCAGGCGGCTCGACGAAGGCGAGCGCCGGGCGCGTGAAATCGCGCGCGCCGGCGCCCGCGTCGAGGCCAAGGCCGCCAGTGTCGCGCTGCATTGGAGAGGCGCCTCGGCCCTCACCGCGGCCCGCATCCGCGAGGCGCTGCCCCGGGCGTGGGAGCCGCTCGCCGCCGACGGCGACCTTGAATTGTTGTCCTTCGACGGAGGCGTAGAGCTGCGCGCCCGCGGCTGCAGCAAGGAGCACGCCGTGAAGTCGGTGCTGTCCGAGACCCCGGCCGGGGCTGTGGTGGCTTACCTCGGTGACGATGAGACCGACGAGGACGCGTTTCGCGCCATGCAGCCGCACGGGCTCGCCGTGCTGGTGCGCCCCGAGTTTCGCGAGACCGCGGCCGACGCCTGGATCAGGCCGCCCGGGGGGCTGCTCGCCTTTCTCCGGCGCTGGCGCGACGCGGCGCAGAGGCGGCAGAAATGAAGTGGTGGACCCGGCTCACGCAGGCGAACGCGACCGAGGACTTCCTCGCGGCGCTGGCGATCGCGGCCGCGGCGTGGCTGGCGATGGCGCTGGCGAAGCGCTACGGCGGCCGGTTGATCGCGCGGCTCGCGCAGCGCGCCGATCCCCGCTGGGGCGACCTGATTGCCGCAGCGGTACGCTCGACAAGCCTCATCCTGCTCCTGCCGGTGGCGGTCTACGCCGGGACCATCGTTCTCGACATGCCCGTGCGGCTGGGCCGGCTGGTCGAGCTCGTCGCGGCGCTCGCGCTCCTCGCGCAGGCCGGCCTGTGGGCGAACCGCCTGATCATGCTGTGGATGGCGCAGAAAGTGGCGGTGAGCCGCGAGCGCGCGCCGGAGGGCGCCACTGCATTGAGCCTGCTCACGTTCGCGGCACAGGTCGCGCTATGGACCATTGTGCTGCTGGCCGCCCTCGACCAGCTCGGCTTCAACATTACCGCGCTCGTTGCGGGGCTCGGGATCGGCGGCGTGGCGGTTGCGCTCGCCGTGCAGAATATCCTCGGCGATCTGTTCGCGTCTCTGTCGATAGTCCTCGACAAGCCGTTCGCGGTGGGCGATTTCATCGTGATCGACGACCTGCGCGGCGAGGTCGAGCGCGTCGGCATCAAGACCACCCGCGTGCGCAGTCTCGATGGCGAGATGCTGGTGTTCGCCAACAGCGACCTGCTGAAAAGCCGCATCCGCAATTTCCAGCGCATGCGGGAGCGGCGCGTGCTGTTCACGATCGGGGTGACTTACCAGACCCCGGTGGACAAGCTGAAGGCGGTGCCCCAATGGCTGCGCGAGGCGGTTGAAACGCAGCCCCGGGCGCGCTTTGACCGCGCGCACTTCAAGGAGCACGGCGATTCGGCCCTGGTGTTCGAGATCGTGTACTACGTGCTCGACCGCGACTACAATCTCTACATGGACGTGCAGCAGGCCATCAACCTCGCCGTCCACCGGCGCTTCGAGCGCGAGGGCGTCGAGTTTGCGTATCCGACCTGGACGCTCCACGTGCATGCGGTGCCGGCGATGGCGCAGGAGGGGTCCGGTGGCGGCGCGGCGTGAGCAGCTGATCGTCGTGTCGAACCGGCTGCCGTTCTCGTTCCGGCGCGCGGAGGACGGGAGGTGGCAGGCGGAACCGAGCGGCGGCGGCCTGGTGACGGCATTGCTTCCCGTGCTGCGGCACCGCGGGGGCATGTGGATCGGCTGGCCGGGCGCGGCGGAGGACTCCCCGGACCTGGATAGCGAGCTGGCGAGCGCCGGTGAAGGCGCAGGTTACGCCCTGAGGTCGGTGTCGCTGACGCGGGAGGAAGTGCGCAATTTCTACGAGGGGTTCTCGAACGAGGTCGTCTGGCCGCTGTTTCACGACCTGCAGTCGCTGTGCAATTTCGACCCCGCCTACTGGCGCACCTACCGTGAGGTCAACCGGAAGTTCGCGGAGGTGGTGCATGCGTCGACCGGTGCCGGGGATTTCGTGTGGGTGCATGACTACCACTTGATGAGCGTCGCTGCCGAGATGCGTCGCCTCGAGACCCGGACCCGCATCGGGTTCTTCCTGCATATCCCGTTTCCCTCCCCCGACATATTCCTCAAGCTCCCGTGGCGCCGCGAAATCATCGAATCGCTGATGGAATTCGACCTCGTCGGGTTCCAGACAATGCGCGACCGCCGTAATTTCGTGCTATGCGTGCGCGCCCTGGTGCCCGCCGCCGAATTCGACGGCCGCGGGCAGTTGCTGCAGGCCCGGCTCGCCCGCCGCAAGCTGCGTATCGGTAATTTCCCGATCAGCATCGACTACAATTCCTTCATGCGCCAGGCGGCTGCGGTCGAGGTCGCCGACCGGGCGAAAGAACTGCATGCGCTGCTGCCCAACCGGAAGCTGATCCTGGGGATCGACCGCCTCGACTACACCAAGGGCATCCCGCTGCGGCTGCGGGCGTTCCACAACCTGCTGGAGCGCTACCCGGACCTGCGCGAGCGCGTCTCGCTGATGCAGGTGGTCGTGCCGAGCCGCGAGGACATCGACCGCTACCGCGAGCTCAAGACCGAGATCGAGCAGCTGGTCGGCCGCATCAACGGCTCGTTCGTGCGCCCCGGCGGGTGGGTCCCGGTGTGGTACGAGTACCGCAGCCTGTCCCGCCTCGACCTGCTCGCCTATTACCGCGCGGCCGACATCGCCCTGATCACGCCGCTGAAGGACGGCATGAACCTGGTGGCGAAGGAATACTGCGCGTGCAGCATCGAGGAGGACTGCGTCCTGATCCTGTCGGAGTTCGCCGGTGCCGCGGCGCAGCTCGCGCGCGGCGCGCTGCTGGTGAACCCGTACGACATCGAGGGCGTCGCGGACGGGATCCGCCGCGCCTACCGGATGGACGAGCGCGAGCGCCGGGCCCGCATGCGCAGCATGCGGCGCTCGATCCGGGACAACGACGTGTTCCGGTGGGTGGACTCGTTTCTGCGCGCCGCGATCACGAAGGATCTCAGTGCCTTCCCGCAGCCCGAGCACTTCTCGCCCGTCGAAGCTTCCGATCTCCTGCCGTTCTAGATACGACAGCGTCCCGCCCGGGTGTCGAGTGCGCGCGCGCGCCTGGCTGCGAACGTGACGCGATCGGAGCTCCCGCTCGATGCGTGCCAGCAACGCGGCGACGCGCCTCGCGCAGGCGTGGCCAATCCGCTTTTGTGCGGTATCATGCATAGGTACTCCACCTCGTTACCAGCGCCTGCACGCCAGCGCTGGAGTCGAAACAAAGCAGCGCCCACGCGCGTGGGCACGGTCAGCCGTCGCCGGTTCGGATGAGCGGTTTGTCATGACAGAGCTGGGCTTTCTGCCAAAGCTTCCGCCTGCAGCCAACGCGCTCGCGCTGTTCGGCATGCTGCTGCTCGCGGGTGTGGTCGGGGGCGAGCTCGCAAGACGCCTGCTGTCCACCCCGCGTGTCGTCGGCTACGTGCTGATGGGGCTCGCGCTCGGCGGCGGCGGCCTCAACCTGCTCGATGCGCAGCTCGTCAAGGAAGCGTGGATATTCGTCGAGATCGCGCTCGGGCTGATCCTCTACGCGCTGGGCCGGCGGGTCGATCTCGCGTGGCTCAGGCGCGATCCGTGGCTCGGGGCGACCAGCGTGCTGGAATCCGCGCTTTCATTCGCGCTGATTTTCCTGGCGCTGCTGCTGTTCGACGTAAGACCGCTGTACGCGGCTGTCGCGGCGTCCATCGGCATCGCCACCTCGCCGGCCGTGGTCATGACCGTCGTGCACGAGCTCCGGGCCGAAGGGCAGGTGACCGAGCGCACGATGAGCCTCGTCGCGATGAACAACGTGATCGCTTTCGTCGTCGCGACCATGCTGCTCGCCGGGATACACCACGAGTACCGCGCGGGCTGGGCAATCGTGGTGCTGCATCCGCTCTACCTCCTGGCGGGATCGACGCTGCTTGGCTATCTGGCGAATCTCGCGGCCATGGTCCTCGCGCGATGGCTCGGCAGGAGCGAGCGCGGGCATTTCGTCATGACCCTCGCGCTGATCGCGCTCACGATCGGGGCGGCGCGCATGCTCGAGCTGTCGGTAGTGCTGGCATTGCTGACGTTCGGGATGTTCTCCCGCAATCTCGACCAGCGCCACGACCTGAAGCCGTTCGACATGGGGCCCGTCGGCGAAACGTTCGTGGTGGTCCTGTTCGTTGTCAGCGGGGCGACTCTCGGCGTGGGCGAGCTGATGGCCGGCGGCGGGCTCGCGCTGGTGTTCGTGCTCGCCCGCTTCGCCGGCAAATCGGTGAGCGTCATGGGCTTGACGTACTTCAGCGGGCTGCGCCCCGGGGCAGCCGGCTCGATCTGCCTTGCCCTGACGCCGATGTCGGGCCTGGCGATCTCGATGCTGGAGGGCGCGACACGCCTCTACCCCGAATTCGGCGAGCGGCTTTCGGCAATCGTGCTTTCCGCCGTGTTGATCCTGGAGCTGGCCGGCCCGATTGCGGTGCAGTTCGCGCTGACGCGTGCCGGTGAAGCGCGGGCCGAAGAGCCATGAGCGCCTCCGAGATGGAGTTCAAGCCGTCGAACGGCCAGTCCGTCGGCGTCGAGCTGGAGCTGCAAATCCTCAATTCCCGCGATTTCGACCTCGCGCGCGACGCCGCCGACCTGATCGGGTTGCTCGAGAAGTCCCCACCACCGGGCGCGGTCAAGCCGGAGATCACGGAAAGCATGATCGAGGTAAACAGCTCGATCCACCACGGCCACGATACGCTGGTCGCGGAGCTCAAGCTGATCCGCGACGCGGTGACCCAGGCCGCGCGGCGCCTGAACATCCGCATCGCCGGCGGGGGATCGCATCCCTTCCACACGTGGGTGGACCGGCGCATCTATCCGACCGAGCGCTTCAATTACCTGCTCGAGCTCTACGGCTATCTGGCCAAGCAGTTCACGATCTTCGGGCAGCACGTGCACATCGGGTGTCCGGATGGAGACGCGGCGATCTATCTGGCGCATATCCTGTCGCGCTACGTGCCGCACTTCATCGCGCTCTCCGCGTCTTCCCCGTTCCAGCAGGGCGAGGACACCTCCTACCAGTCCTCGCGCTTGAATACCGTCAGCGCCTTCCCGCTCTCGGGGCAGCTTCCGTTCGTGCACTCGTGGAGCGAGTTCCTCCAGTACTTCGAGAAGATGCGCGGCTACGGCATCGTCGACAGCATGAAGGACTTTTACTGGGACATCCGGCCCAAGCCCGAGTACGGGACGGTCGAGATCCGGGTCTTCGACACCCCCCTTACCGTGGAGCGCGCGGCACTGCTGGCAGCCTACGCGCAGACGCTGGCCCGCCACATACTGGCAGATCGGCCGCTCGCCCCCGAGCGCGACGTCTACGTTCTCTACAACTACAACCGCTTCCAGGCCTGCCGCTACGGACTGGACGCGAAGCTCGTGGATGCCTATACGCGACGCACCGTAAGCCTGCGCGAGGAAGTGCTCGATACCCTCAAGATGCTGTCGCCGCACGCTGCGGCGCTCGATAATGGCCGCGCGCTGGTGCAACTCGGGGCCGACGTCGAGGGGGCGCGCACGGACGCCGCCTGGCTGCGGCAGTCATACAAGGAGCGCAAGTCGCTCAACGACGTCGCGCGCATGCAGAGCGATTTGTGGATGGGCGCGAGCCAGCCCGAGAAGGAAAAGGACGCGCAAAAGCCGTGACGCGCAAGCCGCTCAGAATCGGGATCTCGCCGCGGTTCATGCACAGCCCCCCGCGGGAACTGGGCTTCAGCGGCAAGACGCTGCAGTACCTGGAGCAGACGGTCGCGCACTGGCTGATGACCGCGGGCACGCTCGTCTTCATGGTTCCTTCCATCGGCGGCGACGGCTTGTTGCGGCGCGGCAATATCCGGGTCGCGGATTACGTGGAGGAACTCGATGGGCTGGTGCTGCAAGGGGGCGCCGATGTGAGCCCGCTCACCTACGGGGAGACCCCGCTCAAGCCGGCCTGGACGGGAGACCGTGTGCGCGACCTCTACGAGATCGACCTCCTGCAGGAGTTCGTCTCCCGCGGCAAGCCGGTGCTGGGGATCTGCCGCGGGCTCCAGCTCATCAACGTCGCCTTCGGCGGCACCCTGTACCAGGACGTCTCGTCGCAGCACGCAGGGGGCCGCGAGCACCTGGACCTCGACGCCTACGACGAGCACTATCACGCGATCTCCATCATGCCCGGCAGCGGGCTCGCCGGGCTCTATCCGGGCATAAGCAATGCGCGGGTCAACAGCATCCACCATCAGGCGGCGAAGGTCATCGGCAAGGATCTGGCTGTAGAAGCGTTCTCGGTGCCCGATCGGGTGATCGAAGCGATGCGCTGGCGCGGTTCGAGCTACGTTCTCGGCGTGCAGTGGCACCCCGAGTTCCACGATCCCGGGAATCCCGATCTCCTCGACGGGGAACCGCTGCTGCGGGAGTTTCTCGGGAATGCGGAGAAGGCGCGTAACCGTCACGCACCGAAGCCGGCCGCCGAGGGAACCGCGACGGCATGATGCTTCCGGTTGCGCGCGGCTTCCGCCGGTGATCGGCAGGCTGCGCCGCGCGCTGGGCGCGCTGCCGGAAGCGGAAGGGGAATCGTCGGCTTCAGCGTCGGCGTGGTGGTAGTCCGCGAACCTCAGTCTTCGGCGGATTGGCTCGTCAACCAGGCGGACGAGACGATGTTCGGCGTCAAGCGCAGCGGAAAGAACAGGGTCGCGCTGCGCGTGGTGGACCCGCCCGCGGGTCCCGCCGGAGCGGCAACAAACGGGCGCGGGGATCGAGCGGGGTCGTCGTAGCGGCGTGTCTCGCCTTGCGGCAATGCGGGTATGATTGTTTCATGCGGCCTGGAATGAACCGGCACGCGGCGGCGATGGCGCTGGCTATTCTCGCCTTGGCGGCGTCGGGCTCCGTCGGGCCCGCGGAGCGAACTGG
>JBIOVQ010000236.1:0-2075 GCA_044867805.1 Burkholderiales bacterium | reverse complement strand
CCGAAAAGGGCGCCGTCGTGACGCGGACTTCCACGGACGCTAAGGTCGTGGCGGCGCTTCAGGGTCACGCGGCCGAAGTAACCGAGCTCGCGCAGGAAGGCCCGGTGGCAATGATGCGCGGAATGGCGTCGCGCATGGCCATGGGCACTCGCGGCCCGCGCGCCGGGTCGGTGCGCGGCACTGCGCCGGCACCCCAGGCCCCCGCAGCCGGGCATACGGATTGATTGCACGCGGACGGATAGCCGGCTCCGCTCAGCCCTATATACTGAAAGCGCACTCTGCGCAATGGAGACGCAAGAATGAAACGGATTTCATCCCTTACTGCGGCGCTCGCTCTTTCCGCTCTCGCGGGGTTACTGCCCGCACCCGCGGCTCCGCAGTCCCCGAATACCCACCAGCACAGCTTCGGCGACGCGGAGAAGTGGGCGAAGGTCTTCGACGATCCCGAGCGCGACGCCTGGCAGAAGCCACACGAGGTCATCCAGGCGCTGGCGCTCAAGCCCGACGCGGTCATCGCCGACATCGGCTCCGGCACCGGCTATTTTTCAGTGCGCTTCGCGAACATGACGCCCAAGGGCCGGATTTACGGCGTGGACATCGAGCCCGACATGGTGAAATTTCTCGCCGACCGAGCGAAGCGCGAGGGACTGTCGAACATCAGGGCGATCGCGGGCGCGCCCGACAGCCCGCGCCTTCCGGAGAAGGCGGACCTGATCATCCTCGTGGACGCGTACCACCACATCGAGAGCCGCGAGCGATATTTCCGCAACCTTCAGAAGTCCCTCAAGTCCGGCGGCCGCCTCGCCGTGATCGACTTCCGCATGGACTCCCCGGAGGGCCCGCCGAAGAGCGCGCGCATCGCACCGGAGCGCGTGAAGGCGGAGCTCAAGCGTGCCGGCTACGCGCTCGCGCAGGAGCACACGTTCCTGCCGAACCAGTACTTCCTGGTGTTCCGGCCGGCCGGGTCCTGATCACAGCAGCTCTTCCGGCGCCAGCGTGCCGAGCAGGCTCGCAATGAAACGCCGCCACCAGCCCGCCAGCGGCTCGCTGGCATAGCGCACCAGCTTGTCCTTCTCCTGCCCGACCCAGGACAGACCCGCGTTTTCGTCTCCGGCTTCGGCCAGCTCGACGCGGAACGCTTGATCGAGCGAGGCGGCTTCTTCGAACAACATGCCGAGCTGCTCGCCGAGCACGGGGCTCTCGATCGACACGGCGACCTCGGTATTCGACAATCTCGAGCGCGGATCGAGGTTCATCGAACCCACGAGAACGAACCTGCGGTCCACCACGACCGCTTTGGCGTGCAGGGTGGAGCCCGAGGACAGGCTCGCCCCGGAAGCCAACCCCGGGCGCGCGTCGCCGGAGCGGGACGCGCCCGGCCGGCGCTCGCGCATTTCGACGCCGCACGCGAGCAGGCGGGGCCGGTATCGCGCGTAGCCCGCGTGCACCACCGGGACATCGGTGGACGCCAGAGAATTGGTGAGCACCCTTACGCGAACCCCGCGCCGGGCGAGCGCGCACAGCACGCCCACCCCGCGCTCGCTCGGGATCAGCCAGGGCGAAATCAGTATCACCTCCCGCTGCGCCGCCTCGATGGATTTGCGCAAGACCGACATGATTTGCGCCTCACCTTCGCCCGTTGCCTGTCCCGGCCTGGCGGGCGGCTCGTGAATGGCGCTCGCGCGTGCTGGAACCAGCGGGAACCGGCCATCGCGCACCAGCCGACCGAGCTCCATCGCGCGCAGTACCCGGGCATAGTCCGTTTCGCGGAAGTGCTCGGCTCCCGCCGCCATCCGCGAAAGCACGAGGTCCAGTTGCCCCGCACTCGGCGGCTCGCCCAAAAACGCCGCAATCGGTACCGCCAATTCGCTGTTCCAGTACTCGTCGAAGCTGCGCGAGACCTCCGTCACGACCGGCCCGGCGGCGAGCACGTCGAGATCCGCGAAATTGGTGTCCCCGCCCACGTTGAAATAGGCGTCGCCGAGATTGCGCCCGCCGATCACGGCGGCCGCGTTGTCGGCGATCCACAGCTTGTTGTGCATGCGGCGGTTGAGGCGGTCGCTGTCACCGAGGTA
>JBIOVQ010000235.1:0-6252 GCA_044867805.1 Burkholderiales bacterium | reverse complement strand
AGGAGGCCGCCGCCGATGACGAGCGCGATCGGATACGGAATCTTCGCGCGCCGCGCGACCCAGCCCACCGCGACCGCGCAGAACATGAGGAACAGGATGATTTGCAGCAGCTGCATAGGGCCGCATTAAACCACGGCAAGGATGAAGGCGGAAGGATGAAGGATGACCCCACGCTTCGCGTGACGACACAGATGACCCGGCCTCTCCTCCCGTCCGGCCGGTGATCACATCCGACCGAAGGTGACGAGAGGTCGGGACACTCAAGGAATCGCGCCGTGGCGCGAAGGTCATCCCTCATCCTTCATCCCTCATCCTTCGGGTTGCGCTACCATGCACGCTCGCGCAATCCATTCGTGGAGACAGAACGATGGCATCAGGCAATAGAACGGCGCTGGTCACCGGCGCCGGCACCGGGGTCGGAAGAGCGGTCGCTCTCGCGTTCCTCAAGGACGGCTACCGCGTCGCGCTGGCGGGCCGACGCAAGGAGCTGCTCGAGCATACGGCGAAGGAAGCCGGGGCGAGCGGGAAGAGCGCGCTGGTAGCGCCGACCGACGTCGGCAAGCCGGAACAGGTGAAGGCGCTGTTCGCCCGCATCCAGCAGGAATTCGGGCGCCTCGACGCCCTGTTCAACAACGCCGGAGGCAACGCGCCCGGTGTCGCGTTCGAGGACCTGCCGTTCGAAAAATGGCAGTCCGTGGTGGACGTCAACCTGACCGGCATGTTCCTGTGCGCGCAGGCGGCGTTCCGCATGATGAAGGACCAGAACCCGCGCGGCGGCCGCATCATCAACAACGGCTCGATCTCGGCGCACACGCCGCGCCCGGGCTCCGCGCCCTACACCGCCACCAAGCATGGCGTGACCGGGCTCACCAAGACCATCGCGCTCGACGGCCGCCCCTATGACATCGCCTGCGGCCAGATCGACATCGGCAACGCCATCAGCCCGATGACCGAGCGCATGGCGCAGGGCGTCATGCAGGCGAACGGCACCCGGGCGCCGGAGCCGCGGATGGACCCCGTCCACGTCGGCAACGCCGTGGTTTTCATGGCCAACCTGCCGCTCGATGTGAACGTGCTCACGATGACCATCATGGCCACCAAGATGCCCTTCGTGGGCCGCGGATAGGCTGGAACGGCGTGATAAGGGATAGGTGATAAGTGATAAGACACCCGCGCGTTCGCGCGGAGCCAACCCTTATCACCTATCACTTATCACTTATCACGAAATTGGGGAGGCAAGCCGTAAGGAGGGAATTTCTGGCGGGCTGCCGAATCTGAGTCACTGAGGCACCCCGAAAAGGAGGGAGCATGAAGGTAAATCGAGCGGTCCCCGCCTTCCGCACATCCCGGGTGGTCATGGCGGGGTTGCTGGCGCTGGCCGCCTGCGACCGGCAGGAGCCGCCCCCGCCCGAGCCAAAGGTGGTCGTAACGACACCGACTCTGCCGGAGGAGCCCCCGCCGCTGGTGGTCGCCCCGCCCAGGCCGGTGGAGCCTCCGCACGTCGCCGCCGACAAGGCGCTCGCCGGCAAGGTCAAGTCCGCCCTGCTGGCCGAGCGCGGCCTCAACGCTCACGGGATAGACGTCGTCGCCAAGAACGGCGTCATCACGCTCTACGGCACGGCGGAAACGCCGGCGCGGCGCGACACCGCCGCCAGAGTCGCGGGCAACGTCGCCGGCGTGAAGTCGGTGGAGAACAAGCTGGCGGTCGTCGCCGGCTCCTAGCCGGAAGTTGACAGTTGGTAGTTGTCAGTTGGCAGTAACTGCAAACTGCCCACTGCAAACTGCACACTTGGCGTCACGCCACTTTCGGGACGGTGACGCCGACGAGAGTGTCGCGCGTGAGGATCCCCGTCAGCCGCTCTTCGCTCCAATCTTCGGTCCCCTTCGGCCGCATCGGGATCACGATGTAGCGCATGTCGGCGTTGGAATCGTGCACGCGCACCGTGACGTGGCCGGGCAGCACGGTGCCGAATTCCTTCAGCACCGCGCGCGGCTCGAACACCACGCGCGAGCGGTAGTTGGTGCTCTTGTACCAGGTCGGCGGCATGCCGAGCAGCGTGCGCGGATAGCACGAGCACAGCGTGCACACGATGACGTTGTGCACGTCCGGGGTGTTCTCCACCGCGATCAGCCGGTCGGCCTCCATGTCGATGCCGAACTCCGCGACCGCGGCCTTGCCGTCCGCCAGCAGGCGCTTCTTGAACGCCGGGTCGGTCCAGGCGTGGGCGACGACCCGCGCGCCGCGGTAGGGCAGCTCTTCCTCGAACTGCTCCATGCTGCGCCGGACCTGCTCCGCGGTGACGACGCCCTTGTCTTCCAGCAGCTCCTGCATGGCGCGGCTCATGATCTCGTATTCCGACGGCGGGCCCTCGTCCCGCTCCTCGATCGCCTCGTGGGCGCCGTGGTCATGGTCGCGGTCGTGCTTTTTCTTCGCGTAGTAATCGTGAACGTGCTTTGCCATGCGGCACCCCATTCACATGTCTAGAAGCTATCTCAAAAACCGAATGGAACCGCAGATAAACGCAGATGAACGCAGATCCAGGACCGTAGCGGACGGTGGATTGTGTCAGTGTATCGGCGTTTATCGGCGTTCATCGGCGGTTGCTTCGGTTCTCGATGTTTTCGAGACGCGCTTTAGTTTTCGTCGCGGCTCGACCCGGCGAATGCAGGCTCGAGCCAGTGCTCGAAGATCTCCATCTCGATCACGTCGTGCGCCGGGCCGCGATAGGCCGGCCACACCTCTTTCTGCAGGAAGCGCACGCGGTAGAGCACCTTCTTGGGCTCGCCGTCGAAGCCGTAGGCGAGCTCCTCCGGGTTGGGGAAGGCCCCGCAGATGCGCTCGATCACGCCCGCCTTGCCGCGGATATAGCCGGGCGTGCGGCGGTGGCCGGGCGGCCAGGAACGCTTGACCACCACGCGGTCGCCCACGTCGAAGCGGTGCCCGGGGGCCGGGGTGTAGGTGGAGGGCAAAGGCCGGCCGCCCTGCCTGTCCGCCGCGGGGCTCATCGCTTCACCTTCTTCTTTACCGGCAGCTCCTTCTTGCGCGGAACGTCGAAGCGCTTCCGCACCTCGGCCATCTTCGCCGCGAGCGACTCCTCGGTGATGAGGCCTTTCTCCAGGAGCACCGTGCGCAGGGCGAGCGTCGTGCGCTCGAAATACTCGAGCTTCGCGTAGCGGTCGCCGAGGTCCTCCGCCGCGCGGCGCAGCTCGTCCACGGTCATCAGCCCTTGGCGCCGCAGCGCGGTGCGCAGGGCATTGGCCTGCCGCTCCCAGAACTTCATGCCGTGGTCGGCCGTGTCCACCGGGCCCGCCGGCGCGCCGCCGATGTCGGAGGGAATCGTCTTCTGTGGCTGCTTCGCCATGTTGAATGGACACTCTAACGAGGTGGCCCCCATCCTACCTTCCCCCACGCGGGGGAAGGGGATATACAAGATTTACAGGATTTTTGCCCGAATCTTGTTAATCCTGTTAATCCTGTCTATTCAGACGTTCATAACGAGGAACGCGATTCCGACGGCGCCCACGACACCGCCCAGGCCCACGGAAACCGGCTTGGCCCAGGACTCGCGGGCGGCGATGATGCGCCGGTGCACCCAGAACGCCGTCGCGGCGACGGCAAGCTGGATGAGCGAGAAGCCGACCAGGTAGGCGCCGAGCGGAGCGGGCTCGGCGCCGAATATGGATTCCGCGTAGGCGTGGCCGTGCAGCACGCCCGCGATCGCCAGCCCGGCGGCCGCCCAGGTCAGCTCGATCTTGCGTCGCGCCATGACCAGCGCGCCGATGATGATGACCGACAGCGCAACGCCCACCTCGCCGGCGGGCACGTCGATGCCCATCAGGTGCATGGCGGCGCCGACGAGGGCGCCGCCGATCAGCACGAGCACGCCCACGATGCCGCCCTCGACCAGGGCGAGGAAGAACCCGGAGGCGACGATGAACGCCGCGTGATCCACCCCGATCAGGGGATGCCCCAGCCCCGACAGCAGGCCTTCCGTGAAGGTCTGCGGCAGCCCATAGTCCATGACGTGGTGCGCCCACGCGGCAGTTGGCAACGCCGCCAGGACCGCAGCGGCGCGGCTGACGGCTGACGGCTGACGGCTGACGGCTCTGACCTTCATCGTTCGCCTTATTGTACTTTCATGCCGATCTGCTTGATCAGCGTGGCAAGCTCCGCGTATTCATCGCGCTGCATCCTGGCGAAGTGCTCGGGCGGGCCGAATCCCGCCTGCGCGCCCTGCGCCAGGATCTTCTCCTGCGTGGCGGGCTCCATCAGCACTTTCACGGTGTCGGCATTGATGCGGGTGATGCGTGCCTTCGGCAACGCGCGCGGCGCGATCAGTCCGAACCACGACTCCGACCGGTACGCGGCGAAACCCGCTTCCGCGGTCGTGGGCACGTCGGGCAGCGCCGCGGCCCGCTTCGGCGACGCCACTGCCAGGGCCCGCAGCGTGCCGGCCTTGATCATGCCCATGATCGCAGGCGCTGGATACACGTAGTAGTGGATCGTGCCCGCGATCAGGGCGCTGCGGCTGTCCGCGCCGATGCGGAACGGCACGTGCACGACGTTGATGTTCGCCTTGGACGCGAACAGCGCGCCGGCGAGATGCGAGGAGCTGCCCACCCCGGCCGAGCCGTAGTTGAGAGTCCCCGGCTTGGCTTTCGCCAGCGCGATGAGCTCCGGGATCGTCCTCACTTCGACGCCCTTGCCGAGCACGAGCACGTTGGCGGTGGACGCGACGAACGAGATCGACGCGAAGTCCTTGAGCGGGTCGTACGGCTTCTCCTCCCGCAGCAGCGCGTTCGACAGGTGCGGCTGGCCGACCATGGCGAGGGTGTAGCCGTCGGGCGCGGCATGGCGGACCAGGTCGCTGCCGATCAGGCCGCCGGCGCCCGGCCGATTGTCGATGACCACCTGCTGGCCGTAGATCTCGCTCAAGCGCTGGCCGACGATGCGCCCGAGCACGTCGCTCGCCGCGCCGGCCGTGAACGGCACGATCAGGCGTATCGGCTTCGTCGGCCACCGGTCCTGCGCGTGCACCGCGCCCGCCAGGGCGAGCGCGAGAGACAGTGCAGCGAACTTAAGTGATGCTTTCATGGTTTCTCCTCTCCCGGCTGCAGCGATCTCGGTCCGGTTTGCGCCACTCTATCACTTCGCTCAAGGATGAAGGATGAGGGATGACCCTCGCGCGGCGCGCGATACCTTGTATTTCCCGACCTCTCGTCACCTTCGGTCGGACGCAAGAAGACATAGAGGGCCCTACCGACCGGACCCCGTGAAAGGTCGGGTCCTGTCGTTGTCACGCGAAGCTTTGACGGTCATCCTTCATCCTTCCGCCTTCATCCTTTCAGGCGAGGCCGCGCCGGTCACCCGGTCCGGCCCTCGCCTGCTACTATGGCGGCCCCGGAACGTCTTCCTCTCCCGTCCACATAGTGATAGAGATCAGCGAGCGCATCGAGGTGCCGGCGGCGCCGGGGACCGTCTGGGACGTGCTGTCGGACCCGCGCGCCGTGGTGGATTGCGTGCCGGGGGCGGAACTGGGCGAGCAGCAGGAAGACGGCTCATACGACGCAACCCTGACGGTGAAATTCGGGCCGGCCAAGGTGACCTTTCGCACCAAGGTCGCGCTCGAGCTGGACGGGGCGGCCATGTCCGGGCGCGTTTCGTCCAGGGGCAGGGACAACCAGGGCGGCACGCGCGTGAAGACCACGATGACTTTCAAGGTCGTCGAAGGGGCTGCGCCGGGCTCCGCGGCGGTTCCGGTCGACGCCCAGGTCGAGATCTCGGGCAAGCTCGCCTCGCTCGTGGAAAGCGGCGCGAACCTGGTGGTGAAGCACATGGCGAAGGAATTCTCCGAGCGCCTCGCCGCGAAGCTCGGCGCCGGCGAAGGCAAAGCCACCGCCGATGAACGCCGATACGACCAACGTCAAGACCCCTGACGCAAAGGAAGAAGAAAGCCGCAAAGTTTTCTCTCAATATTCAATGAGGATTTTCTTTGCGCCTTTGCGGCTTTGCGTCGAGGGGTTTCCTTGCTTGATCGGCGTTTATCTGCGTTAATCGGCGGTGCTGTTCAACCTTCAGCGATAGCGTGACATGACAAAGATAACCCCCGCACTGCGGACCGAGATCGCGCCCGGCGGCAAGCTGCGCGTCGGCGCCAACATGAGCAATTTCCTGCTCACCGCGAAGGACCCGGCGACCGGCGCGCCGCGCGGCCTGGTGGTGGACCTGGGACACGAGCTCGGCCGGCGGCT
>JBIOVQ010000234.1:0-3059 GCA_044867805.1 Burkholderiales bacterium | reverse complement strand
ACCGGTGTGCCGTTCAGCCGCAGGACCGAGAGCCGGTCGCGCTCGGTTCGGTTGAGGGCGCCGAACCAGCGCACGTAACGCTCGCGCCAGTCCTCGATGTTCAGGTTGGTTACGGCCGTCTTGATCCGGCGATAGTCGTAGGGAAGGGCGCGGGTGAGCGGCTCTATGAATCGATGGCGCAAGTGGCCCGGGAGCAGCTGATAGCCCTGGGCAAACCGCTCGACGACGTGCTTGGTATAGCCCCCGAGAATCTCGTCGCTGCCCTCCCCCGTCAGCACCATCTTGACGCTGCGGGCGGCTTCGCACGCCAGCATGTGGATCGGGATGTCCGAGGGCTCGGACACCGGCGCGTCCCGGAACGCGACCAGCCGCGGCAGCCGTTCAATAAGGTCGCGGTAGTCCACCTCGATTTCGTGGTGCCGGGTCCCCAGGTGCGTCGCCACCTCCGCGGCGTAGGCAAGCTCGCTGTAGCTGTCCTCGTCGAAACCCACCGAGAACGTGTTGATCTTCGCGTTGTGGCGGCTCATGAGGGCCACGATGGTCGAGGAGTCGAGACCGCCGGAGAGGAACGCGCCGAACGGCACGTCGCTCACCATCTGCAGCCTGACGGCCTCGTCCAGCCGGGACAGGAAAGTCTCGACGACATCGCGCGGCGGCTGCTGGTAATGATGCTGGCTGCGGTCCGGGGCCCACCAGTAGCGTTCCTCCTTGAGCTTCCCGCGCTCCCATGTAGCGGTTGTCCCCGGCATCAACTTCCGGATACCGGTGAACAGGGTTCTTGGGCCCGGCACGTAGCGGTAAGCGAGATAGTCCCAGACGGCCTCCAGGTCCACGGCAGGCTTGATGCCGGGGACGCGCAGCAGCGCCTTGATCTCCGAAGCGAAGTAGAGGCCGCTTGCGTTTTCGCAAAGATACAGCGGCTTCTCCCCGAAGCGGTCCCGCGCCATGAACAGGCGCTCGTTGCGGGCGTCCCAGATCGCGAACGCGAACATGCCGCGCAGGTGATGGACGACCCCGCTCTTCCAGTGCTGGTAGGCGCGCAGCAGGACTTCGGTGTCGGAATCGCGCGTGAAGCGGTAACCGAGCCGGCCCAGCTCCTCGCGCAGCTCGCGGAAATTGTAGATCTCCCCGTTGAAGGTCAGCGCGAGGCCGGCCCCGGCGTCGCACATCGGCTGATGCGCTCCTTCCGGGTCGATGATCGCCAACCGCCGGTGCCCGAGAAAGACGTGGTGTCCGCTGCCGGCGCAGCGGAAGTAGAATGTGCCCTCGTCGTCCGGCCCGCGATGGGCTATCGCCTGCAGCATCGACGCGAGCGTGTCCTCCGCGAGCGTACTCTCCGGCGCTGCAACCCATCCCGCAATTCCGCACATGTGGGCTCTCGAATGGAAAAGAGGATCAGTGCCGGGCCGGCTCCTCCACGCGTTTCGCGGCGCAGATTACCGAATGACGCCCGCACCGCCCGGCGGCGCCTCGCGCAGCGAACAGGAGACTGCGGGAGATGCCGGCATCGCTTTCCGCTCGGGATGCGGGCCGGGCAGGAGCACTCTCGCAGGCCGTCTCACAAGCAACGACCGGATATTCCGGGTGCATCCCTTCGGGCGACGGGCCCCCGCCCAGGGCGACAGCTCACCTCATGGGCGGGCGTCGAAAGCATCCACTACGATGTAGGCGCTGTCCGAGGCCGGGTTCTTCCGGCCCGTCACTTCGATCGTCAACGTATGGGTCCCCGCAGCAAGGCCCGACGCCCTGAAGACCGTGTCCTGGAGCCCGTCCGTGGGGGAATACGTATCGATCTCCTTCACGAAGGCCCCATCCAGGAATACGCGAGCGATCCCGGTCGTGCTTTTGCGGGTGCCGATCCAGCTGACCGACGTCCCGCTGAAGGTGAACGTCGCTTGCGCGCCCGGCTCGCCGGACACCGCGACGGTCCTCATGCTCCACGCCCGGTTGAAGTTGCCCTGGTCCCAGCTGCCGGCGTAGGTGACGGACGGATCCGTCTCTTCGAAGCGCCTTCCCAGCGTGGTAACGACGAACGCATCCACCACGACCCGAGTATCCCTCGCTTGCGCGTTCTTGCGGCCCGTCGCCTCGATCGCCAACGTATGGTTTGCGTCGGCCATTTGCGGCGACGTGAAAAGGACGGCCTGGACATGCTCATCCGGAGAGTACAGATCGACTTCGCCGACGAAGCTGCCATCCAGGTAAACGTTGGCGATCCCCGCATCGGGCCCGCGATAGCCGATCCAGCTTATCGATGTTCCGATGAATGGCAACGTGGCTCGCGCGCCTGACGTGGTCGAGAAGGCGGCGAACCAGCTGCTCCACGGCTTGCTGTTGTCCCCCCGGGTCCACGCGCCGGTGAAGACCAGGTCGGGATCCGTATCCTGCAACTGCGACACTACCGGTGCGGGCACGTCGAATGCGTCTATCACGACCAGAGCCAGCGGCGAGTCGGCGGCCTGCGGATCACTGTTCTTCAGTCCGGTCGCTTCGATCGTCAACGTATGGCTGCCGTTGGTCAGGCCGCTCACCGTGAAGATGGGCACGTGGATCTCGTTCGACCTCATGAACATGTCGACTTCGGACACGAAGACTCCATCCACGTACACGCGAGCGATGCCGCTATCGAGGCCACGCATGCCGAGCCAGGTAACCGAGGTTCCGGTGAAGGTGAACGTGGCCCGCGCGCCCGGCGTCATGGATTCCGCGGCAGACCCCCCGCTCCAGGCATACCAGCCGGTCCCCCGGAGATCGTCATCGCGCGGATTCCAACCGATGCCATAACTCACCGACGCATCCGTTTCCTCAAAGCGCCTTACCGCCGGCGGCGGGGCAGTGTCGGAAACCGTGACAGTGACCGGGTTGGAGGTGGCCTGGTTGCCGGCGGCATCGCGCGCGACGGCGGTGAGGGTATGCGAGCCGTTGCCCGCGGTGGTCGTATCCCAGGAGAACGAATACGGGGCGGTGGTGTCGTCCGCGCCGGCGACGCCGTCGAGGAAGAACTGGATTCCTGCGACTCCGACGTTGTCGGAGGCTGTGGCCGTCACGGTGATCGTGCC
>JBIOVQ010000233.1:0-6393 GCA_044867805.1 Burkholderiales bacterium | reverse complement strand
TGCACGATCGTCAACGACCGGAAGAACGGGGTGCTGCACGGCGGCGCCGATCCCCGCCGCCCGGCCTACGTCCTTGGCTGGTAAACCGAAAATAGCCGCCAAGACGCCGAGGACGCTAAAGAGAACCGGAAATTAGCCGCCAAGGCGCCAAGGACGCCAAGAAAAACTCGATCAATAATTGACCCCCAGGTGCGCCAAAATTGGTCAGACGACCCGCGTCAAGCAAATCGTCAACTAATAAGTCAACCAATTTGTCACCTAATTAAAGTTAGGGCTTACGACATGTACGCCTGTCCACACTGCGGCGCGGATGCCTTCTCGTTCTGGCAAAAGGAACTCCTCGGGCCCGCTCGCTCAATTGAGTGTCGCCGTTGTGGAGGCCACGTGAGCGTTCCCTGGCTAAGCACCTTTGTATGTCTATCCCCGATGTTTATCCTGGTCGTGATGGCCTATCTGTATTTCGGACAAACATTGGGTGTCTTCAATTCCGTTCTTGTAGGATCGCTCGTCGGCTTTGCGGTGAGTGCGCCTCTTTGCCATCGGTATGTACCGCTTATCCCACGTAAGCCCTAACCCCCCAGTCAACACGGACGCGCGCGCGACCGCTGCGGTTTGCGAGAGCGCGCGCGCCGGTTACTGGGAACGTTAACGTGTCAGCAATTGGAATTTATGACTCCATCGCTCCATTCCTGACGTTTTATCTTTGAATTCATTTTCGTTCTTCTTGGCGCTCTTGGCGTCTTGGCGGCTAATTTGGGGTTTTCTGGTTCTGGCGCTCGCGCCGGCGGCACTCGCTGCCAACATAGCGATCGACGTCGGCCACTACTTCGAGAAGCCCGGGGTCATCAGCGCCCGCGGAGTCACCGAGTTCGAATACAACCTGCGCCTGTCGCGCGAGCTTGCGGCTGCCCTCGAGGGCGCGGGCCACAGGACACTGCTGATCGGCGGTGACGGCCTGGCCGACAACCTGGGCAGGCGCGCCCCGCGCGCCGCCGGTATGGACCTCTTCATCTCCGTCCATCACGATTCCGTGCAACCGCGTTTCCTGTCGGTTTGGGAGCATGAAGGCGAACAGCTGCTTTACAGTGACCATTTCTCCGGCTACTCGTTGTTCGTGTCCCGGCTGCATGCCCATACCGAGGCCAGTCTCAAGTGCGCTTCGGCGATCGGCGCGGCGCTGAGGGGGGCGGGCTTCACGCCGTCGCGCTATCATGCCGACCCGATCGTGGGCGAAAACCGCCCGTTCGCCGACGAGGAGAACGGCGTGCACTATTTCGACAATCTCGCCGTCCTCAAGACCGCGAGCATTCCGGCGCTGCTGTTCGAGGCGGGAGTCGTCGTCAACCGCGCCGAGGAGCTGCGCATGCGCGATCCCGCCGTCCGGGCAAAGATCGTGGATGCGATAACGACAGCGGTCGGACCCTGCCTGAATCAGGGATGAGGGCGGAGGGACACGATGAAGTCGAAAGTCGGAAGTCGAAAGTCGGAAGTGTAGGAACAGAAGAAAGGCGAAAGGCGAAAGTGGGGGGAGCGGCGCGGCGGGCCGCGAGGTGGGGTAGTCGCGTGCCGTGGCCGCTCTTTGGTGCTGGTGGCCGTTACTTCCGCCTTTCTCCTTCCGACTTCCGACTTCAGTTGGGCGGCCCACCCGTTCATCACCGACGACACCGGCACGCAGGGCAGGGGAAAGTGGCAGCTCGAGCTGCAGGGCGATTTCCTGCGCGACAAGCGCGCCGCCGATACCGGGGCCGGTCCCGTCGAGCGGAAGGACCGGGTGGATGCCTACACCTCGGTGCTCTCCTACGGAATCCTGGAAAACCTGGACGTGCAGGTCGGACTGAGCTACCTGAACACGCGCACGACCGAGAACGGGATCACCACTGCGGACCAAGGCGGGATGTCGGATTCGACGCTGGAACTCAAGTGGCGCTTCCACGAGGCCGACGGGTTCAGCCTCGCCCTGAAACCGGGCCTGACGCTGCCGACGGGCAACGAGGACAAGGGCCTTGGCGCGGGCAAGACCTCGTGGGGCGTCGCGCTGCTCGCCACTTACGAGGCCGAGGCCTGGACTTTCCTCGGCAACATCGCCTATACCCGGGCGCGTTTCAAGCTGCCGCAGGACGCGGCGGAAAGCCGCAGCGACCTGTGGCGGGTTTCGGGCGGCGCCTCCTACGAGCTTACCGGCGAGCTACGCCTGGTCGGGGAGCTGGGCCTGCGCGCCAACGAGTCGCGCAACGACGCGTTCCTGCCGGACAGCACCAGCCAGTTCGGCATGCTGGGGGTGATTTATTCCCCCACCAGGAAGATCGATCTCGACGCGGGCTTCCGCAAGAACTTCAACCGCGCCGAGTCCGACAAGGCGTACCTGGCCGGCGCGACGTTCCGCTGGTAGCGGCGATGCGGCGCATGCTCGGAGAACTGCTGATACCGGTCGCCATCGCCTACGGGGCGGTGCTGGTGCTGGTGTTCGTGTTCCAGTCCCACCTCGTGTTCTATCCGGGAATGGGACGGGAAGTGATGCTTTCGCCCCAGTCCTATGGGCTGCGCTACGAGACGGTGGAGCTCCGCACCGCCGACGGCGAGACGCTGCAGGCGTGGTGGGTGCCGGCCGAGAACGCCCGCGGCGTGGTGCTTTTCTTTCACGGCAACGCCGGCAACATCTCGCATCGCCTCGACTATCTGCTGATGTTCAACCGCCTCCGCTACACGACGTTCATCCTGGACTATCGCGGCTACGGCAAGAGCACCGGCTCGCCCTCCGAGGAGGGCACTTACCGTGACGCCGAGGCCGCCTGGGAATACCTGCGCCACGCGCGGCTCGCGCAGCCGCAGGACGTGGTGATCGCCGGTGAATCCCTGGGGGGCGCCGTGGGGACCTGGCTCGCGGCGAAGGCCAACCCACGCGCCGTGCTGCTGTTCTCGACCTTCACGTCGGTGAACGACCTGGGCGCCCAGGTCTACTGGTTCCTGCCGGTCAGGCTGTTGAGCCGCATCGGCTACGACAACCTGGAGAACCTCAAGCGCATCCAGGCCCCTGTTTTCATTGCCCATAGCCGCGATGACGACGTCGTGCCGTACTCCCACGGCAGGAAGCTGTTCGAGGCCGCCAGGGAGCCCAAGGCGTTCCTGGAGATGCGCGGGGGCCACAATGACGGCTTCATCTTCGTGCGGCAGGAATGGGTGGCGCAGCTGGGGGCCTTCCTCGACCGGCACCCGGGCCGGTAGTCCGACCGGCTCGATCGATGAATCCAAGCGCCGGTTATCTTGTCCAAGACTTGGACGAACATACTCCCGGATTCCGGCCATATACCCCATGACGCAGCACCTGCCCCGGATCGGTATCGCGCTCGGAGCCGGCTCCGCGCGCGGATGGGCCCATATCGGCGTGCTGCAGGCGCTGAACGACCAGGGCATCGTGCCTGACCTGGTGTGCGGCACTTCGATCGGGGCGCTGGTCGGGGCGGCCTATGCCGACGACCGCCTTGCCGAGCTCGAGCGGTGGGTGAGCTCCCTCACCTGGCGCAAGGTGGTGGGCTTTCTCGATATCGGCTTCAGCAGCGGCCTGCTGAAAGGCAACCGCCTGATCACCTTTCTGAAGGGAGACCTGCTCGACAAGCGCGTCGAGGAGCTGAAACGGCCGTTCGCGGCGGTCGCGACCGATCTCGCCACCGGCCGCGAGATCTGGCTGCGGGAAGGGCCCGTGGCCGACGCGGTGCGGGCCTCGATCGCGATGCCCGGGCTGTTCACGCCATGGACCGATAACGGGCGGGTTCTGGTCGACGGAGCGCTGGTGAACCCGGTGCCGGTATCGCTGGCGCGCGCCATGGAGGCCGATTTCGTGATCGCGGTCGACCTCAACGCCAACCTGGTCGGCCGCCATGCCCGCGCGTCGAAGAGCGGAATGCCCTTCAAGCGGCCGGGCATGATCGACGTCCTCACCAGCAGCCTCAACATCATGAGCGAGCGGATCACGCGCAGCCGGCTCGCCGGCGAGCCGGCGGAAGTCGTCATACAGCCGCGCCTCGCCGAGCTGGGCCTCATGGAGTATCACCGCGGCTCGGAGGCGATCGCGGAAGGCCGCGCGGCCGCCGAGCTCATGATCCCGCAGATCAAGCGCCTGCTCGAAGAAGCGTGACGGAAGCGAAGTTGGCAGTTGACAGCCGTCAGTTGGCAGTAACTGCAAACTGCCCACTGCAAACTGGCAGCTTCACAAGCCGAGCACGGCCTTGATGCCGTCGACCAGCGCCTCGGACTTGACCGGCTTGCTCATGTAGCCGCTTGCTCCATAGGCGAGGGCGGCCACCAGCTGGCTGTGCTCCACCTTCTC
This sequence comes from Burkholderiales bacterium, assembly GCA_044867805.1. Lineage (GTDB taxonomy): Bacteria > Pseudomonadota > Gammaproteobacteria > Burkholderiales > SG8-41 > SG8-41. The sequence continues at coordinate 2,069 of JBIOVQ010000233.1, read as the reverse complement.
GGTCATGACGATGATGGGTACCGACTTGTAGATGGGGTGCTGGCGCAGGCGACCGAGCAGCTCCAGGCCGATCACTTCGGTGGACGCCCCAATTTCGAGGGCGATCACGTCTGCCGGCGGCGCCTTGTTGAGCTGGGCGACGATCTCGTCCTTCCTGGAGGCGGCGCGGGTCTCGAACTTGGCCAGCAGCAGAGCGCGCGTCACGACGAGCGAGTTGGCGTCGTCGGCGTCGATGACGAGGACCGTGTAGGTGTCGCCGCCGGCATGCGGCGGAATCGTCTTTTCCGGCCGGTTGATGATGTTGACATGAAAGCCGGCCTTCTTCGAGGTCCTGATCCCGGAGAGCGTCGCCTCCGCCTTGCGCTTCTGCTGGATCGTCGGCTCCTTCACCGGCCGGTTGATGAAGCGCGTGAAATCGAGCTCTTCTTCCTTGACCGGCGGCATCGTCGGGAGAGCGGCCGCGATCTCGATGTAGCCCTCGGAAAAGAGCTTGTCCAGGGCCTGGTTCAGCTTGTCCACCGGAACCTGCGGCAGCTTTTCCTGCAGGTCCGCCATCGAAGTCTTGTTGATGAGCCCGAGCAGCGCCTTCAATCCTCCGGAAAGGTTCCCGGGCTTGGTTGCCGCTTCTTCCTTTCCCTTCGCCGTCTTTACGTAGGCTATGCCGATTGCCATCTATTGTGCCTGTTCGTCATGTTGCGCAGGCGCACGGCGCCCGGAATAACGGAAATTATGCCATGCGCCCGCATTCCGCGGCATGCCGGCCGCCCTACAATCTGCCGTCACGCCACTGATTGCTTCTTCCCGATTCCATGGAGTGGGATGCCGGTTTCCTCGCTCGCTCGCCGATGTTCGAGCCGCTGCGCTCGCATGCGGGCGCATTCGGCGCCGACTGGCCGCGTCTGGCCGACCTGCAGCGGCTGCTCGACCAGCGCAATCCGCCGCCCCGCAACACCGGCGGGATGCCGCTGCGGGTAGTGCCGCAGGGGCGCAGACCGGTCGCGTTCGAGGACGGCTACGAGCCCCGTCTTTACCTGAGGGGCGAGCTGCAGGTGAGAGAGCGCAGCTGGCACGATCTGTTCAACGTGCTGGTATGGCTCGCCTTCCCGCTCGCCAAGGCAGCGCTCAACGCGCGGCATTACGCGGCGCTCGAGGCGCAGTGCGCGCCGGAGGGCGGAGCAGGGATCGGCGCAGCGTGGAGCAGGGGCCCCTTCTTAGGGGATGCGACCGTGGAGCCGATCATAGGCGCGTCGCACCGCCGATCCTCGCGCGCCGCCGGGGGTCAGATCCCAGAGGGTCCCTCTTCCGCCCCTCGACGCGCCCCTCTGGGGATGCGACCCCAAAGGCGCGCATCGCACGCGGGAAACGAAGCGTTGGTGCCGAGCCGCGCGATCGAATCTGCCGGAGTACCGAAGGTGGAAACTGGCACACCCCCACGCGGGCGCGCCAGACGTGCAAATCGCGGCCCGGCGCAGGACGCCCTCACGCTGTTCGACGAGGGTGGCGTGATCGTGGCGTCGAGCGAGGACGAATTGCTGGCGCGCCTGCGCGACTGGCGCTGGAAAGACCTGTTCTGGGACAACCGCGCGCGGCTGGCCGCGCAGATGCGTTTCCACCTTTTCGGACACGCGGTCTATGAGAACGCTTTGCGCCCTTTCCTCGGCATTACGAGCCGCGGGATCCTGCTCAAAGTCGAGCCCGACGTGCTCGAGGCGCCGCTGCCGGAGCAGCTTGCGGCGCTGGACGCGAGGATTGCGCGGCGCCTCGGGGACGCGCGCGGCGTGCTGGTTACGCGCGACCTCGCCGTCGTGCCGGTGCTGGGCGTGCCGGGATGGCACGCGGGGAACGACGTGGAATCGTTCTACGACAACACGGATTATTTTCGCGTAGCCCGATCGCGGGAGAAGCGTGAATCGTGATTCGTGAATCGTGATTCGAAGCAGCTTCGGTCCGCGACCACCGGCAGGCAAGTCGACTCACGAATCACAAATCACGAATCACGGTTTTCCGCCGTCAGGCGGAAAAGAGCGTGACGCGGTTCTTCCCCCCCGACTTGCTTGCGTACATCGCGT
>JBIOVQ010000232.1:0-9647 GCA_044867805.1 Burkholderiales bacterium | reverse complement strand
GAGACCCTCGTCGGCGAAGAGGGCAAGGGCTTCCGTTATCTGATCGACGGATTGAATGCCGAGCGGATTCTGATTGCCGCCGAGTGCGTCGGCGACGGCCGCTGGTTCGTCGAACGCGCCACCCGCTACGCGCGCGACCGCGTCGTCTTCAACCGGCCGATCGGGCAGAACCAGGGCGTTCAGTTTCCAATCGCCCGCGCCCATGTCAACGTCGAAGCCGCGGATTTGATGCGCAGCCGCGCCGCCGACCTGTTCGATCGCGGCGAGCCGTGCGGGGCCGAGGCGAACATGGCGAAACTGCTGGCCGCCGATGCATCATGGGAAGCCGCCAACGCCGCAGTGCAGACCCACGGCGGCTTCGGCTTCGCCGAGGAGTACGACGTCGAGCGCAAGTTCCGCGAGACCCGCCTCTACCAGGTGGCGCCGATCTCCACGAATCTGATCCTGTCCTACATCGGGGAACACGTCTTGGGTATGCCAAGATCGTTCTAAATTAGCCGCCAAGACGCCATGACGCCAAGAAGATCCATAAGGAGAAGGAAATCCAGAAGTCATGGGCCGACTGCCCGGCAAGAGCCGGGATCCAGTGTGACGTAAGCAATGGCAGCCCTTCGTTTTCTGAAATCAGTTTTGTACTCCTTGGCGTCTTGGCGCCTTGGCGGCTAATTCATGCGCCCTTTAGGTGGTATCAAGGTCGTTTCACTAGATCAGGCGACGGCTGCGCTACTCGTCGCGCGCGCTCGCGTCGGTGTCTTGTCAAGGGCGCTCAAGCGCATCCTTGCGGTTCTTGTCGTGCTGGCAGGAGCAGGTGCCGGTGCCGCTTTCGCCGACGGCAAGATCTACACAGCCGATGTCGTGCCCGAAATTCCCGACCAGCGCGCGCTGATTCTCTTCGACGGGGCGCAGCAGGCGATGTTGCTGCAAAGCCGATTCGCTGCCCCGGAAGGCGGGCAGGTTACGGGCGCGGTTGGGTGGGTCGTGCCGGTTCCCGCCGAACCGATGCTCGGGAGCATGAGCGCCAGGGATGCTGATCGCGTGTTTCGCCAGCTTGCCCGTCGCACCGGGCCCGACGAAATTTCGATCGTCCCCGCGGTCGCGTTGCTGGCAGTCGTGACCTGGATCTATCTGCTCGTGGCAGGGATAGGCGGTGACGAACGCAGGAGGACGCTCCGGGCCGCTGCGATCATCGGCCTCATCGGTTGCCTGCTTGCCGCGATTTCGCTCGGCACATCCCGTCAGGGGGTCGAGGTCGTGAAGGAATTGCGCGTGGGCGCCTATGACGCCAAGGTGCTGCGCGCTGGCTCGAGTGCCGACCTGATCGGATGGTTGAAGCACAACGGCTTTGCATTTACCGAAGCGGACGGCGCGGCGCTGGACGGCTACATCAAGCGGGGCTGGCTGTTCGTCACGGCGCGGCTCGCGCCGGATGCGAACGAGAGCTTCGGCCGCGGCGGCATGAGCCCGCCGCTGCTGGTGCGCTTCGGTGCCAAGAGCCTTGTCTACCCCCTCGCGCTGACCGCGTCCGCGGGACGCGCGACCGAGGTTGCGCTCTACGTCTACGCGCCGTACCAGGCCGATTCCGGGAACCGCCTCTCGTTGCGCTTTGCCGGGCAAGAAGGCCCTGAACTGCATTGGTTCCGCGAGTATGTAACGCCGGTTGGCTTTTTCGACGCTATACGGTTCAGCAGTGCGCCGTTTCTGACCAAGCTGAAGGGCAAGCTCGAGCCCAGCCAGATGCGCGAGGACTTGACGCTAGCGGCTGCATCGGAGCACAAGAGCTACCGTGAGACTGCCATGACGCCCCTGTCCATTGTTTACGGCGGCGGCAGCCTCGCCGTAGCGCTGATCGCGCTCTTGATGCGGCTGTCGGGCCGGTGGTACTTTCGCACCATCAACCCGATTTACCATCTGCTGTTGTCCCTGTTCATGACACCGCTTGCCGGCATACTCATTCTGATCATCCAAGGTGTCCAGGATTGGCGGACGAAGCGCGGGTCTGCGCCCGGGGCGGAGCAGGTAGTCAGATAGACGGCCGGAATACGCGTATGCGCCCACTCGAAGGCATTACCGTCGTTTCGCTGGAGCAGGCGGTAGCGGCGCCGTTTGCCACGCGCCACCTCGCCGATCTCGGCGCGCGGGTGATCAAGATCGAGCGCCCGCAGGTGGGCGATTTCGCGCGCGACTACGACCAGACCGTCAAGGGGCTGTCCTCGCATTTCGTGTGGCTGAACCGCTCCAAGGAGAGCCTGACGCTGGACGTCAAGCACGCGAAAGCCGCGGACATACTGCGTCGACTGCTCGAGCGCGCCGACGTTTTCGTCCAGAATCTCGCGCCGGGCGCCGCGCACCGGCTGGGCTATTCCGCCGACAGGCTCCTGTCCCTGTTCCCGCGGCTGATCGTCTGCGACATATCGGGCTACGGGGACAGCGGACCCTACGCGGCCAAGAAGGCGTACGACCTGCTGGTGCAAAGCGAGGCGGGCGTGCTGTCCGTGACCGGGACGCTGGAGACACCCAGCAAGGTCGGCATTTCCATCGCCGACATCGCGACCGGCATGTACGCGTACTCCGGGATACTGACCGCGCTCCTGAGGCGTGAAAAGACGGGGAAGGGCGGTCGAATCGAGGTAACGATGCTCGAGGCGCTGGTGGAGTGGATGGGCTACCCCCTGTACTACACCCACTTCAGCGGCGCCGCTCCGCCGCGCACCGGCCCGGATCACGCGACGATCGTGCCCTACGGGCGCTACCGCACCGGCGACGGCAAGAGCGTGATGCTGGGGGTGCAAAACGAGCGCGAGTGGGCGAGCTTCTGCGAAAAAGTGCTCGACCAGCCGGCGCTTGCTTCCGACACCCGCTACAACACCAACATCAAGCGCAACGAGCGCCGGGCGGAGATCACGGCGCTCATAGACAGGGTATTCCTGCGCCTGACGACGGAGCAGATTGTTGAAAAGCTCGACGCCGCGGGCATCGCGAACGCCCACATGAACACGCCCGAGGAAGTGTGGTCGCACGAGCAGCTCAAGGCGCGGGACCGGTGGCGCGAGATGGACTCGCCCAGGGGGAAGCTGCCGGTGCTGCTGCCGCCGGCGACGCATGAAGACTTCGATGCCCGCATAGACGCGGTGCCCGAGGTCGGTGAGCACACCGAGCGGATACTGCGCGAGATCGGGCTGACGGACGAGGAGATCGCCGCGCTCAAGGCGGATGCGGCGATCTCGTTCGAGCGCCGGAAGAGCGGCTAAGTGCGTGATTGGTGATTGGTGAGTAGTGATTGGACGCTCGATAACCGTTACGTTTCATTCACCATTCGCTAATCACTAATCACAAATCACGCTTTTCTGAGGCCATATGGACACGAAATCGCAACCCGTCTCCAACCCCGTGCAGGGGGAGAACGAGCGCAAGGTACTTCAGCGCGACCCGAGCCCGCATATCTTCCGGCCGGTCAGCTTCCGGTCGGTCACCGCGCGCAACCGCATCATGGTGTCGCCGATGTGCCAGTACTCGGCCACCGACGGCGTGGCCAATGACTGGCACTTCCAGAATCTCGCCTCGAGAGCGGTGGGCGGCGCGGGCCTGGTGTTCGTGGAGATGACGAACGTGGAGGCGCGCGGCCGCATCACCGCAGGCTGCATGGGCCTGTGGAATGACGCTCAGCGCGACGCGCTGGCGCGCATCGCGCGCTTCGTGAAGGCGCAGGGCGCGGTGGCGGGCATCCAGCTCGCCCACGCCGGCCGCAAGGCTTCGACGGCGCGCCCCTGGGAAGGGGGAAAAGGGCTCGCGCCGGAGCAGGGCGGTTGGTCCATCATCGGACCATCCGCGCTGCCGTTCGGCCCGGGGTCCCCCGTTCCGCGGGAGATGGACGCGGCGACGATAGCGGACATCGTGGCAACGTTCGCCGCTTCCGCGCGGCGCGCCCGCGAGGCGGGGTTCGAAGTCATCGAGCTCCACGGCGCGCACGGGTACCTGATTTCCTCCTTCCTGTCGCCGGTCACGAACCGCCGCGGCGACCGCTATGGCGGGAGCTTCGAGAACCGCATCCGGTTTCTCCTCGAGGTCGTGGACGCCGTGCGCTCGGAGTGGCCGGATGACAAGCCGCTGTTCGTGCGAATCTCGTGCACCGACTGGATCGAGAACGGCTGGGACCTCGATTCCAGCATCAAGCTCGCGCAAGCGCTCAAGGCGGGCGGCAAGGTGGACCTTGTTGATTGCTCCAGCGGCGGGGTGGATCCGAGGCAGAAAGTGGACATGCACCCGGGCTACCAGGTGCCCTTCGCCGCGGCGGTCCGCGCCCGCGCCGGCATCGCCACCGGCGCGGTGGGCCTCATCTCCAGCCCCGAGATGGCCGAGCACATCATCGCCGATGGCCAGGCCGACCTCGTTGTCATGGCGCGCGCGTTTCTCAACGACCCCTATTGGCCGCTGCACGCCGCCAAGGCCCTGCGCGCCAGGATCCCCTGGCCGTCGCAGTACGAGAGGGGGGATATCTTCTAAGTCGTCAGCCGTCAGTCGTCAGTCGTCAGCCGCCAGCCGTCAGTCGTCAGCCGTCACCCTGCTGGTTCTTATTGACAGCGACGGCAGTGCTCCATACAGTCGTTCGCAATACCGGTATCGACCCTGAACCGGCGTCACCCAAGGAGGGGACCATGTTCAAGAATATTCTCGCGGGTTCGATTGTCCTGTTACTTACCCTCTTACTCCCCGCCGGCGCGGCGTGGGCGCAGTGCAAGCTCGGCGTGCCCGCGGTCAAGGTCGGTGTGCAGGGGGCGGCCTCGGGGCCGCACGCGGACTACGGCCGCCAGATCGAGATGGGCGCCACCATGGCGATGGAGGAAATCAACCGGTCCGGCGGCATACTGGGCTGCAAGGTCCAGATGAGATTCCTGGACGACGAGAACCGGCCCGCCACCGGGGTCAAGAATGCCCGGCTGCTGGTGACGGACTGGGGCGCGCACTTCACCGTCGGGACCGATTCCAGCGGGGTCGCGATGGCGATGGGGCCGGTGCTGGCGGAACTGAAGCGGATCCACTTCTTCACTCACGCGGCAACCCACCGGCTCACCGAGGACCTGGTCGCTGAAAAGAAGATCAAGGAGATCGTCCGGGTGAGCGTTCCCATCTACCAGGACGCGGTCGTCGCGGCCCTGATCTTCAAGGACCGGATGGACATCAAGCGCTGGGCCAACATCGGCGCGGACTACGAGTACGGCTACACGTCCTGGAACCTCTTCAAGGACACGCTGAAGAAATACCGGCCGGACGTGGAGTTCGTGGGCGAAGCGTGGGCGCCGTTCCTGACGCTCGACTTTTCTCCCCACATCGCGGCGGTGATGGCGCAAAAGCCGGACGCCATCTTCGCGACGCCGTGGGCGGGGGAAGCCGTCATGCTGCTGCGGCAGTCGCTGATCCAGGGCGTTTTCGACGACATCCAGGTCTGGTGGCAGGCGATGGGCGGCTCGGTGGACGTGCTGGAGGGCATCTCGGCCGACGTTGCAAAGGACCGTTTCAAGGGCAAGCTGTGGGCGACGGCCCGCTACATCCACAATTGGCCCGAGACCAAGGAAAACGCGGCTTTCATCGAGCGCTACCGGAAGCGCTGGGCCAGGTTCCCCAACTACTCGGCCGAAACCACCTATTCCGCGTTCTTCGTCATGAAGGCCGCCGTCGAGAAGGCGAAGAGCCTGCAGACCGACAAGGTGCTCGCGGCCCTGAAGGGCATGAAGATCAGAAACCCGGGCGGAGTCCGGGAATTCCGCGCGGAGGACCATCAGTTCGTCTATAACGTTCCCGCCGGGCGTCCCATGATGGATGCCAAGTACCCGATCCCGGTGCTCGGCGACCTGAAGGTGTTCGAAGCCAAGGACTACTACCGCTACCCGCCGTTCACGCCGATCGCAGCAACCAAGGTCAAGTAACTTCCTCGAAAGGGCCCCGCCGGGGCCCTTTCTCTTGCGCTCCATGGAGAATATTGCCTTCCAGGGTCTCATCGGCCTGTCGCTGGCGATGTACCTGTGGCTGATCTCGGCCGGGCTGACGATCATCTTCGGCGTGCTGCGGATCGTGAATTTCGCCCACGGCAGCCTGTTCATGGTCGGGGCCTATCTCGCCTACAGCTTTTACGGCCAGTGGGGACTGCCTTTCGGGCTGGCTATCCTCCTGAGCCTCGCTGGAACGGGACTGCTGGGGTTCGCCATCGAACGCGGATTCCTGAGCCGCATCTACAACGTCGACGAGGCCTACCAGCTCCTGCTGACCTTCGGCTTCATCCTGATCCTCGACGACGCGGTCAAGATCATCTGGGGCGGCGTGTTCAAGATCCCGCCGATACCCGAGTTTCTGGACGGATCATGGCCCGTCTTCGGCCGGTCCTTTCCGGTCTACAACGCCTTCGTGATCGCGGTGGGAATCGCAGTCGCAGTGCTGCTGTGGGCAATGTTCGAGAAGACGTGGTGGGGCAGGATTGCCCGGGCTACCGCGTCCGACCGCGAGATGGCGAGCGCCATCGGCGTCAACGTTCCGCTTGTGTTCTCGGCGGTGTTCGTGTTCGGCGCGATGCTCGCGGCGCTCGGCGGCGCCATCGGCACGCCGGTGCGGGTAGCTGCGCCCGGCATCGGGGCTTCGATGATCATCCAGGCGTTCATCATCACCGTGATCGGCGGCCTCGGGAATCTCAAGGGCGCGTTCGTGAGCTCGCTCATCGTCGGGATCCTGAGCGCCTACGGAACGCTGTTCTTCCCGGTTTTCGAGCTGTTCCTCATCTTCGTGATCATGGCCGTGGTCCTGCTCGTTCGCCCGCAGGGGCTGTTCGCGCGCTGAGCTGTCCATGACCGACCGCCTCTCTTCCCGCGTCGCTATCCTGGTCGCGGTCCTCGTGCTGATCCTGTTCCTGATGCCGTGGGTGGGCGGGAGCTACCCGGTTTATCTCACGATGCAGATATTGATCCTGGCGGTGTTCTCGCTCGGCTTCAACCTGCTGTTCGGCTACACGGGACTGCTGTCGTTCGGCCAGGCCGGCTTTTTCGCGATGGGCGCGTACGGCTGCGCGAAGATACTCCTTGCGGTGCCCAACCTCTTTCTCGGGATACTGGGCGGCGTGGCGGCGGCCGGCGTCACGGCGTTGGTGCTCGGCATCCTTTCGGTGCGCCACACGCGCATCTACTTCTCGATGCTGACGCTCGCGTTCGGCATGATGATCTTCTCCATTGCGTGGAAATGGCGCGACTTCACCGGCGGCGACGACGGCCTGGTCGGCATCCCGCGGGCGCCGCTGGAAATTCCCGGGCTGTTCAGTGTCAGCGTTGGGGCGATGGACCGCTACTACTACGTGGTCCTGGTGCTCGCGCTGCTCGCGATATACGCGATGTACCGGCTGGTGCGCTCGCCGCTCGGCCTCACGCTGCAGGCGATCCGCGACAGCGAGGTCCGCACGCAGTTCGCGGGCGTGCCGGTGCGCAAGTACCGCCTCGTCGCGTTCACCATCGCCGGCCTCTACGCGGGGCTGGCGGGCGCGCTCCTGACGCCGCTCGAGAACACCGTGACCCCGCCGGTCGCGCATTGGACGATGTCGGCCGAGCCGGTGCTCGCGACCCTCATGGGCGGCATCCACACGTTCACCGGCCCGATCGTCGGTTCCATTCTTTTCTTCCTGATCAAGGACACGGTCATGCGCTTCACGGAGTACTGGCTGATCTGCTTCGGCGTCATCGTGGTTGCCATGGTGATGTGCTTCCCGAGCGGGATCATGAGTCTCGTCGAGAAGCGCCGGCGCGCCGCGGGCGGCGCGCATGACGCGGAAAAACAATAGACAGGATTTACATGATTTACAGGATTAACCCGAAGGGCGCTGTTTCTGGTGTTTGAATCTTGTTAATCCTGTCCATTTGAACTTGGAAAGCAAGGGCTTAATGGAACTCCTCAGAATCGAGAACGCGAGGAAGCGCTTCGGCGATTTCGTCGCCGTCAACGCTGTGAACCTGGCGCTGTCCGCCGGGCAGCTCACCGCGATCATCGGTCCCAACGGCGCCGGCAAGACGACGCTCATCAATCTCGCCACCGGCGCGCATTCCCTCGATGCGGGGTCGCTGTACTTCAAGGGCGACGACATCACGCGGCTGGCAGTGCACGACCGCGTCCGCAAGGGGCTGTCGCGGTCGTTCCAGATCATGAATATCTTCGCGCGCCTGTCGGTGCTCGAGAACGTGCTGGTGCCGGTGCTGGCCCGGCACGGGCGCACGCGCGTGGCGCTGCACGGGATGGAGCGGGAGACGCAGGCCGTCGCCGACGCCCGGCGGATCCTGGGGGAGGTTGGCCTGGCCGACTGCGAGGGGTTGCCGGCGGGCGAGCTTTCGCACGGCGACCAGCGGCTGCTCGAGCTGGGCATCGCGATCGCGCCGGCGCCCGAGCTGTGCTTTCTCGACGAGCCGTCGTCGGGATTGACGCCCACCGAGCGCTCGACGGTGCTGGAGCTGATCCGCAGGCTTTCGCGCGAGCGGCGCACGACCTTCGTCATCGTCGAGCACGACATGGATGTCGTGTTCTCGCTCGCGGAGCGGATCGTGGTCATGAATCGCGGTGAAGTTCTGGCGGAAGGCGCGCCGGCCGAGATCCGCGGGAACCGCGCCGTGCGCGAGGTGTACCTCGGAGAAGAGGTGCTGGCGTGATGCTGGCGGCGCGCGACCTCGTGACCGGCTACGGCCTCGGCGCCGTGATACACGGCGTCTCGTTCGAAGTCGAGGCCGGGGAGGTGGTGTGCCTCCTGGGGCGCAACGGGGCGGGCAAAAGCACGACTTTGCGCAGCGTCATGGGCCTCACGCCCCCGCGCAGCGGCAGCGTCGAGTTCAAAGGGCAGGAGATCACGCGGCGCCAGCCGTTCCAGGTCGCCCGGCTCGGGATCGGCTACATACCGGATGACCGGCGCATCTTCGCGGACCTCTCGGTCGAAGAGAACCTCGAGATCGTCCGGCGGGTGACCCGGCGCGACGGGCGCTGGACGATGGAGCGTGTCTACCGGCTGTTCCCGGTTCTCGCCGAGCTGCGGGCCAAGTTCGGCTCCGGCCTGTCGGGCGGCGAGCAGAAGATGCTCGCCATCGGGCGGGCCTTGATGGGCAATCCCGAGCTGCTCATACTGGACGAGCCCTCGGAAGGGCTGAGCCCGCTCATGGTCAAGACGCTGATCGGGGCAATACAACAGATCCGCGAGGAGGGCGTCACACTCCTGGTCGCCGACCAGAATGTCAAATTCGCCCGCCGCGTCGCCAGCCGCGGCTACATCATGGAAGAAGGACATGTCCGCCACAGCGGGACGCTCGAAGAGCTGTGGGCGAACGAGCAGGTGATCAGGAGATACTTGGCGGTTTGACGGCAGAAACCAAATGGACAGGTTAACAGGATTCAAACATCCCCCTGTATCGAGCTTGCTTTTTGCTCTAATCCTGTAAATCTTGTAAATCCTGTCTATTGCTTTCCTGTTTTTAAATGAGTGCGACAGCGTCCTTCGAGGCACTCACCCCGACTGCCTTCCTGCTGCGGTCGGGCAGGGTCTACGCCGACCGCGAAGCGGTGATCGACGACGACCAGCGCTTCACGTATGGCGAGTTTCTCGATCGCTGCCTGCGGCTCGCCGGCGCGCTCCGCAACATGGG
>JBIOVQ010000231.1:0-2833 GCA_044867805.1 Burkholderiales bacterium | reverse complement strand
GGCGTCCGCCTCGGAGACCCGAAAGACCCGGCGGAAATACCGCAGCATGCGCGCGTAGTAGCGCTTGTACAAAGACAGGAACAGTTCATTGCCGCCGTCTCCGCCTTCATGTTGCATCGTCATTGCTCGCACCCATTGTCGTAGACCGCGTATCGTATGGAACGCGTGAAGAAGCCGGTCTGCACCCTTCTTTTTCTCTGCAGTGCCGTGATGGCCTGCAATAGGGAGAACCCCAATCCGCGGACTTTGGGGGCAAACCTCCCCCAAGACCCGGTCGAACTGCTCCGGATATCGGAGACGGCCACGGGGTTCGATCGCGCGCTCGCACAGGAGCGGCTCGGGCTGACGAAAGAGGCGATCCGGTCGTATGACCAGATTGGGACGGAGGAAGCGCGCCGGCGTCGCGACGCCCTGCGGGCGCGTCCCGAGCCGATGGATCAGTGGCAGCGGTACCAACAGGCTCAGGACGCATTGCGCCGCCGCGACCGGGCTACTCTGGCGAAGATCGCCCGCGCTTCGCCCGCCGATGCGGAACGCGATTTCGAACATTCCAATCTGCTCGACGTCGAAGGGGGGCGCCTGTTTGCGGCGTTTCTCGCCGAGGGAGGAGAACCCTACGCGTCAGCCATTGTGAACGCGGTGGAGCGCACGCAGGATCGGCCTGCACTGGAACAAGGCCTGGACGCGTTCAGAAGTGGACAATATGAGCGCGCCACCGTGCTGCTCCAGCAGGCCGGGAACCCGTTGTATCTCGCCGCGCAATACGAGATCGCAGTAGCCAGATTCCGCGAAGGACGGGAGGTGCTGCCGCTGCTGGATTCCATCGTCCACATCGCGGAACAGCAGCGATATCGCGACCTCGCCATTCGCGCGCACACCCTTCGAGCCAATGCGCTGGAGTTCGAAGACAACTATCTGGAAGCGCACACCGTCTATGAGAAGGGGCTCGGCCTGTCGAGGAACGACCCGACCAACATCGCCTCCATCCTGAGCCGCCGCAGCGCGAATTACACAACCATCGGAGACGCCGAAGAGGCATTCCGCGACGCCTACGATGCCCTGGAATCCTCGCAAACTGTCGCAGACCTCAACACTCGGCACAACGTGTATGGCAGCCTGGCCATGGCCGCCAGGCAGCTCCGCTATCCCCTCGTCGCGTTGCACTATCAGAACGCAGCCGTCGAGCTGTCACAGAGAGCGGTCGCCCGCGCTCCCAGCGGGGCCCTCGCGGGGGCGAAAGTCCATCTTGCCACCGCATTGCGTGCGCGCGCGGACATCCATATCGAGCTCGGTCGCGACGCGGACGCCGAAGCCGATCTGAAGGAAGCCTCCGATCTCGCCGATGCCGCCGAAAGGGCCGACATCCGCTCGCTGCTGCAGATGCGTGTCCACGAGGTGAGAGGCCAGGCACTATCGAAAAGTAATCCCGCCGAGGCGATCGCCGAGATCGATGAGGCGATCCGCCTCGCGAAAGACCAGTATTCCACGTACCGCGCCGCGCTCTATTTCAAGCGCGCGGCGGCCCGGCGCAATGCCGGCGATCCTCGCGCGGACGATGACCTCGCCACGGCATTGGAGATCCTTCGTACAGAGGCACGGAAGCTCGTCGATCCGAAAAACCGCGGTGTATACGAGGAGCTCTGGAAGCCGTACTTTTCGCGCTTCAAGGCAATTCGTCATCAGATGATCCAGGGCCGGATCGACGCGGGCGATGTCGAGGGCGCGTTCCTTGATGCCGAGCTGGCGCGGGCGCTCGAGCCGATGCAGCTCCTCCTGCGCTCGCAGTCGGTGCCGCCCGGCTTCCGGCCCATCGAGACGAAGGCAGAGCTCCAGCGCCAGCTCCGCGAGATCCCCGAGGATACGGTCATCTTGCAATACCTCGTATTGCCGGACAGGACGTACACCTGGGTTCTGACGCGCGGAGACATCGTGCTCGTACCGCAGCGGGTCACGGAGAGCACCGTGAAAGGATGGGTCGATAAGTCACTGAAAGCCGTCCACAGCGGCCAGAACGGCCCGTTCACCAGCGCGATGCGCGACGCATACGGTGAGCTCTTCCGAGCCCCGTTGCGTCGCGCACCCTCGAAGACCCGCATCGTCATCGTGCCCGATGAACCGATGTACGGCCTCGCCTTCGCCGGCCTGCAGGGAATCCAGGAGGAAGGCTACTTGCTCGAGCGCGGCAGCATCGCCACGGCGGCGAGCACCTCTCTTTATCTGTACGCGCTGGCGCGCGATCGCCAGTTCGCCGGGCAGCGCGACCCAGCCGTCCTCCTGGTCGGCGACCCGGCGCTCGATCCGCGACACGGGCTTGCGTCCCTCGCGGGCGCGAAGGCGGAAGTCGAGGAGCTGGCCCGCGACTACTATCCCAGTGCCCAGGTTCTGATCGGCGCCGAGGCGACCGTGCCGCGATTTCTCGCGGGAGTGAGAAGCGCCGGCATCATCCACTTTGCCGGGCACGGAGTCGCCAACCCGCAATCGCCGTGGAAATCGCGCCTCATGCTCGCGCGGCAGGGAAACGACTCCGGGGAGCTGACCGGCGAGCGGCTGATGCGGGAGCTGTCGGAGCTCGAGCGCGCGCGGCTGGTCGTGCTCGGCGCGTGCAGCTCGGCCGGCGGGCATGCCGTCGGTCCCGAGAGTCTCACTGCTCTGGTGCGGCCGCTGATCGCGGCCAAGGTTCCGGCCGTCGTCGGCACGCTTTGGGAAGTGAAGGACGACACAACGAGGCAGTTGCTGGTGTCCCTCCATTGTCACTATCGGCACGGAGACGACGTGGCAGTTGCGCTGCGCAACGCGCAACTCGAGAAGCTCCGGAACCAAGAGCCCGCGAGAA
>JBIOVQ010000230.1:0-4564 GCA_044867805.1 Burkholderiales bacterium | reverse complement strand
AGCCAGCGCTTTCGCAACTACCGCAACTGGAGCATCGAGAACTATGCCGCGCTGGCCGATCACGCCGCGCGGGCGCACCGGGCGACTGTAGTTCTCACCGGCGGACCCACGGATCTCGAGGAACGCTACGCGCGCGGTATCTGCAGCCTGGCACGGGATGCCCGGCCCTTGGACCTCGTCGGCAAGACCACGCTCAAGCAGCTGCTCGCCCTGCTCGACCGCGCCGAGGTGCTGATTTGCCCGGATTCGGGGCCGGCGCACATGGCTACCGCCGTGGGGACACCGGTGATCGGTCTCTACGCGACGTCCAACCGGATGCGGACGGGACCCTACCTGAGCCAGCGCTGGGTCGTAGATCACTATCCTGACGCCGTGAAAAGGGAATTCGGCGTTGAAGTGGACCGGCTCCCGTGGGGAGCCCGGGTGCGCGATCCCGATGCCATGGACCTGATCAAGATCGGGGAAGTCACCGCGCGGCTCGACGAGCTCTTCGAGTCAGCGACGCGCGACCCCGGGCAACCGCCGATGAACGCCGATAAACGCAGATAAGATCAACGTCAAAACACTTGACGCAAAGGAAAAAGAAAGGCGCGAAGGTTATCCTTCAATATTCAATAGGGGTTCTCTTTGCGCCTTTGCGACTTTGCGTCGAGGGGTTTCGTCTTTGATCTGTGTTCATCTGCGTGAATCTGCGGTTCCATTCGGTTTTCAAGGAGAGAACATGAAACTCGGACGATTCGAGCAGCAGGGCCGCGTTTTCCACGGCGAGGTCGAGGGCGACCAGGTGATCGAGCTGGAAGGATCGATCTTCGAAGGGCACAAGAGGACGTCGAGAAAGCACCCGCTTTCCGGTCTCAAGACGCTCGTCCCCTGCATCCCGCCGACCTTCTACTGCGCGGGACTCAACTACGCCGCCCATATCGAGTGGGCCAACCAGCGCACCGGCGGCAACCGCAAGGTGCCGGAGAAAGCGGACATCGGCTATCGGGCCAACAACGCGCTGTGCGCGAGCGGCGAGGCGATCGTCATTCCCGCCGATTCCCCCGGGCCGGTCCAGTTCGAAGGCGAGCTCGTGGCCGTGATCGGCAAGAAGGCGCGCAACCTCTCCGAGAAGGAGGCGCTCTCCTGCGTCCTCGGCTACACGCTCGGCAACGACCTCTCCGAGCGCAGCTGGCAGAAGCAGGACCGCACTTTGTGGCGCGCCAAGAACTGCGACACCTTCAAGCCCATGGGCCCGTACATCGCGACCGGCCTTGACCCCATGAAGCTCACCATCACCATCAAGGTCAACGGCGCCACCGCGGCAGAGTACGGCACCGACAAGATGCTGTTCTCGGCGCAGCACTACATCTCCCGGATCTCGAAGTACATGACGCTGCAGCCGGGCGACGTCGTGTGGCTGGGAACCGACGGCGCGACCGAGCCCTCGCTCAAGGACGGCGACGTCGTCGAGATCATCCAGAAGGACATCGGAGTCCTCAGGAACCCGGTGAAACGCGCCCGCGCCTGACGGCGGCAGCGCCGCGAGTTGGCAGCAGTCAGCTGGCAGTTACTGCAAACTGCCCACTGCAAACTGCAAACTCAGTTCCGCCCTATGGAACGCTTCTTCGCCACCTGCCCGCGCGGGCTCGAGAAGGTGCTGGGCGCCGAGCTGGAGGCGCTCGGCGCGAAAGAAGCGGAAGTCGTCGACGGCGGCGTCGGTTTCGGCGGAGCACTTGCGCTGTGCTATGCCGTCAATCTGGAAAGCCGCGTCGCCAGCCGCGTGCTGTGGCGCGTAGGCGGCTCGGGTTACCGCGCCGAGGAGGACATCTACCGCGCGGCGCGCGCCCTGCCCTGGCCGCGGCTGTTCGACGTAGGCCGCAGCATCCGGGTCAACGTCTCGGCGATCAGGTCGCCCGTCAAGAGCCTGGAGTTCGTCACGCTGCGCGTGAAGGACGCCGCCTGCGACGCCTTCCGGGAGGCGCGCGGCAGCCGCCCCGACGTCGATACGCAATCCCCGGACGTCCGTATCCATGCGTTCCTGACGCAGGACGAGGTCACGTTCTATCTCGACACGTCGGGCGAGGCGCTGTTCAAGCGCGGCTGGCGTACCGTCGCGGGGGAGGCGCCCCTGCGCGAGAACCTGGCAGCAGGCATCCTCAGGCTGGCGGGCTGGAGCACGCCCACGCCGCTCCTCGATCCCATGTGCGGCAGCGGCACCTTCCTGGTCGAGGCGGCGATGATGGCGCTCGACGTGGCGCCCGGATTGAACCGGTCATTCGGTTTCGAGCGGCTCGCCAATTTCGACGACGAGGGGTGGCAGGCGCTGCGGAAGAAGGCGCTCGCGCGGCGCAAGCCCGCGGGCCCGCTTCCCATCCACGGCAGGGACAAGTCGGGCGAAGCGCTCGCGCTCGCGCAGGAGAACCTCGCGCAAGCGGGACTGGCGGACGCCGTCCAGCTCAAGCAGATGGACGTCCTCGACGGAGGGCCGCCGGGGAATTCCGGCATCATCGTCATGAATCCGCCGTACGGCGAGCGCGTGGCCGGAAAAGACGATCTTGCCGCCTTCTACCCCAAGCTCGGCGACGCGCTCAAGCAGCGCCACGCCGGCTGGACCGCCTACGTGCTCAGCGCCGACCCGGGCCTGCCCAAGCTGATCGGGCTCAAGGCGACCCGGCGCATTCCCCTCTTCAACGGCGCGCTCGAATGCCGGCTGTTCGAGTACCGGATGGTGGCGGGCAGCCTGCGGGCCGCGCGAGGGTCCCGGCCGGGCCAGACGGAAAGCCGGTGATAAACTCGACGCGGCGCGCGGATCTTTCGGGGGACGCTATCAGCGAAGCGGGCGAGACTCGGATGCTGCAGGACGGGGGGTGCGCCATGCTGTTCGACGCGGCCGCCGGCGGCGAAGCGCAGCCGCGCTGGTTCGACGTCGAGTGGTGGAAAGCGCAAGGCCGCGCCGCGCCGGCCAGCGCGGGACGCGGCCCCACGTGGTTCGTCGGTCCACCCGGAGCGGAGTGGGTGCTGCGCCACTGCCATCGGGGCGGCGCCCTGGGCCGCTGGGTGGCGGACCACTACCTCTGGCTCGGGCTCCAGCGCGCGCGGCCATTTGTCGAATTCCGCTTCACGCAACAGTTGCGCGCCCTCGGGCTGCCAGTGCCGCGTCCAGTGGCGGCGCGGGTGCTACGCGCTGGGCCCGTTTATACCGGCGATCTCATCACCGAGCGCGTCACCGGCGCGCGACCGGTGTCGGCGCTCCTCCGGGCCGCCCCCGTGCCCGTCACGGCCTGGCGCGCCATAGGCCGGTGCATCCGGCGCTTTCACGATGGGGGCGTGTACCACGCGGACCTCACCGCGAACAACATCCTCATCGATGGCGCGGAACGCGTTTCCCTCATCGATCTCGATCGCGGCGGCCTGCGTGTCCCGGGCCTGTGGCGCGCGGCAAACCTCTCGCGCCTCAACCGCTCCCTCGTAAAGATCTGCCGCGAGCTGCCGCCGGATCGTTTCTGCCCTGCGGACTGGGCCGCGCTTCAGGAAGCTTACGATGCGGGAGCAGGCGAACGCGGAGACTAGATCCGGGGAATCCCTGCCCGATCGAGCAGATCGTTCTGCTCCGGCGAGGCGCGCTCGCGTATGAAGAACACGTGCGGGATCACGGAACACCAGTCGTTCTCGTGCGCAATCGACTCGCGGAGCAGCCGCACGGTACCCAGCATGTCTCCCGAGAGGAAGGCCGCTTGGGCAGCCAACCCCAGGTAGGCCGTCTTGGCACCGCGTGATACGGCCGCGCGTTCCACGAGGGTGCTGACAGTAACGCAGCCGTCCTCCACCAGCCCGATGAGATCGGGAGTGAGGCCGTATTCGTTGGCGCACCGGAAAAGCATGTTCCCGTCGACTCCCAGCGCACGCAGGCGACGCACCGCCTCCCGATGCCTCTGAAACAAATACTCCGCGGGCACGAAGCGCATTAGCTCCTGCCAGCGCTTCGGGGAAGGCGCCTTCGCGAACTCGGTCAACGCTTCCGTCCAGCCGGCCGGGGATGCGGCCAAGCGGCCGAGAATCGCCTCCAGCTCCGCCGCATCCGGACAGTCCGGCCGCGTCAATGCCAGCCGCGCAACAGCTCCCGCCTCCACCGTTGCGCCCTGGGCTTCGAGCAATCTGACCACGGGCAGGGCGCTTTGCCCCTCAATCAGCCAGCGTCGTTCGGCGTTTCGAAGCTCGAAATCCCTTTTGACGGCCACGCCGCTGCTCCCTACATCCAGACCTAGCAAGGCTTGGCAATGGTCGAGGCAATATTCGGGCTGCTCGGATTGACGTCCAGTAGCCGCGTCCGCGGGACTATGACGAGATCCATGTCCTCCATCGGTATCGCCCCGAGCAGGACCTGGTCGCCCATGACCAGGGCTCCCGCAAAGCCGATGCGGTTCTTGAAGCGGATCTCGATCGGCCCGACGTAGGGCACTCTGCTACGTTGTTCAGCTGAATGTCCCGGAGGTACTGCTTCTGTCCAGGATTGGCAGCTTGCTGCTCTTTCGCAGCATCAATGAAGCAACGCGTAGCGTTCGTTCTAATTCCACCTTTAGCG
>JBIOVQ010000229.1:0-52172 GCA_044867805.1 Burkholderiales bacterium | reverse complement strand
GCCGACGGCGTCATCAAGAAGATCGCCGAAGCCGACCAGTTCGACCTGATCGTGCAGGAAGCCGTATTCCGCAGCTCGCGCATCGACATCACGGACCGGGTGCTCAAGGCGCTCGCCGAAGGCAAGTGAGCGTCGCGAGATCGGCTGACGCTCATCCCTCACCCCCGCCCCTCTCCCGAGCGGAGACGGGAGGTTACAGGTGCAGTTGCGCAGCCGCGCGTCTGCACGAGGCTCGGCAGGGTGACCGGCCGCGCAGCGGACCTCCCGGCACCGCGCCGAAGGGCGGCGGCAGCGGGCATCCCTAGGAGTTTGTCGGACTTAGCCCCGACAAACTCCTAATGCAAAACCGGCGCGAAGATAATTGCAGGAAAAGATGATGAATACGCAAAATCACCCTTGCTTATCTGAGAATTCGACTCATTCGGCGGGGCTTCTTGGTGAAGGATCGGCCGGTTTTGCGGTTAGCAGCCTGTGCAGACTGCCAAGTCCGACAGGCTGCTAGCCGATGAAATCCGGCGCATCGACAACCTTCAGCCTGCGCGAGATCGTGGAACGTTTCGGCGGCGAGGTCGCCGGCGACGCCGCCGTCCGCGTGCGGCAGGTCGCGACTCTCGAGAAGGCCGCGCCGGAAACCATCGCTTTCCTGGCCAACCCGCGCTACCGGGCGCAGCTCAAGACGACGCGCGCCGGCGCCGTGATCGTCGGTGAAGCAGCGCGCGGCGCCACGCGGCTGCCGCGCATCGTGTGCGCCAATCCCCTCGCGTACTTCGCCCGCGTGTCGGCCCTGTTCAACCCTCCGCGCCCGGCACGGGCGGGCATCAGCGCCTCCGCGGTCGTCGATGGTTCCGCGCGGATCGCCCGCGACGCGGAGATCGGGCCGTGCGCGGTGATCGGGCGCAACGCGATCATCGGCGCGGGCAGCACCGTGGGAGCCGGCTGCTGCATCGGCGAAGGGGTGGTGATCGGCGCGGCAACGCGGCTCTATCCCAACGTCACGGTTTATGATGAGTGCGTGATCGGGGACCGGGTGATCCTGCATTCCGGCGTCGTGATCGGGGCGGATGGTTTCGGCATCGCCTTCGATCAGAAGCAATGGGTGAAGGTCCCGCAGATCGGGCGCGTGCTGGTCGGCAACGACGTGGAAATCGGCGCCAATACGACAGTGGACCGCGGCGCGCTGGACGATACCGTGATCGAGGAAGGAGTGAAGCTCGACAACCAGATCCAGGTGGGCCACAACGTGCGCATCGGCGCCCATACGGCGATCGCGGCGTGCGCCGGGATTGCCGGCAGCGCCCGCATCGGGCGCTATTGCAGGATCGGCGGCGCCGCGGGCATCGCCGGGCATCTCACCATTGCGGATCACGTCGAGATCTCGACCTACACGCTGGTGACGAAATCGATCGACCAGCCGGGCACCTATACCGGCGCATACGTGTTCGAGCCGCACCGGCAGTGGCTCAAGAATGCAGTACAGCTGCGGCATCTCGCCGAGCTGGCAGACCGCGTGCAAGCGCTCGAGAAGAAGCGCGCACCAGCGAAAAGGAGAAAGCCGTGAACGGCATGGACATCAGCAAGGTTCTCCAGTACCTGCCGCACCGGTATCCGCTCCTCCTCATCGACCGGGTGCTGTCATGCGAGCCGGGCAAGCGCCTCTCGGCCCTCAAGAACGTGACGATCAACGAGCCGTTCTTCCAGGGCCATTTCCCGCACCACCCGGTGATGCCGGGCGTGCTGATCATCGAGGCCATGGCGCAGGCGTGCGCGATCCTGACGTTTCACAGCGAGCAGCACCGCCCGGACGAGCGCCTGGTCTACTACTTCGTCGGCATCGACAACGCGCGCTTCAAGAAGCCGGTCATGCCCGGTGACACGCTGCGGCTGGATGTCGCGCTCGAGCGGCAGCTTCGGGGCATATGGAAATTCACCGCGCAGGCCGTGGTGGGCGACGCCCGGGTCGCGGAAGCGGAGATCATGTGCACGGTGCGCGCGCTGAACGAGTCCGCCTGATGCCGCCCGTGCCGTGAAAGTTCACCCCGCCGCCATAGTCGATCCCAAGGCGCGCCTGGCGTCCGATGTCGAAATAGGGCCCTACGCCGTCATCGGGCCGCACGTCGAGATCGGCGCCGGGAGCTCCGTCGGCGCGCACACGGTCGTCACGGGGCATACCCGCATCGGCGCCAACAACCGCATCTTTCAGCACGTGTCGCTGGGCGCGCCGCCCCAGGACAAGAAATACAAGGGCGAGCCCACGCGGCTCGAGATCGGCGACGGCAACACCATTCGCGAGTTCTGCACTCTCAACTGCGCGACCGTCCAGGACGCGGGTGTCACGCGGCTGGGCAACGACAACTGGATCATGGCCTACGTGCACCTCGCGCACGACTGCCAGGTCGGCAGCCACACGGTGATCGCCAATTCGACGCAGCTGGGAGGCCACGTGCACATCGGCGACTACGCCATACTGGGCGGGATCACCGCCGTGCACCAGTTCTGCCATATCGGAGCCCACTGCATCACCGGCGCCGGCACCGTCGTGCTGCAGGACGTTCCGCCATACATCATGGTTTCCGGCAATCCGGCCAGGCCCTACGGCCTCAACGGCGAGGGGCTGAAGCGGCGCGGCTTCGCGGCGGGCACGATCACCGGGCTCAAGCGCGCCTACAAGACGCTCTACCGGTCGGGGCACACGCTGGACCAGGCACGGCGCGAGCTTGCACGGCAGGCCAAGCAATGCCCTGACATCCAGGCCACGCTCGACTTCCTGGCTGTTTCCACGCGCGGCATCGTGAGATAACTGCCGAATGGCCGCCGCACCGCTCACCATCGGCGTGGTTGCGGGCGAGGCATCCGGCGACCAGCTCGGCGCCCATCTCATCAAGGCGCTGCGGCTGCGGCTGCCGCAGGCGCGTTTCAGCGGGATCGGCGGGCCGCGCATGCAGGCCGAGGGCATGGAATCGCTCTATCCCCTGGAGAAACTGGCGGTACGCGGCTATGTGGAGGTGCTGCGCCACTACCTCGAGATCGTCGGCATCCGCCGGCGGCTCACTGCACATTTCCTGAAGCATCGCCCCGCGCTCTTCGTCGGGGTTGATGCGCCCGACTTCAATCTCGATCTCGAGGCCAGGCTCAAGGCAGCGGGCATACCCACTATCCACTACGTGAGCCCCCAGATCTGGGCGTGGCGCGGCCACCGCATCCGCGGCATCAAGCGCGCGGTGGACCGGATGCTGGTGGTGTTCCCGTTCGAGCGGGATGTGTACGAGCGGGCCGGGGTCCCGGTGACCTACGTCGGGCATCCGCTTGCCGAGATCCTGCAGCCGACTCCCGACCGCAGGCCCATGCGCGAGCAGCTGCGGCTGCCCGCCGCGGCCAGGGTCATCGCGATGCTGCCGGGAAGCCGCGACGCCGAAGTCGAGCACCTGGCCGGGCTGTTCATCGAGACGGCCAGCCGGATCGCCGCGGCGGCGCCCGAAACGCATTTCCTCGTGCCCCTGGTGAGCCGGCGGACGCGGGAGCTGTTCGAGGCGGCGCTCTACAGCCGCCCGGCGGAGGAGCTGAACCTGACGGTGCTGTTCGGGCACGCCCACGACGCGATGACGGCGGCGGATGTCGTGCTCGCAGCGTCCGGGACCGCGACGCTCGAGGCGGCGCTGATCGGGCGCCCGGTGGTGATCGCTTACCGCATGCCGCGCCTGTCGTGGTGGCTCATGAAGCGCCGGCACTATCAGCCGTACGTCGGGCTGCCCAACGTCGTCGCCGGAGAGTTCATCGTCCCGGAGTTTCTGCAGGACGAGGCCACGCCCGAGAACCTGTCGCAGGCCGTACTCAACCTGCTCTTCGACAATACCGTTCGCGCGCGGCTGGAGGCGCGCTTCGCTGCGATGGCCGACGCGTTACGGCAGGACAGTCCCGGCCGCATCGCATCTGCGCTGGTGCCGATGCTGAGGCCCGCGTCATGAGGCTCATGTGCGGCGTGGACGAGGCGGGAAGGGGGCCGCTGGCCGGACCGGTGGTCGCAGCGGCGGTCATTCTCCACCCGCGCCGGCGCGTGGAAGGCCTGGCGGATTCGAAGACTCTCACGCCGCGCCGGCGCGAGGAACTGGCGCGGGAGATAAGGTCGCGCGCCGTTGCCTGGGCCGTGGCCGCCGCGAGCGTGCAGGAGATAGACGCTCTCAACATCCTGCGCGCGAGCCTGCTCGCCATGCGCCGCGCCGTCGAGGCCCTGAGCGTCAAGCCGCAGCGGGTGCTGGTGGACGGCCTCTACCGGCCGGAACTGGCCATCCCGATGCGCGCGATCGTCGGGGGTGATGCCACGGTGGCGGCGATTTCGGCGGCTTCCATACTCGCCAAGGTCGCGCGCGATGCGAGCATGCTCAAGCTGCACGAGGAGTTTCCGCTCTACGGCTTCGATCGTCACAAGGGCTACACCACGGACGAGCACCTCGCGGCCTTACGCGCCCACGGTGCCTGCTCCGTGCACCGCCGCAGCTTTGCACCGGTGCGCGCCGTGCTGGGGTTGGACGGGGAGCAAGTCTTGCTGGCCTTCGACGGCGGTAACGCGCTGGAGCGCGCCTGATGCCGTCGCCAGCGCGGCCCGGCTTCAAGGCCGTCACCTCCGGCGACAACCCGCGCTACAAGGAATTGCGCAGGCTGGTGCAGTCCGCGCAGGCGCGCAAGAAGTCGGGGCTCTCGGTGCTGGATGGTGCGCACCTGGTCACGGCCTACCAGCAGCATCACGGGGCGCCTCAACAGCTGGTAGTGAGCCGGTCAGGCATGGAGGATCCGCGGATTCGCGGCCTGGCGGAAGGCCTGGCCGGCGTGGACACCCTCCTGCTGGCCGACTCGCTGTTCCGGCATGTTTCGCCGGTCGAGACCCCGACCGGCATCCTCGCGGTGGTAAAGACGCCGCGGCTGCAGCCGCCCCCACAGGGAATGGATGCGTGCGTCATGCTCGAGGACATCCAGGATCCGGGCAACCTCGGCTCGATGCTGCGCAGTTGTGCCGCGGCCGGCATCCGGCACGTGCTGCTCTCCACCGGCTCGGTGCACGCCTGGTCGCCGCGCGTGTTGCGCGCGGGAATGGGGGCGCACTTTACGCTTGCGGTTTACGAGCAGGCGGATCTGCCGGCGGCGGCACGAGGCTTTCGCGGCACGCGCGTCGCCACGCGGCAGGATGCTCCCGCATCGGTTTTCAATGCCGATTTGAGGGGTAACGTGGCATTCTTCTTCGGCAACGAGGGCGCCGGCCTGAGCCGCGAGCTGCTCAGTGTGGCGGACGTCGTGGTCGCGGTGCCCATGCCGGGACCGGTGGAGTCGCTCAATGTCGCGGCGGCCGCCGCGGTTTGCCTGTTCGAGCGCGTCCGCCAGCTTTCAGCGATCCGTGACC
Source organism: Burkholderiales bacterium (assembly GCA_044867805.1). Taxonomy (GTDB): domain Bacteria; phylum Pseudomonadota; class Gammaproteobacteria; order Burkholderiales; family SG8-41; genus SG8-41. Next base: position 46,783 of record JBIOVQ010000229.1, on the reverse strand, counting down.
GCGGTCAATCCAGACGCGAGGGCGCTGAAAGCTGAATTTCGACGGCCTATGGTTGTTTCTTGAATGCAGCCTCACTTCAGGAGTTTGTCGGGGCACAGCCCGACAAACTCCTAGTAGATGCGTCGCACCAGCTTCGCCTCCTGCAGGATCGTGGTCGCGAGCTCTTCGACCGACTTGCTGGTCGCGTCCAGGAAGGGGATCTTCTCCTGCCGCATCAACGCCTCGGCCTCGCGCACCTCGAACTCGCAATTGGCCAGCGTCGCGTAGTGGCTGTTCGGCCGGCGCTCGTTGCGGATTTCCTGCAGCCGCTCCGGCCTGATGGTCAGGCCGTGCAGGCGGCCGCGCAAGGGACGCAGCTGGACCGGCAGCTGCTTCGCGGCGAAGTCCTCGGGGATGAGGGGGTAGTTGGCCGCGCGGATGCCGAACTGCATGGAAAGGTAGAGGCAGGTCGGCGTCTTGCCGCAGCGCGAGACGCCGACCAGGACGACGTCGGCTTCGGACAGATCGCGGGTCGCGAGCCCGTCGTCGTGCGACAGCGTGTAGTTAACGGACTCGATGCGGCGGTGGTAATTGACGAAATCCGAGACACTGTGCGAGCGCCCCACGGCATGCGAAGCCCTGACGCCGATTTCGCGCTCGAGCGGCGAGATGAACATCTCGAAGCAATCGAGGAACAGCGCGTTCGCCTGCCCGATGACCCGGGCGATCTCGGTGCGGGCGAGCGTGCTGATGACGATCGGCCTGACGCCGTCCGCGGCGCCCTGGCGGTTGATCTTCTCCACCACTTCGCGCGCTTTCTCGACCGTGTCGACGAAGGGCAGGGTGACTTCGTTGAAGCGCATGTCGTCGAACTGCGTCAGCAGGCTGTGGCCGAGCATCTCGGCGGTGATGCCGGTCCGGTCCGAGACGAAGAATGCGCTGCGCGGTTGCGTCATCGCTGCCCCCCCTACATTTTGCGGCTAAAATATCTTCTTTTTCCGCGGCGCACAATTCATCCGGTGGTGAAGGCATGAGCAAGGCGGACCTCGTTATCGACCTTTCCGCATTGCGGATGAAGGACGTGGCAGTGGTCGGGGGGAAGAACGCGTCGCTCGGCGAGATGATCAGCCAGCTGGGCGGCGCGGGGGTGCGGGTCCCCGGCGGTTTCGCCACCACCGCGCAAGGCTATCGCGAGTTTCTGACGCAGGGCGGCCTCGACCGCCGCGTCGCCGACCGCCTGCGCCGGGTGGATTCCGGCGACATAGCCGCGCTGGTGCAGGCGGGCCAGGAGATCCGTGGGTGGATCCTGGCCCAGGAGCTGCCCCAACGGCTCAAGGGACAGATCGGCGACGCCTACCGCAAGCTGGCGGACGGGGCGGGCGCCGAGGCATCCTTCGCGGTGCGCTCGTCGGCGACGGCGGAGGACCTGCCCGACGCGTCTTTTGCCGGCCAGCAGGAAACCTTCCTGAACGTGCGCGGGCTGGACCAGTTGTGCCTGGCGCTGAGGCGGGTGTACGCCTCCCTGTACACCGACCGGGCCATTTCCTACCGGGCGCACAAGGGCTACGCGCACGCAGACGTCGCGCTGTCCGCGGGCATCCAGCGCATGGTGCGCAGCGACCTCGGCGCGAGCGGCGTCATGTTCACGCTCGACACCGAGTCGGGCTTCGACCAGGTGGTATTCATCACCGCCGCCTACGGGCTGGGCGAGACCGTGGTGCAGGGCAAGGTCAATCCTGACGAGTTCTACGTCTACAAGCGGGCCCTGCGCGAAGGCAGGCAGGCGATCCTGCGGCGCGGGCTCGGCTCCAAGGCCGTGAAGATGGTCTACGCGGACGAGCGGCAGGCCGGGGATGCCGTGAAAACCGTCGATGTCCCGGAGCGCGAGCGGCGGCGCTTCTCGATCAGCGATGCCGAGGCCGAGGAGCTCGCCCGCTACGCGCTCATCATCGAGGACCATTACGGCCGCCCGATGGACATCGAGTGGGGCCGGGACGGCATCGACGGCAAGCTCTATGTGCTGCAGGCGCGCCCCGAAACGGTCAAGGCGGCCGAAAAGGTCGATTTGCTGCGGCGCTACCGGCTGAAGCAGCGCTCCGAGGTGCTCGCGACCGGCCGCGCGATCGGGCAGAAGATCGGCGCGGGCCCGGTGCGCTTGGTCCGCGATGCGGCGGAGATGTCGCGCGTGCGCGAGGGCGACGTGCTGGTGACGGACATGACGGACCCCGACTGGGAGCCGGTTATGAAGCGGGCGGCGGCGATCGTCACCAATCGCGGCGGGCGCACCTGCCACGCGGCGATCATCGCCCGTGAGCTCGGCATCCCCGCGGTCGTGGGGTGCGGGGATGCCACGCAGGTCCTGAAGGATGGGCGCCCGGTGACCGTGTCCTGCGCCGAGGGGGACACCGGCTTTGTCTACCGCGGCACGCTCGAGACCGAGGTAATCGACCTCTCGCTGAAGAGCATGCCCGCCGCGCCGTTGAAGATCACCATGAACGTCGGCAACCCGGAGCTGGCGTTCGAATTCCAGCGGTTGCCCAACGAAGGCGTGGGACTCGCGCGGCTGGAATTCATCATCGCCCGCGGCATCGGGGTGCATCCGCGCGCGGTGCTCGCCTACCCCGATCTCGGGTCGGACCTGAAGACCGCGGTCGAGGAGCACAGCGCCGGCTATCCGGACCCGGTAACCTTCTACGTGGAGAAGCTGGCCGAGGGCATCGCGACGCTCGGAGCGGCATTCTGGCCCAAGCCGGTGATCGTGCGGCTGTCGGACTTCAAATCCAACGAGTACTCGAGCCTCACGGGCGGGTCGCGCTACGAGCCGCGGGAGGAGAACCCGATGCTCGGCTTTCGCGGCGCGGGCCGCTACATCGATCCCTCGTTTCGCGAGTGTTTCCGGCTGGAGTGCCGGGCGCTGAAGAAGGCGCGCGACGGCATGGGGCTCACCAACATCGAGATCATGGTCCCGTTCGTGCGCACGGTGAACGAGGCCAAGCAAGTGCTGGAGCTCCTGGCCGAGAACGGATTGCGGCGCGGCGAGAACGGGCTGCGCGTGGTGATGATGTGCGAGTTGCCGGCGAACGCGATCCTGGCCGACGAGTTCCTCGAGCACTTCGACGGGTTCTCCATCGGCTCCAACGACATGACGCAGCTCACGCTCGGCCTCGACCGCGATTCGGGCATCATCGCCGCCCATTTCGACGAGCGCGACCCGGCGGTGAAGGGCATGCTGCGCCTTGCGATCCAGGCGTGCCGCCGGGCCGGGAAGTACGTCGGCATCTGCGGGCAGGGACCCTCCGACCACCCCGATCTCGCGAAATGGCTGATGGAGGAGGGCATCGACAGCCTCTCGCTCAACCCCGACACCGTGGTGGAGACCTGGCTCTACCTGGCAAGGGAGGCAGCGTCGAAGCGCGGAGCAGGGGCCCCGCCGCTCCTCGGCGGGGATGCGACCGCGGAGACGCTGAAGCGGCCGACGTGATGCGGCTGAGAACTTGCTGCCTTCCTGTCAGAGGCCGCCGTCGAAGCCTGCAGCAGTTGCCCCGCCTAGTGGGAATGCGACCAAGGAGAGCGCTCCGAAGCGTTGAGCAGGGACCGCCGGAGAGCGGAAGAGGGGCCCCAACGTTTTCTGTCGGGGAGGCGGTCGTGGGCAGCGGGTCCTCATGCGACTGATCTCGGGTCGCATCCCCAAAAAATCTTGGGCGCGTCGACGGGCGGAAGAGGAGCCCTAACGTTTTCTGTTGGGGATCTGACCCCGGAGATGCGCGGGATCGGCTTTGGACGACGCGCCATGATCGGCTTCCCGGTCGCATCCCATGAATGGGCCCCTGCTCCTTGGTCCGCCGATCCCTGCTCCACCTCGACAGCCGCCGCGCTTGCGGGTGCGACCGCTGAGGAGCGCGGGGCAGCCGACACCCATGAGCTGCAATTGCTGTAAGCCGTCGGAGGCTGCGCCGAAGTGGCCGACGCGATTTGGCTGGAAACTTGCCGCTTTCCTGCCAGAGGCCACGAGCGAAAGGGAGCTCTCCTCACAAGGACTGAATTTGCGCGGAATCGTTGGACGCGGGGGCGTTTTCCGATAAAATAGGCAAACCGCTGGCTTATGCGATGACGACTAAGTACATCTTTGTCACAGGTGGTGTGGTTTCCTCCCTGGGCAAAGGCATCGCTGCCGCCTCCCTGGCCGCCATCCTCGAATCGCGCGGCCTCAAAATCTCGATGGTGAAGCTGGATCCCTATCTCAACGTGGATCCGGGCACCATGAGCCCGTTCCAGCACGGTGAAGTGTTCGTCACCGAGGACGGCGCCGAGACCGATCTCGATCTCGGGCACTACGAGCGCTTCCTGCAGGCCAAGATGTCGAAGCGCAACAATTTCACCACCGGCCAGATCTACGAGAGCGTGATCCGCAAGGAGCGGCGCGGCGACTATCTGGGTGGCACGGTCCAGGTCATCCCGCATATCACCGACGAGATCAAGGAATTCATACGCCGTGGCGCGGGCGAGGCGCAGGTGTCGATCGTCGAGATCGGCGGCACGGTGGGTGATATCGAATCGCTGCCTTTCCTCGAGGCGATCCGCCAGATGGGAATCGAGCTCGGGCGCGACAACTGCTGCTACATCCACCTCACGCTGGTGCCGTACGTCGCCGCCGCCGGCGAGATCAAGACCAAGCCCACCCAGCACTCGGTGAAGGAACTGCGCGAGATCGGCATCCAGCCCGACGTGCTGCTATGCCGCGCCGACCGCGAGATACCGCTGGACGAGCGGCGCAAGATCGCCCTGTTCACCAACGTCGCGGTGGAGGCGGTGATCTCCGCGGTGGACGTGGACAGCATCTACAAGATACCGGCCATGCTGCACGCGCAAGACCTGGACGGCATCGTTTGCCGCAAGCTGAGCCTCAACCCGCCGCCCGCGAATCTTTCGAGCTGGGACAAGCTGGTTTATGCGCTGGAGCACCCGCAGCGGGCGGTGAGCATAGCGCTGGTCGGAAAGTACGTGGACCTGACGGAGTCCTACAAGTCGCTGACCGAGGCGCTGATCCACGCCGGCATCCACACCGGCGCGCGGGTCAAGATTCACTACGTGGATTCGGAAAGCATCGAGAACAGCGGTACCGGCTCACTTGGGCCGATGGATGCGATCCTGGTGCCCGGTGGCTTCGGCAAGCGCGGCGTGGAGGGCAAGCTCAGGGCCATACGCTACGCGCGGGAGAACGGCGTGCCGTACCTGGGCATCTGCCTCGGCATGCAGCTGGCCGTGATCGAGTATGCCCGCGACGTCGTGGGCCTGGCCGGCGCGCACAGCACGGAATTCGACGCCGAGACGCCGCATCCCGTGATCGCGCTGATCACCGAGTGGCAGGATCGCGACGGCCGCATCGAGCGGCGCGACGCCCGCTCGGACCTCGGCGGCACGATGCGGCTGGGCGGGCAGGAATGCGCGCTGGAGCCCGACTCCGCCGTGCGCCGCATCTACGGGCAGGAGCGCATCGTCGAGCGGCACCGGCATCGCTACGAGGTCAACAACCATTACCTGCCGCGGCTGAAGAACGCCGGGCTGAAGGTGAGCGGCACGTCGATGAAGGATGGATTGTGCGAAATGATCGAGCTGCCCGGTCACCCGTGGTTCATCGGCTGCCAGTTCCATCCGGAGTTCACATCGACCCCGCGTAACGGCCACCCGCTGTTCAAGTCCTTTGTGCAGGCTGCGCTGAACCAGGCGAAGCCGGAGCAGGCCGGGAGGACCGGTGACGCGGGGCGGCTGAAAAGCATCGCCTGAGGGTCCGCGCAGTGACTTCCCGTCCGCGGCGATCGCAACCCGGGCCGCCTCACGGCCGCGGCACGATCGACTTGTGCGGGTTCAAAGCCGGACTCGATCAACCCTTGTTTCTCATAGCGGGGCAGCGCGGACTCGGCGGGCGCGGAGCGCCGGGGGCGGGCAGCGCTGCAGGGCCCGCGGATCCCGCAATGGGGAGCTAATGGACCTCTGCGGTTTCAAGGCTGGCCTGGAGCACCCGCTGTTTCTAATAGCGGGCCCCTGCGTTGTCGAATCGCGGGACCTGGCCCTCGACACGGCGGGGACATTGAAGGAGTTATGCGCCGGACTGGGCATCCCGTTCATTTACAAGTCGTCCTACGACAAGGCCAATAGAACATCCATAAAGTCCTTTCGTGGCCTTGGGATAGACAAAGGTCTTGAGATTCTGGATGAGGTGAGGAGGAAGCTCGGCGTACCGGTCCTGACGGACGTGCACGAAGTGGAGGAGATCGATGCCGCGGCGGCCGCGGTCGACGTGCTGCAGACGCCCGCCTTCCTGTGCCGCCAGACCGATTTCATCTGCGCTGTGGCCGCCACGGGCAAGCCCGTCAACATCAAGAAAGGGCAGTTTCTTGCTCCCGGCGACATGAAGAACGTGGTCGAGAAGGCGAAGGCGGCGAGCGGCAAAGACAACGTCATGGTGTGCGAGCGCGGCGCGTCGTTCGGCTACAACAACCTGGTTTCCGACATGCGCTCGCTTGCGATCATGCGCGACACCGGCTGCCCCGTGGTGTTCGATGCGACTCATTCGGTGCAGTTGCCGGGCGGGCAGGGAAGCGCGAGCGGCGGGCAGCGCGAATACGTCCCGGTGCTCGCCCGCGCCGCGGTCGCGAGCGGCGTCGCCGGCGTGTTCATGGAGACCCATCCCGACCCGGAAAAGGCGCTGTCGGACGGGCCCAACGCGTGGCCGCTCAAGCTGATGAGGCCGCTGCTGGAGACGCTCAAGGCGCTCGACGGCACGGTCAAGGGCCGGGGATTCCAGGAGAACCTGCTGTAGCGGGCGATATCGTCGAACCAACAGGGAAAAACAATGAGCGCGATCGTTGATGTCATAGCGAGGGAGATACTGGATTCACGGGGGTATCCGACGGTGGAAGCCGACGTGCTGCTGGAGTCGGGCGTGCTGGGCCGCGCCGCGGTTCCCTCGGGCGCCTCCACGGGGAGCCGCGAGGCGATCGAGCTGCGCGACGGCGACGCCAAGCGCTACGGCGGCAAGGGCGCGTTGAAGGCGGTCGAGAACATCAACACGGAGATCTGCGAGGCGGTGGTCGGCGTGGACGCCACCGAGCAGAGCTTCGTGGACAAGACGCTGAACGACCTCGACGGCACCGAGAACAAGTCGCGGCTCGGGGCCAATGCCGTGCTCGCGGTGTCGCTGGCGGTGGCCAAGGCGGCCGCCGAGGAATCGGGCCTGCCGCTGCACCGCTACCTGGGCGGCGCCGGCGCGATGGCGATGCCGGTCCCGATGATGAACGTGATCAACGGCGGCGCGCACGCGGACAACAGCCTGGACATGCAGGAGTTCATGATCGTGCCGGTGGGCTTCACCTCGTTCCGCGAGGCGCTGCGCTGCGGGGCGGAGGTGTTCCATGCGCTGAAGAAGCTCCTGGCCGACCGCGGGCTCGGCACCGCCGTGGGCGACGAGGGCGGGTTCGCCCCGCGCCTGGCCAAGCACGAGCTGGCGATCAAGACCATACTCGAGGCGATCGAGGCCGCCGGCTACGAGCCGGCCGATCAGGTCGTTCTCGCCCTCGACTGCGCCAGCTCGGAGTTCTACGAGGACGGCGAGTACACCCTGGAAGCCGAGGGCCTCTCCATGAATTCCGAGCAGTTCGTGGACTATCTCGCCGCGTGGGTCGACAAGTATCCGATCATCAGCATCGAGGACGGGATGGCCGAGAACGACTGGGACGGCTGGAAGCTCCTGACCCGCAAGCTCGGCAAGAAGGTGCAGCTGGTGGGCGACGACCTGTTCGTGACCAATACCCGCTATATCAGGCAGGGCATCGAAAAGGGCATCGCCAATTCGATCCTGATCAAGGTCAATCAGATCGGAACGCTCACCGAGACCTTCGCGGCAATCGAGATGGCCAAGCGCGCCGGCTATACGTCGGTGGTATCGCACCGGTCGGGGGAAACGGAAGATACCACCATCGCCGACATCGCGGTGGCCTCCAACGCGCTGCAGATCAAGACCGGGTCGCTGTCGCGCTCGGACCGGCTCGCCAAGTACAACCAGCTGCTGCGCATCGAGGAAGACCTGGGCGACACGGCGAGCTACCCCGGGCGCGGCGCCTTCTACCAGCTGCGGTGAGAGCGCTCACGCTGGTATTGGCAGCGCTGATCGTGCTGATCCAGTACCCGCTGTGGCTGGGCAAGGGCAGCTGGCTCAGGGTATGGGAAGTGGACCAGCAGATCCGGGCGCAGCGCGAGACCAACCGGCAGTCGAAGGCGCGCAACGACGGCCTGGAAGCGGAGGTGCGCGATCTCAAGGTAGGCGTGGAGGCGATCGAGGAGCGGGCGCGGAGCGAGCTCGGCATGATCAGGCACGACGAGATCTTCTTCCAGGTGTTGGAAGCCGCGCGTCCCGCCCCCGCCCCGGGGCCTGCCAAGCGCTGAAATGACCGCAGCCGGCGCAGCCGCGCGCGCGCAGGTCCTGGATGGCAACGCGGCAGCCCGCGAGATCTACTCGCGGCTGAAGGAGCGCGTCGCGGCGCTCGGCCGGATGCGGATCCGGCCCCGGCTTGCGGCCGTCCAGGTCGGCGACAACCCCGCTTCCCGGACTTACCTCCGCAACAAGGTGCGCGCCTGCGATGAGGTCGGGGTCGATTCCGAGGTGCATCACCTGGCGGCCGATTGCCCGCCCGATACGCTGCTCACCCTCCTGGGACAGCTCAATCGCGACCCGCGAGTTCACGGCATCCTGCTGCAGCTGCCGCTGCCCAAGCAACTCGATACCGTGCAGGTCACGCAGACCATCGCGCCGGCGAAAGACGTTGACGGGCTCACCTGGGCGAGCCTGGGCGCGCTGGTGGGCGGGTGCCCTGGCTTCGAGCCCTGCACTCCGAGCGGCGTCATCGTGCTGCTGGAACGCGCGGGTATCGTGCTGGAAGGGCGTCACGCGGTGGTCATAGGGCGCAGCGCCATCGTGGGCAAGCCCATGGCCCTCATGCTGATGGCGCGCGGGGCGACGGTCACCGTCTGCCATACCCGCACTCGCGACCTTGCGGAGCATACCCGCCGCGCCGATATCCTGGTGGTCGCGGCAGGCCGCGCGGGGCTCGTTACCGGCGGGATGGTAAAGCCCGGCGCCGCCGTGGTGGACGTCGGTGTCAACCGGCTCGGCGACGGCAAGCTTGCCGGCGACGTGGATTTCGCGTCGGTCAGCGCCGTCGCGGGCTGGATCACACCCGTGCCGGGAGGCGTGGGTCCAATGACCGTAGCCATGGTCATTGCGAACACGGTACGCGCGGCCGAGCGCGGCGCGGCGATACTGGCTACCTAGAACACCGGCCCCAGGAACAGCCACAGAATCACACGGAATTACACGGACGAGAACCTAGCCTGTTGACGGCCCTTAGCAGTTTGGAAATTTCTGTGTGGTTCCGTGTGTTTCCGTGGCTGAAGGGGCTTTTGAGAGACCTCTAGTGCCGATCCTGCGCGTGACCTTAGCAGGAAAACGCGTTCGAAAAATTGAACAGCAGCTCGGCACTGAGATAGCCGCGAAATCCCAGGTAGGTCACCCACGCTGCCAGCGCCACCAGCATCAGCCATACCAGGATGCGCCGGGCTTGGGTCATGCGGGAGTTGAGCATGAGCACACCGGATCCGTGAGCCGGTCATTGTACGTCAGCCGACCGAAACACCCTGACCGCGCATAATCAAAGAACGCAGTGTTATGAGGCCGGCGCGCCGCGGTTGATATAATTTTCCGTTTTAATCCGACGGTTACGCGCTTGGCTGCGCCCACCATTCCCGGCCTGGCTTTTGGCATCGGCTTCGACGATCTCTACGATCGCGAGGGCCTGCTCAAGCTCGACCAGCGCTTTCTCGCCGAGCTGGCGCGGGACGATGCCGCGCTGCATGAGCGGCTCGCGCGCGCGCGCGACGATCCCGGTACGCTCCCGGCGAGGCAGGAGTCCGAGCTGCTGCTGGCGCTGGCGCCGCACCTCGACCGGTTCATCGCGCGGCTGTTCGCCATCGAGGCGGAGGTCAAGACGCTCTCGGTGCGCCACCTCGAGCTCGTGCCGCTCTACGGGATCAAGCGGCAGTTCGTGCAGCGCAAGGCGATGCACGGCTTCAAGCCGCAGGAGGCCGCCGCGCTCGACGGCGCGGCGCTGGCGCGCGAGTTGGAGCGGGCATTCCGCGAACGGCTCACGGAGCTGGCGTTCGCGCGCCACGTGAGCGAGTGGCAGAAGGATGAAGCGGCGCATGCCGCCGAGCTCGGCGTCGCTCTGCGCTACGCGGCATGGGCGTCGCTGACCGCGGAAGGGCGCATGAAGCACGGCGGCGGCGTGCTGTTCAAGGCGCCGCACAAGCTCGACCCGCAACGGCTGGTGCCGGTCGTCACGGAAGAGGCGGCAGGCTACAAGAGCCATCGTCTGGACGCGACGCGGCTGCGCCGCCGCGACGGATTCAAGCTGACGGACCCGGGCGCCGATCTCGTCGGCGCGCTCGACGAGGCGCACTACTGCATCTTCTGCCACGAGCAGGGCAAGGATTCCTGCTCCAAGGGGCTGAAAGAGAAGGGCGCCGGCGCGGCGGGGGCCGCCGCATTCAAGAAGAGCGCGCACGGCGTGACGCTCGCCGGCTGCCCGCTCGAGGAGAAGATTTCCGAGTTCCACAAGGCGAAGAGCGAAGGCGTCGCCATCGGCGCGCTCGCCATCATCGCCGTGGACAACCCCCTGGCGGCGGCGACCGGCCACCGCATCTGCAACGATTGCATGAAGTCCTGCATCTACCAGAAGCAGGAGCCGGTCAATATTCCGCAGGCGGAGACGCGCACGCTCAGGGACGTGCTCGAGCTGCCGTGGGGATTCGAGATCTATTCGCTGCTTACCCGCTGGAACCCGCTCAACCTGTGCACGCCCTATCCGAAGCCAGCGACCGGCAAGCGCGTGCTGATTGCCGGGATGGGCCCGGCGGGAGTCGCCCTGGCCCACTACCTGATGAACGAAGGCCATACGGTCGTCGGGATCGACGGCCTGAAGATCGAGCCGCTGCCGCCGGGGCTGTCCGGCGTGGACGCGACGGGCAAGCGGGTCCCGTTCTGGCCGGTGCGGGACGTGCGCGAGCTCTACGAAAGCCTGGACCGCCGGATGATGACGGGCTTCGGCGGCGTCGCGGAGTACGGGATCACGGTGCGCTGGGACAAGAACTTCCTCAAGGTGCTGCGGCTGCTGCTCGAGCGCCGGCGCCAGTTCGCCATGTACGGAGGCGTGCGCTTCGGCGGCACGGTGTCCGCGGAGGGCGCCTTCGCCATGGGCTTCGATCACGTGGCGCTCGCCATCGGCGCGGGGCGGCCCACCGTGCTCGAGCTGCCGAACGGGCTCGCGCGCGGGGTGCGCGCCGCGTCGGATTTTCTGATGGCCCTGCAGCTCACGGGGGCGGCCAAGCCGGACTCCGTCGCCAACATGCAGTTGCGGCTGCCGGTGGTCGTGGTGGGCGGCGGCTTGACGGCGATCGACACCGCGAGCGAGTCGCTCGCGTACTACCCCCTCCAGGTGGAGAAATTCCTGCGGCGCTACGAGCTGCTCGCGCGCGAGCACGGCGAGGCGGCGGCGCAGATCGCGTGGAACGAGGAGGAGCGGGAAATCGCCGCGGAATACCTCGCGCACGCGCGCGCCTTGCGCACGGAGCGCATGCGGGCCGTGGCCGAGGAGCGCGAGCCGCGGGTCCTCGAGCTGCTGCAGTCGTGGGGCGGCGTCACCATCGCCTATCGCCGGCGGCTCGTCGACAGTCCCTCGTACACCCTCAACCACGAGGAGGTCCAGAAGGCGCTGGAGGAGGGAATACGCTTTGCCGAGGGATTGACGCCGCTCAGCGTGGAAGTGGACGAGCGCGGCCATGCCCGCGCCCTGCGGGTTTCGGTGCAGCAGCGGAGCGAGGACGGGAAATGGAGCGAAGTGCGGCGCGCCGAGCTCGCGGCGCGAACGATACTCATCGCCGCCGGCACCCAGCCCAATACCGTGCTGGCGCGCGAGGATCCGGACCATTTCCGGCTCGACCCCCGCTATTTCCAGGCGTGCGACGAGGAGGGCAACCCGGTTCCTGCCGAGAAAGGGATCTCGAAGCCGAGCGAGGTGCGAGTGCTGATGTCACGGCGCGCCGACGGCCGCTTCATCAGCTATTTCGGGGACGTCCACCCGTCGTACTTCGGCAACGTGGTGAAGGCGATCGGCGGGGCGAAGCAGGGCTATCCGACCGTGAGCCGCGTGCTGGGGAAGGTGCGCCCGGCGGCGCCGGAAAACGACGCGGAATTCATCGCCCGTCTCGACGATCAACTGCGCGCCACGGTGCACGAGGTCAACCGCTTGACGCCCCTGATCGTGGAGGTGGTGGTGCGGGCTCCTCTCGCCGCGCGCCGCTTCCGCCCCGGGCAGTTCTACCGCCTGCAGAACTACGAAGCGCTCGCCCCGCGCTCCGACGGAACGCGCCTCATGATGGAAGGCATCGCGTTGACCGGCGCCTGGGTGGATGCCGGGCGCGGCCTGATCTCGCTGATCACGCTCGAGATGGGCGGATCGTCGGACTTGTGCGTGCTGCTCAACCCGGGAGAGCCGGTCGTCGTCATGGGCCCCACCGGCTCGCCGACCGAGATCCCCGCCGGCGAGACCGTGGTGCTCGCCGGCGGCGGGCTCGGCAACGCCGTGCTGTTCTCGATTGGGCAGGCGATGCGGCGGGCGGGAAGCCGGGTGCTCTACTTCGCGGGCTACAAGCACATGAACGACCGCTACAAGATCGCGGAGATCGAAGCCGCGGCGGATGCGGTAGTGTGGTGCTGCGACGAGGAACCCGGATTCACGCCGAGCCGTCCGCAGGACAAGTCGTTCGTCGGCACGATCGTGCAGGGCATGTACGCGTACGCGAGCGGCGATCTCGGCGAGCAGCCGATTCCCTTCTCCGCGGCCGACCGCCTGATCGCGATCGGCTCGGACCGCATGATGGGGGCGGTCGCGGTCGCGCGGCACGGCATGCTGAAGCCGTATCTCAAGCCGCAGCACCGCGGCATCGGCTCGATCAACTCGCCGATGCAGTGCATGATGAAGGAGATCTGCGCGCAGTGCCTGCAGCCGCACGCCGATCCGCTGACGGGCAAGGTGAGCTACGTGTTTTCCTGCTTCAACCAGGACCAGCCGCTCGATCACGTGGACTGGCCGGCGCTCGACGCCCGGCTGCGGCAGAACTCGGTGCAGGAAAAGCTCACCGCGGAATGGATAGACCACTGCCTGGTGCGCCTGGGCGCGCGCGAAATGCAGCGCGTGTAGAACGTCCTGTGAGTAATGCAACCGCAGACGAACGCCGATACACGCCGATAAAACTCAAAAATAGCCGCCAAGACGCCAAGGCCGCCAAGAAATTCAATACAAGAATGAGAACCAAACCGTTCCCTGAACCGCTTGGTAGCGTCGCAACCTGCGATGTCGCTGCTGTGAGCGAGCCCATTTTCGTATTCCTTGGCGTTCTTGGCGCCTTGGCGGCTAATTTCCGGTCTTGATCTGCGTTCATCTGCGTTTATCTGCGGTTCCGATTTAGCTTCTAATCGCGGCCGCCCTCGCGCAGCACGGACCCCAGCGCTCCGACCAGCTCGTCGATCTGCTGCTTGTTGATGATGAGCGGCGGGGACAGGGCGATGATGTCGCCGGTAGTGCGGATCAGCACGCCTTTTTCGAAGCACTTCACGTAAGCCCCGAACGCGCGCTCCGTGGGACGTCCCGGCCGGGGCGCGAGCTCGATGGCGGCGACCATGCCCATGTTGCGGATATCGATGACGTGCGGCATCTCGCGCAGCTGGTGCACCGCTTCCTGGAAATACGGTGCGAGCTCCCGCCCGCGCTCGAACAGCTTCTCCTGCTCGAACAGCTCGAGGCTCGCCTCTGCGGCGGCGGTGGCGAGAGGGTGGCCCGAGTAGGTGTAGCCGTGGGCGAGCTCGATCGAGCCGGGCGCCGCCGCATTGACGATGGCCTCGTAGATGCCGTGGCGCACGATGACCGCGCCCATGGGCACGGTGCCGTTGGTCAGGCCCTTGGCAATCGTGATCATGTCGGGCACGACGTCCACCGCCTGCGCGGCGAAGCAGGGGCCGATACGCCCGAAACCCGTGATGACCTCGTCGAAAATCAGCAGCAGTCCGTGCTTGTCGCAAATCTGCCGCAGCCGCTCGAGATAGCCCTTGGGTGGCACCAGCACGCCGGCCGATCCCGCCATCGGCTCGACGATCACCGCCGCGATGTTGGATGCGTCGTGCAGCGGGATGATGCGGTTTTCCAATTCGTCCGCGAGATGCGCGCCCCAGGCCGGCTGGCCGCGGCTGAACGCGTTGCGCTCGAGATCGTGCGTGTGGCAGAGGTGGTCCACGCGGGGCAGCAGGCTGCCGAAGGCCTTGCGGTTTGCCGGCATGCCCCCGACCGACATGCCGCCGAAGCCGGCCCCGTGGTAGCCGCGCTCGCGGCCGACCAGGACGTTGCGCTGCCCCTCGCCGCGCGCGCGATGGTAGGCGAGGGCAATCTTGAGCGCGCTGTCCACCGCCTCCGAGCCTGAGTTGGTGAAGAACGAATAGTCGAGGTCGCCCGGCGCGAGCCGCTTCAGCCGCTCGGCGACCCGGAACGCCCCGGGGTGCCCCATCTGGAACGCCGGGCTGTAGTCCATCGCGCCGGCCTGCGCGCGGATCGCTTCGACGATGGTCGGCCGGCAATGCCCGGCGTTGACGCACCACATGCCCGAGGTGCCGTCCAGCAGCTTGCGGCCGTCCTCGGTGAGGTAATGCATGTCCTTCGCGCCGACGACGAGGCGCGGCGCCGCCTTGAATGCGCGGTTCGCCGTGAACGGCATCCAGTACGGGTCGAGAGGGTAGTCGCGCGGCGGCATGAGTCGGTCCGTTGGGCAGGGTTGCAAAAAGGGGAATGAGGGGACTCCCCTCATGCTCCCCTACATCAGGTAGAGACCCGTCAGGACGTAAAAGGGAATGAGGGGATACTCCCCTCATGCTCCCCTACATCAGGCAGGGACCCGTCAGGAAGTATTTTGCCAGCGCCACCGGCGTTCGGCCATACTGCGACCCCGTGACCGTCTTTCTGCTGCGCCTGGTCGCGCTTCTGCTTCTGCCCGCGCTGAGCCTGGCCCAGCCGGTGGTCCATGTCGGGTCCAAGCGCTTCACCGAGTCCTACATCCTGGCCGAGATCGTCGCGCAGACGGCGGAGGCAGCGGGAGAAGCCCGCGCGCAGCATCACCAGGGGCTCGGCAATACCGCGATCCTGTTCGCGGCGCTGAAAAGCGGCGCCATCCACGCCTATCCCGAGTACACCGGCACCATCGCCCTCGAGCTCCTGGGACTCGCGCAAGTGCCGCCGCTCGCGGAGCTGAATCGCGCACTGGCTGCGCACGGCGCGGCCGCAGGAGTGCGACTGGGGTTCGGCAACACCTATGCGCTCGCGATGCTCGACTCGCGCGCAGCGCAGCTCGGCATCCAGCGCATCTCCGACCTGGCACGGCATCCCGGGCTCAGGCTGGCGCTGTCCCAGGAGTTCCTCAATCGCAGGGACGGCTGGCCGGCGCTGCGGCAGGCGTACGCGCTCGCATTCAAGTATGTCCGCGGCCTGGACCACGGTCTCGCCTACGAGGCGCTCGCCCGGGGCCAGGTGGATGTGGTGGACGCCTACGCGACGGATGCGAAGGTCGTGCGCGACCGGCTGCGCCTGCTGGAGGACGATCGGGGCTTTTTTCCCGCCTACGAAGCGGTCATTCTGTATCACCGCGATTTTCCCCAGCGGTTTCCGCGCTCCTGGAGCGCGCTACAGAAGCTGGAGGGCAGCATCAGCGTTCAGCAGATGGCGCGGATGAACGCCGCGGCGGAACTGGCGGCCATTCCCTTCTCCACGGTAGCCGCCCGCTTTCTCGCGGACCCTCAAGCGCCCGCCTGGCAGGAGGGCGGGGTTACGCGCCGGGATTTTTTCAAGACGCTGCTGGGTCCCGACCTCTGGCGCCTGACGCTGCAGCACCTGCTGCTGGTCATGGCCTCGCTCGCGCTGGGAATTGCGGCCGGCGTGCCCCTGGGGGTGTGGGCGGACCGCGGGCCGCGGGCGCGGCCCTGGATACTGGGCATAGCCGGAGTGCTGCAGACGGTACCCGCGCTGGCCCTCCTCGCCTTCCTCATCGCGGCGCTCGACCGCATCGGGACGCTGCCGGCGATCATCGCGTTGTTTCTCTATTCGTTGCTGCCGATCGTGCGCAATACGGAGGCCGGGCTCGCCGGCGTGTCGCGTTCCATGCGGCAATCCGCCACGGCGCTGGGGTTGAGCGAGGGCGCGCGCCTGCGGTTGGTGGAGCTTCCGCTGGCGGCGAGGCCCATACTTTCGGGCGTCAAGACCGCCGCCGTGATCAATGTCGGCACCGCCACCATCGCCGCCTTCATCGGGGCAGGGGGGTATGGCGAAAGGATCGTTGCCGGGCTGGCGGTCAACGACCATGCCCTCCTGCTGGCGGGCGCGGTGCCGGCCGCGGCCATGGCGCTGGTAGTGCAGTGGGGGTTCGATGCCCTGGACCGGCTGCTCATCTCCCCCGGATTGCGGGATCGGGCTTCCGGCGAGGGCTAGGCCCGGGTCCCGGCACGCCTTCCCGGGGCTGGCTTCGGGCCGGGGCCCGGGCGGGATGACCCCCCGGTGACTGAACTAATTTTTGTGTGCCCTGTCAGTGGAATATCGATCAGACTTCGCGTTCCGCGCAAAGCGGTCGAGCGGCTATACTGTCGGTTTTTTCGAGCCGTCCGACCTGGATAACAAGTTCAAAGGTCAGGGGCGGGTGCGATGAGCGATCGCGAAGTCGATCAGCAGTTGGTCGAGCGCGCGCAGCACGGTGACAAGCACGCGTTCGAGTTGCTGGTCAGCAAGTACCAGCGCAAGCTTGCCCGGTTGCTGTCGCGCTTCATCCGGGACTCGACGGAGGTCGAGGATGTGACTCAGGAAGCCTTCATCAAGGCCTACCGGGCACTCCCCACTTTCCGGGGTGACAGCGCGTTTTATACTTGGCTCTACCGGATCGGCATCAACACCGCCAAGAACTACCTGGTGGCGATGGGGCGGCGGGCGCCCACGACGACCGACATAGACAGCGAGGAAGCGGAGGGCTTCGAGGACGGCGACCAGCTGCGGGACCTGAATACGCCGGAAAACGAGCTGGCCAGCCGGCAGATCGCGGAAACGGTGAACCAAACGCTGGCGGAATTGCCTGACGAACTGCGGACGGCGATTACGCTGCGGGAGATCGAAGGGCTGAGCTACGAGGACATAGCCAATATAATGAACTGCCCGATCGGAACCGTCCGGTCGCGGATCTTCCGGGCACGCGAGGCGATTGCAGCAAGATTGCGGCCACTACTGGGGACGCAGGGGGACAGGAGATGGTGATATGGAACGGATCTCGGAATTGATGGATGGCGAGCTGGAGGCGCGCGAGGCACAGCGGCAGCTGGCGCGCATCAAGCAGGACCAGGAACTGGCGCACTGTTGGAGCACGTTTCACCTGATCGGCGACGCGCTGCGCGGCGAGCGCCCGCTGGCCCGGGAAATCAGCAGCCGGGTGGCGACACAACTGGCCAGCGAACCCACCGTCCTCGCGCCCCGGTCTAACGCCCCCAAGCGGACCGCCACCTATGCCGTATCGGTCGCTGCCTCCCTCTCCGCAGTCGCCCTGGTAGTCTGGATCGGCTTCTTCAACAACCCTCTCGCCCCCCAGCCTGAAATCATCGCCAAGAAGGCCCCCCCGGCAACGACGCCCGCGCCCACGGAGCTGGCGAACGTGCCCAGCGAGGGGCAGATGAACGAGTACCTGATGGCTCACCAGGAATTCTCGCCCAGCACCGCGATACAAGGACTGGCTCCCTACATCCGCAGCGTTTCGGGTACGCAGCAAGCCAAGGGCCGTTAGTGCCGTTCCAGCTTGGTGCCATTGCCGCGTGTGTATGGTCAAGAGACGTTACGGGCCCTCGGGCACGGGGCAGTCATTCTCGTCAAGCTGGAACGGCATTAGGGTGAAGGCGGTTTGGGTCACCGTCTTGCTGGGGCTCGCCGCCCCGGTGATCGCCGCCGCCCCCGCCCCGGCGGATGACGGGGTTGCCTGGCTCAAGAAGATGGCCAGCGCGGCGCGCCGGCTCAATTACAACGGAACATTCGTCTATCACCACGCGGGACGCAACGAGACGTCCCGCATTGTTCACTTCGTCAACGCGGCCGGCGGTGAATTCGAGCGCCTGGAAGCGATCGACGGGCCGCGGCGCGAAGTCATCCGCACCAACGACCAGGTGACCTGCTACCTGCCGGGCACCAAGACGGTCATCATCGAAAAGCGCAGCGCGCGCCGCTTCCCGGCGCTGTTGCCCGAGCGGCTGGGCGGAGTTTCCGACAGCTATACCGTGCGGATGACGGGACAGGACCGGGTGGCAGGATTCGACTGCCAGCTGGTCGCGCTCGAGCCGAAGGACAAGCTGCGCTACGGCCACCAGTTCTGCGCCGAGACCGCGAGCGGGCTGTTGTTGCGCGCGCGCACCTTGAGCGAGAAGAACGAGCCGCTGGAATCGTTCGTCTTCACCGAGCTCAAGATCGGCGGCGCTTTTTCCCGCGATCAGGTCAAGTCCCGGTACGCGGGGAAGAGCCGGGACTGGAAGGTCGACACTTCCTCGCTGGTTCTGTCGGATGTCGCCGCCGACACCGGGTGGGTGCTGTCCCGCCAGCCGGCCGGTTTCAGGAAACTGACGGAGCTCAAGCGCTCCATTGCCGGGCGCGCGGCCATGGTGTCCCAGATCGTGTATTCGGACGGGCTCGCGGCGGTGTCGGTATTCATCGAGCCGCTGCCCAAGGCGCAGCCGCCGCAGAGCCTGTTGCACCAGGGCGCCGTCAACATCTACGTGCGGCGCATCTCCGATCACATGGTGACCGTGCTGGGCGAAACGCCGGCGACGACGGTGATGCAGATCGCCAACTCGCTGGAATTCAAGGGGGCGCCGGGCCGGTGAGGGCAGGCGCTGTGGGTCTCAACCGATATCAAACGACCAGTCTCTTCGCGAATATGCTCATGTTCAAGCGCATTCTCCTGTTGTTTCTGCTTGCCGTACCGCTGGCCGACGCAGCCCAGCTGCCCGATTTCACCGATCTGGTGGAGAGGCAGGGGCCGGCGGTCGTCAACATCAGCACCACGCAATCGGTGCGCAATCCGCTGCTGCCGCAGATGCCGAACCTGCAGGAAGACGACCCGTTCTACGAGTTCTTCCGGCGCTTCATTCCCCAGCCCGGGCCCGGGGCGCCGCGCGAATTCCAGTCCCAGTCACTGGGATCCGGCTTCATCATCAGCCAGGACGGCTACATATTGACCAATGCACACGTGGTCGAGGCAGCCGACGAGATCACGGTGAAGCTCACCGACAAGCGCGAGTACAAGGCCAAGGTCATCGGCTCCGACCGCCGCACCGATATCGCGCTCATCAAGATCGAGGCCGGCAGCCTGCCGGTGGTCAGATTCGGCGACCCGAGCAAGCTCAGGGTCGGGGAATGGGTGCTGGCGATCGGCTCGCCCTTCGGTTTCGAGAATACCGTGACCGCGGGCATCGTCAGCGCCAAGGGGCGGTCCCTGCCGCAGGAGAACTACGTTCCTTTCATCCAGACCGACGTGGCTGTCAATCCCGGCAATTCCGGCGGTCCGCTGTTCAATCTGAAGGGAGAGGTGGTCGGCATCAATTCCCAGATCTACAGCCGCACCGGCGGCTTCATGGGGCTGTCGTTCGCGATACCGATCGATGTCGCCAACGATATCGCCAACCAGCTGCGCACGGTCGGCAGGGTAACGCGCGGCAGGATCGGCGTCGTGATCCAGCCGGTCTCCAAGGAGCTCGCGGACGGATTCGGGCTGTCGCGACCGCAGGGCGCGCTGGTGAATTCGGTGGAAAAAGGCGGGCCGGCGGACAAGGCCGGCGTCGAGCCCGGTGACGTCATCCTGCGCTTCGACGGCAAGCCGGTGGGGGCGTCCGAGGACCTGCCGCGCATCGTGGGCGGCACGCGGCCAGGCGCGAAAGTGAACATGCAGATCTGGCGCAACAAGGGCGCGCGCGACGTGCAGGTAGTGGTCGCCGAGATGCCGGACGAGAGGGCGGCGCGGCAGGCGCGACGCGGCGGCGGCAAGCCGCCGGCGACGGCATTCAGCCAGCATGGCCTGACGCTGTCGGAGCTCTCCGAGGCGCAGCGAAGCGAGCTCAAGATCAACGGCGGCGTGCTCGTCGAGAACGTGCAGGCGCAGGGCGCGGCGGCGCGCGCGGGCATCCGCCGCGGCGACGTCATACTGGCGGTCAACAACCAGGACGTGAAGACCATCGAGCAGTTCAACCAGATGATGGGACAGTTCGACAAGGGGCGCATCGTGGCGCTGCTCGTCCGGCGGGGCACGAACTCGCTCTACATCCCGTTCCGCGTCGATGTCGGGTAAGCCCGGGCGGAAGAGGCTGACCGTCTATAGCCGCAATAATTGCCATCTTTGTGAGGAAATGATCGCGGGCTTGCGAGAGTTGCAAGCCCGCTTTCGTTTCGAGCTGAGGATAGTGGACGTGGATGGCGACCCTGAGCTGACGCGGCGCTACGGCGCGAGCGTGCCGGTGCTCACGCACCGGGAGCGCGAGCTCTGCTGCCATTTCCTTGACCGCGCCGCTGTGACGGAATTTCTAGGTAAGATGCCCTGATTTCCGTTAAAATGCGCGGCTTTAGGTGAAGGGAAGGGCACTGACGGGTGCCCTTTTCCATGCAGCATATCCGCAACTTCTCCATCATCGCCCATATCGACCACGGCAAGTCCACGCTCGCCGACCGCTTCATACAGCTTTGCGGGGGCCTGGCCGAGCGCGAGATGGAGGAGCAGGTCCTCGATTCGATGGATCTCGAGCGCGAGCGCGGCATCACTATCAAGGCGCAGACCGCGGCGCTGGCTTACCGGGCGCGGGACGGCGCCCAGTACCTGCTGAATCTCATCGATACGCCCGGCCACGTGGATTTTTCCTACGAGGTATCCCGCTCGCTGGCGGCCTGCGAGGGCGCGCTCCTGGTCGTGGACGCCTCGCAGGGCGTCGAGGCCCAGACGGTGGCCAACTGCTATACCGCCACCGAGCAGGGGGTGGAGGTAATCCCGATCCTCAACAAGATGGACCTGCCCCAGGCCGACCCGGAGCGCGTGATCGGGGAGATCGAGGACATCATCGGCATACCGGCGAAGGATGCGCTGCGGGTCAGCGCCAAGACCGGCGACGGCATCGTCGACATCCTCGAGTCCGTGATCGCGCGCATCCCGCCGCCGGCCGGCGATCCCGCCGGGCCGCTGAAGGCGCTGATCATCGATTCGTGGTTCGACAACTATGTCGGCGTGGTGATGCTGCTGCGGGTGGTGGACGGGCAGCTCAAGCCCAAGGACAAGATCCTGCTCATGTCCACCGGCGCCTCCTACCTGTGCGAGCAGGTGGGCGTGTTCACCCCCAAGGCGCGGAACAAGGACCAGCTCGCGGCCGGCGAAGTCGGCTTCGTCACCGCCGGCATCAAGGAGATCCAGGCCGCGCGCGTGGGCGACACCCTGACCCTGGCGACGCGCCCGGCCGCGCAGCCGCTGCCCGGGTTCAAGGAAATCAAGCCGCAGGTCTTCGCCGGGCTCTATCCGGTGGACCCGGGCGAGTACGGCGCGTTGCGCGAGGCGCTGGAAAAGCTGCACCTGAACGACTCCTCGTTGCGTTTCGAGCCGGAATCATCGCAGGCGCTGGGCTTCGGCTTCCGCTGCGGCTTTCTCGGCCTGCTGCATCTCGATATCGTGCAAGAGCGCCTCGAGCGCGAATACGGGATGAACCTGATCACGACCGCCCCCACCGTGGTCTACCAGGTGCTGACGCGGGACGGCAAGATTTCCGAGATCGAGAACCCCTCCCGGTTGCCCGACCCCGGCAGCATCGAAGAGATACGCGAGCCCATTATCACCGCCTCGATCCTGGTGCCGCACGACTACGTCGGCCCCGTCATCACCCTGTGCAACCAGAAACGCGGCGCTCAACGCGACCTGCAATACGTGGGGCGGCAGGCGGTGCTGACTTACGAGCTGCCGCTCAGCGAAGTGGTCATGGATTTCTTCGACAAGCTGAAGTCGGTCTCGCGCGGTTATGCGTCGCTCGACTACGAATTCCTGGAATATCGCGCGGGGGACCTCGTCCGCCTCGACGTCCTGATCAACGGCGAGCGGGTGGACGCGCTGTCGCTTATCATTCACCGCGAAAATTCCCAGCACCGGGGCCGCGAGCTGGCGGTCAAGATGCGGGAAATCATCCCGCGGCAGATGTTCGACGTGGCAGTGCAGGCAGCCATCGGCTCGCACATCATTGCGCGCGAGACGGTGAAAGCGATGCGTAAGAACGTGCTGGCCAAGTGCTACGGCGGGGACATCACGCGCAAGCGCAAGCTCCTGGAAAAGCAGAAAGCCGGCAAGAAGCGGATGAAGCAGGTGGGGAGCGTGGAAATTCCCCAGGAAGCGTTTCGCGCCATCCTGCAAGTGGAGAAATAATGGTCAGCAGTAAGCGGTCAGCAGCAAGCGGTCGGCCATTACGGCTTGTTCCGCTCACCGCTCACCGCTCACCGCTCACGGCTATCGCATGAACTTCGCCCTGATTCTCTTCCTGCTGCTGACCGCGACCGGCGCGGTTTGGCTGGTGGATCACTTCTGGCTGCGCCACAGGCGCCGCGAGGACCAGCCCGAGCCATGGTGGGTGGAGTATCCCAAGAGCTTTTTCCCGGTCATCCTGGTCGTATTCCTGCTGCGCTCGTTCCTGGTCGAGCCGTTCAAGATCCCGTCGGGATCGATGCTCCCCACGCTGCTGGTGGGCGATTTCATACTGGTGAACAAGTTCACCTACGGCGTACGCCTGCCTATCTTGAATCTCAAGATCGCCGACGTGGGGCATCCGCAGCGCGGTGAAGTGATGGTGTTCCGCTACCCCGAGAACCCGTCCCTCGATTACATCAAGCGTGTCGTGGGTCTGCCCGGCGACCGGGTTGCGTACCGCAACAAGCGGCTGTGGATCAATGACGAGGAGATCAAGGCCACGTCGAACGGCCCCTTCGGCTACGTCGAGTCCGGCATGAACTATGTTTCAGCGGAGCGATTGACCGAGGTGCTGGGAGAGCACCGGCACGCCATTCTGGTCCAGTCGGGAGTGCCCAGCGTGCATTTGTCCGGCGTGCGATCGTTTCCCTTCCGCGACAATTGTGCCTACAATGATGCGGGCTTCCACTGCACTGTTCCGGCCGGCCACTATTTCCTGATGGGAGACAACAGGGACAGCAGCAGCGACAGCCGCTACTGGGGATTCGTGCCCGATGCCAACATCGTGGGTAAGGCGTTTCTCATCTGGTGGAACTTCGACAACCTGAGACGCATAGGGCAGTTCATCAACTGAGAGGGGCGGGTCATGCGAAAACAGCGGGGCATCACCTTGTCAGGGTTCCTGGTATGGGCAGTCGTTGCCGTCATCGTCGCCCTGGTCGCTTTCAAGCTCTTGCCGCCTTACATGGAGTTTCTGACGATCCAGGCGCAGTTCAAGGCCATTGCCAATGACCCGGAGGGACGCCAGGGGGTGCGGCGCGTCATCGAGGACTTGTTCAGCCGGCGCTCGGCTATCGAGAACATCAGCTCGATCAGCGGAAAAGACATCCAGATCGCCAAGGAAGGCGACCGGGTGGTGCTCAGCGCCGAGTACAGCGTCTGCGTTCCGCTGGTCCTCAATATCCGGGTCTGCATGGACTTCACCCCGACTTCCGCCGCGAGGTAGGCCCGGGCTGCGGCGACCGGCCGGTTGATGGAGCCAGCGGATTTCGGCCTCAGCATCGGTCATCGGTTTGCCGACCCGGACCTGCTGCGTCGCGCGCTGACCCACCGCAGCCACGGCGCGTCCCATAACGAGCGCCTCGAGTACCTCGGCGACAGCGTCCTCAACTGCGTGGTCGCGCTCGAGCTCTACCATAAGTTTCCCCGGCTTCCGGAGGGCGAGCTGTCGCGGCTCCGGGCGCACCTCGTCAACCAGCAATCGCTCGCCGCCAGCGCCCAGCTGTTTGCCCTGGGAGAGCGGCTGCTGCTGGGAGAGGGCGAGCAGAAGAGCGGCGGGGCGCGGCGGCCGTCCATGCTGGCCGACGCGGTGGAAGCGGTGGTGGGCGCCGCTTTCCTGGATGGCGGCTTCGACGCGGCGCGCCGCGTAGTGCGCACGCTGCTGGGAGAGGCGCTCGGCTCCATCGACCCGGCGGTCTCAGGCAAGGACCCGAAGACGATGCTGCAGGAGTACTTGCAGGCGCGGCGGCTCGCGCTGCCGCACTATGCCGTCGTCGCGACGCGGGGCGAGGCGCACGAGCAGCATTTCCAGGTCGAATGCGTGATTCCGGAGCTCAACATACGATCGCGGGGGGAGGGCGCAAGCCGCCGCAGCGCCGAGCAGGAGGCGGCGCGCCAGGCGTATGAGCTCGCAACGCGCGCCTGACGCGGCCCCCGCGCACCGCGCCGGCCGCGTCGCGATCGTCGGGCGCCCCAACGTCGGCAAGTCCACGCTCCTCAACCGCCTGGTCGGAGCCAAGGTCAGCATCACCTCCAGCAAGCCCCAGACCACGCGCCGGCGCATGACCGGCATCGTGACGCACCGGGCGGCGCAGATCGTGTTCGTCGATACGCCGGGCTACCAGACCGAGCACCCGTCCGCCCTGAACCGCGCGATGAACCGCAGCGTTGCCGCGAGCCTGGAAGGGGTGGATGCCGCAGTATGGGTCGTGGAGGCGCTGCGCTTTGACGGCCGCGACGGGGCCGTAGGCGGGCTGCTGCCGCCGGGAATCCCGGTAGTCCTGGCCATCAACAAGACTGACGCGATCAAGGACCGCAAACGCCTTCTTCCGTTCATTGCCCGGCTGTCCGAAACGCGCGAGTTCGCGGCGATCGTGCCGGTGTCGGCGACCAAGGGTTGGCAGACCGGCGAGCTGCTCGACGCCTTGGCGGCCCTGCTGCCGGAGGGCCATCCCCAGCACGGCGTGGACGACATCACCACGGTCCATGAGCGGGTGCTCGCGGGCGAGCTGCTCAGGGAAAAGGTCATTCGTTCGCTCGGCGACGAGCTGCCATACGCCACGATGATCGAGATCGACCGGTTCAAGCAGGAAGGCGCGCTGCGCCGGATCCATGCGTCCATCGTGGTGGACAAGGAAGGGCAGAAGCCGATCGTGATCGGCAAGGGAGGCAAGACCCTCAAATCCATCGCCAGCCGTGCGCGCCGGGACATGGAGTCCCTGTTCGGCGGCAAGGTATTTCTCGAGGTGTGGGTCAAGGTCAGGAAGGGATGGGCGGACAGCGCGGCGGTGCTGAAGCGTCTGGGCGAGGAGCAATGAAAGACCGGCCGAGCGTAGCGCCGGGAAAGGCGCGGCAGGACGGGCAATCCGCATTCGTCCTGCATACGTACCCCTATCGCGAGACCAGCCTGCTCGTCGAGGCCTACAGCCGCGATCACGGCAGGATCGCGCTGATGGCGCGCGGCGCCCGGAGGCCGAGATCGGCGCTGCGGGGAATGCTGCTTCCGTTCCAGCCGCTCGTCCTGTCGTGGGCCGGGCGCGGAGAACTGCGTACCCTCATCCGTGCGGAGTGGCGCGGCCCCTACAGTCCGCTCAAAGGGCAGGCATTGATCTGCGGCTTCTATCTCAACGAGCTGCTGCTGAAGCTGCTGGCGCGCGACGATCCGCACGAGGGTCTGTTCGCGATCTACGAGGAGACGCTGGCCGCCCTGGCCCGGGACGGCGGGCAGGCGGCGGTCCTGCGGCGCTTCGAGATGTGCCTGCTGCGCGAGCTGGGCTATGCCGTGATACTCGACCGCGACGTGGAACGGGGCGAGCCCGTCGCGCGCGAGCGCAGCTACGTCTATGTCGTCGAGCGCGGCCCGGTGCATGCGGCCGGCGCGCGCGCAAACGGGGTAGAATTGTCCGGCCAGACGCTGCTCGACATGCAGTCCGGCAATTTCGCGAATGCGGCCACGCAGCAGCAGAGCAAGCTGCTCATGCGCACGCTGATCAACCACTGTCTCGGCGACCAGGTCCTGCACACCCGGCAGCTGCTGCGCGACCTGCAAGAGCTATGACCCTCCTCGGCGTCAACATCGACCATGTCGCGACGCTGCGGCAGGCGCGCGGCACCGACTACCCGAGCCCGCTGGAAGCAGCGCTGGCGGCGGAAGAGGCCGGGGCCGACTACATCACGCTGCACCTGCGCGAGGACCGGCGGCACATCCAGGACAAGGACGTCGAGACCCTCCGCAGGGCGCTCAAGACACGCATGAACCTCGAGTCCGCGGTGACCGCGGAGATGCTGGCATTCGCGCGGCGCGTGCGGCCCCACGACGTGTGCCTGGTTCCCGAGCGGCGCGCCGAGCTCACCACCGAAGGCGGGCTGGACGTCTCCCGCAATCTGAAGCGCGTCGAAAAGGCCTGCCAGGAATTGCGCAAGGCGGGCATCCGCGTATCGCTTTTCATCGATCCCGATTCCCGCCAGGTCGACGCCGCCGTGAAAGCCGGGGCGCCGGTGGTGGAGCTGCATACCGGAAGCTACGCCGACGCGCGCGACGCCAGGGGGCAGCACCGGGAGCTCGACAAGCTTCGCGCCGCCGCCGAGCGCGCGGCAGGAAACGGCCTGCACGTCAATGCCGGGCACGGGCTCAATTACCGCAACGTCGGGCCCATCGCCGCGCTGGCCCATGTGCGCGAGCTCAACATCGGCCACGCGATCATCGCGCGGTCGGTTTTCGTCGGTATCGCCCAGGCGGTGCGCGAGATGAAGGAGCTGCTGGGACGGCCGGCATGATCTACGGCATCGGCATCGACGTGGTGGAGCCGTCGCGGATCGCGCGGCTGGTGGAAAAATATGGTGAGCGCTTCGCGCGGCGTGTGCTGACGTCGATCGAGTGGCCTGGATACCAGCGTACCGTTCGCCCGGTGCTGTACCTGGCCAACCGCTTTGCCTCCAAGGAGGCCTTTTCCAAGGCTATGGGGACCGGGTTCCGCTACCCGGTGACGCTGCAATGCATCAGCGTGGTCCAGAACCAGGCGGGGAAGCCCGGGTTCGCTTTTCATCCGAACCTCGAAAAGCTCCTGCTGAGCCGCGGAATCGTCAGGCACCACCTGACCATCAGCGACGAGCGCGCGCTGGCCTGCGCCTGCGTCGTTCTCGAGGTGGAATGAGGCCGGAATGAGCGCGAAAGCGCTTTCCCTCGGCCCGGTCATGCTCGACCTGGCAGGCACTGCGCTCGGCGCGGACGACCGCCGGCGCCTCCTGCATCCGCTCACCGGCGGGGTAGTGCTGTTTTCGCGCAATTTTGCCGACCCGGGCCAGCTGCGGGCGCTGACCGCCGAAGTACACGCGCTCCGCAATCCTCCGTTGCTTATCGCCGTAGACCACGAGGGCGGACGGGTGCAGCGCTTTCGCGACGGATTCACGGTGCTGCCCGCGATGGCCGAACTCGGAAGGTCGTGGGATGAAAGCCCCCGGCAGGCGCTGCGCCTGGCGCGGGACCTGGGGTTCGTGCTGGCGGCGGAGCTGCGCGCCCACGGCGTGGATCTCGCGCTGGCGCCGGTACTGGACGTGGATCACGGCATGAGCGAAGTGATCGGGGACCGTGCCTTCCATTCCGATCCGCGGGCGATTGCGGATCTCGCGCGCGCGCTGCTGCAGGGCTTCAAGCAGGCCGGCATGTCCGGCGTGGGCAAGCATTTCCCCGGACACGGACACGTGCTGGCCGATTCGCACCACGCGTCCCCGGTCGACGAGCGCAGCTACGAGGAGATCGAGGCGGTCGACCTCGCGCCGTACCGGCGGTTGATCGAGGCGGGCCTCGGCGGCATCATGCCGGCCCACGTCGTCTTTCCCAGGGTCGACGAGCGGCCCGCCGGGTACTCGCCGGTCTGGCTGAAGACGGTGCTGCGGGAGAGGCTGGGTTTTGGCGGCGTGATATTCAGCGACGATCTGAGCATGGAAGGCGCCGGGGTGGCCGGTGGCGTAATCGAGCGCGCCACGGCCGCGCTCGATGCCGGCTGCGACATGGCGCTGATCTGCAACAATCCGCAGGGGACGGACGAGCTGCTCGAGGGTCTCAGGCACCCCATGCCGGCGGTGAGCCTGGCGCGGCTTGCCCGCATGCATGGCCGGCAGCGGCCCCAGTCCATGGACGCGCTGCGCGAAGATGCCCGCTATGCGCGCGCGCTGGATTCGGTCGCCGCCATCAGTCGGCGGGACGGCGAGCTGCCGTTGGCGTAATGGCCGCTCACACCCATACCCATGCGCGCGGCCCTGCCGGGCCACGCTATCTGCTGCCCCTGGGACTGACACTGGCGTACGCGGTCGTGGAGCTGGCCGGGGGACTGTGGTCGGGCTCGCTGGCGCTGCTGGGAGACGCGGGGCACATGTTCTCCGACGCTGTAGCGCTCGGAGTGGCCGCGGCGGCGGCGACCCTCGCGCGGCGGCCGCCGGGACGATCGCATTCCTATGGCTGGCAGCGGGCGGAGGTGATCGGGGCGCTGCTGAACAGCCTGTTCATGCTCGCCATCGTCGTGATGCTGGTCGTCGAAGCGGTCACGCGGCTGCTCGCTCCGCGTGATATCGCGGCCGGCGCGGTGATCGTCATCGCGGCGCTCGGCATGCTGGTGAACGGGGCCTGCCTCCTGCTGCTCGGCCGGGCCGGGCACGATCTCAACGCGCGCGCGGCGCTGCTCCACGTCGTCGGGGACCTGGCCAGCTCGTTCACGGCGCTGCTCGCGGGGGTGGTGATCCACTTCACCGGGTGGTCGCCCATCGACGCGATACTGTCGCTCGCCATCGCCGCGCTGATCCTGGTAAGCACGCAGCAGGTGCTGCGCGATGCGCTGCACGTGCTGATGGAGGGCGTGCCGCCCGCGATCGAGCTCGCCGCCATCGGCCGCTCGCTGGCTTCCGTAAAGGGCGTCGTCGCGGTGCACGACCTGCACGTGTGGAGCATCGCCCAGGGCAGCGTTGCGTTGTCCGCGCACCTGGAGATCGCGGACCTGCGGACCTGGCCGGGGATACTTGCCGAAGCCGCCGGAATGCTGCGCGACGACTACGGGATCAGCCACGCGACGCTGCAACCGGAGCCGCCGCAGCGGGAGCGCACCTCGATCATCCGCTTGTGGCGAGGAAATTCCGGACCGGGAGGAAATTCCGGCTCGGAGTCCGGAATTTCCTGACCGAATCTCAATTCGGGATTACGGATTCCACCATCGATGAATGGAACTTCTCTCGGGCGGTTTGACCTTGTCCGGTTCCTTCATGACAGCCTGACTGCGCCAGCAACAGGCTGTCATGCGCGCTCGATGTATTCGCCGGTGTCGGTCTTGACCTTGATCCGCTCGC
Source organism: Burkholderiales bacterium (assembly GCA_044867805.1). GTDB lineage: Bacteria > Pseudomonadota > Gammaproteobacteria > Burkholderiales > SG8-41 > SG8-41. The sequence continues at coordinate 17,323 of JBIOVQ010000229.1, read as the reverse complement.
CTTCCATCACGAACTGCGGCACCTGCACGGTGAGCCCGGTCTCGGTCGTCGCCGGCTTGAACGAGGCGGTCGCCGTCGCGCTCTTGAGGTTGGGCTCGGTCCGGGTGACGGCAAGCACCACCGTCGGCGGCAGCTGCACGCCGATCGGCCGGTCGTTGTGAAAATTGACCTGCACCTCGGTGTTGGGGACGAGAAAGCCCACCTGGCCCTCGAGGAATTCCGCGGGGAGGGTGAGCTGCTCGAAGCTTTCCTGGTCCATGAAGATGTAGCCGCTGCCGTCGCTGTAGAGGAACTGCATCCCGCGCTGGTCGACCTGCGCCCGCTCGATCTTGTCCTCGGTGCGGATGCGCTCGTTGCGCTTGGTGCCGGACTCGATGTCCTTCATCTCGACCTGCATGAACGCGCCGCCGCGGCCGCCGACATGGACGTGATACGACTTGAGCACGCGCCAGACCCGCTTGTCCCATTCGATGAGGTTGCCGGGGCGGATTTCGGTTGCCAGAACTTTCGCCATTGCGCCGCTCTGCCTGCAAAAAGGGCGTCATTCTACACTAGTAGGCCGTTTCGAAATGAATGAAACGGCCCGTGATGTAGGGGAGCATGAGCGGAGTATCCCCTCATTCATGTCCAAGGGGCTGCGCTAAATGCTCCCGTTCTCGACCGCCTGCCGCCGCTGTCCCCGGCTGGCGCGCCACCTGGACCGCGTGCGCGAGACGCACCCCGAGTACCACGCGCGGCCCGTTGCGCCCTTCGGCCCGCAACGGGCGTGGCTGCTGGTGGTGGGGCTCGCTCCCGGGATGCACGGCGCGAACCGCACCGGCCGCCCCTTTACCGGGGACCATGCCGGCATCCTGCTCTACGAGACGCTGCATCGCCACGGATTCGCCAGCCGTCCCGTCTCGGAGCACGCACGCGACGGCTTGCGGCTCAGCCATTGCCGCATCACCAATGCGGTCAAGTGCCTGCCACCCGCGAACCATCCACAGCCGGACGAAGTACGGCGTTGCAATGGCTATTTGCGTGAGGAGATGAACGCGTTGCCGGATGGCGCGGCGATACTGGCGCTGGGCGTCATCGCGCATGGCGCGGTGGTGACCGCGGCGGGCTCAAGAAACGCGCTGCTCCCGTTCACGCACGGCGCCCGGCACGCGCTCGCGCGCGGGATCGTGCTGTTCGATAGCTATCACTGCAGCCGCTATAATACGCAGACGCGGCGGCTCACCCCGGCGATGTTCAGGGGCGTCTTCGACGCCATCCGCCAGCATCTTTGCGCCGCCGGTTTCCGCTAGTGCCACCCGGCCCCGCCATGGTCCGCAACAGCGCCGTATTCGATCCCGCAACCGTCGTTGCCGGTCTGCCGCACCTGCCGGGGGTGTATCGCATGCTGAACCAGGCGGGCGAGGCGCTCTACGTCGGCAAAGCCCTTGACCTCAAGAAGCGCGTCGCGTCGTATTTCCAGAAGCCCGGCGGCCTGAGTCCCCGCATCCAGCTGATGCTCGGCCAGGTAGCTGCAGTGGAAACGACCGTGACCCATTCCGAAGGAGAGGCGCTGCTGCTCGAAAGCAATCTCATCAAGAGCCTGGCTCCCCGCTACAACATCGTCTTCCGGGACGACAAGACCTATCCGTTCCTGATGCTGTCGGGGCATCGCTATCCGCGGCTGGGATTCCATCGCGGCGTACTCGACGACCGCAACCGCTACTTCGGGCCTTTTCCGAACGCGGGCGCGGTGCGCGAAAGCATACAGCTCATGCAAAAGGCGTTTCGCATCCGCACCTGCCAGGACTCCGTGTTCAGCAACCGCTCGCGCCCGTGCCTGCTGCACCAGATCAGGCGCTGCAGCGCGCCGTGCGTACGGCTCATCGACGAGGCTCGCTACGCCGAAGACGTCGCGAATGCCGTCTTGTTCCTGTCGGGTAAGCAGGATGAAGTAGTGGATCGCCTTGTGGCGCGCATGGACGAAGCCGCCGCGCAAACGCGCTACGAGGACGCAGCCGTGCTGCGCGACCAGGTCGCGGCCCTGCGCAAGGTCCTGCAGAAGCAGTTCGTGAGCGGGCAGGGCGATGACACGGATGTCATCGCCTTCGCGCGGGACGCCGGCGTCGTGTGCGTCAACCTCGCGATGATCCGCGGCGGCCGCCACGTGGGCGACCGGAACTTCTTTCCGCGCAACGCAGCCGAATCCAGTCCCGAGCAGGTACTGGATGCGTTCGTTGCGCAGCATTACGTCCAGCACAGCCCGCCGCCGGCGATCGTGGTCGGGGCGAAGATAGCCGCGGAGCCGGTCGAGCAGCTGCTGGCGGCCCGGGCAGCGCACAAAGTGAAGCTGTTGACGATGCCCGCCGGCCCCCGCAAGGCATGGCTGGAGATGGCGGAGAAGAACGCGCGCCTGGCCGCGGCACAGGCGCTGGGCATGCAGGCAACCCAGGAGAGCCGCCTCGGCGCCCTGCAGCAGGCGCTCGATCTGCCGGAAACCGCCCAACGCATCGAGTGCTTCGATATCAGCCATACCATGGGCGAGGCGACGGTCGCCTCGTGCGTGGTCTACGAGCGGTCGGCAATGCAGAAGGGCGAGTACCGGCGCTTCAACATTCGCGTCAATACTGACGTCGAGTCGCCGATTGACGCCGGCGCGATCGGGCGGACGCCGGGCGCCGCTCATCGCGCCGCAATCACGCCTGGAGACGACTACGCGGCACTGCGTGATGTCCTGTCGCGCCGCTACCGCAAAGTCGTGGCGGGCGAGGGCAGAGTTCCCGACCTCGTCCTGATCGACGGCGGCAAGGGGCAGCTCGCCGTGGCGACCGAAGTGCTTGAGGATTACGGCCTGCACGATGTCGCCCTGGTCGCGGTCGCCAAGGGCGAGGAGCGCCGCCCGGGGCTGGAGCAGCTGTTCCGGGCGGGCCGGCAGGATGCCATCGTGCTGGCGCCGGATCATCCGGCGCTGCACCTCATCCAGCAGATACGAGACGAAGCTCACCGCTTCGCGATCCAGGGGCATCGCGCGCGCCGCGCCAAGGCGCGCAGCAGCTCTCCGCTGGAAAGCATTGCGGGCATAGGCGCGCGGCGCCGCCAGAAGCTGCTCGCGCGCTTCGGCGGCCTGCGCGGCCTGCTCGCCGCCAGCATAGACGAACTTGCCCAGATAGAGGGAATAGGCCGTACACTGGCGGAGAAGATCCACGGCGAATTGCACTGATGCCGCTCAACCTGCCCAATCTATTGACCTGGCTGCGGATCGTCCTGATTCCGCTGTTCGTCGGCATTTTCTACTTCGAGAAGAGCTGGGTATCGGTCCCCAACCAGAACCTGGTGGCGACCATCATTTTCACGGCCGCCGCCGTCACCGACTGGCTCGACGGCTGGCTCGCCCGCAAGCTCAACCAGACCTCCGCGTTCGGGGCGTTTCTCGATCCGGTGGCGGACAAGCTGATGGTGGCGGCGGCGCTGATCACCCTGGTCCAGCTCGAGCGCGTCGACGCGATCATCGCGCTGATCATCATCGGGCGCGAGATCGCGATCTCGGCCCTGCGCGAATGGATGGCCGGCACCAGCACGGAGAAGGGCCTGGCGGTGGCGTTCATCGGCAAGATCAAGACCGCCTCGCAGATGCTCGCGATCCCGCTCCTGCTCTACCACGACCGGCTCGGCGCCTTCGATCCGCAGCGGGTCGGCACATGGCTTATCTGGATCGCCGCGGCCTTGACGCTGATTTCAATGGCGTACTATCTGAAGCTTGCGCTGCCGCAGGCGTGGCGCCGGCCGTAGTTGCCAGCGGGGGGCCAGGTAACTATAATTTTCCTTACGAATCGCGGGAATAGCTCAGTTGGTAGAGCGCAACCTTGCCAAGGTTGAGGTCGGGAGTTCGAGACTCCTTTCCCGCTCCAGATTCCCGGGGATAACGAAGGCCGCATGGGCGGCGTGAAGCTTCGTTATCCCTTTTAGTTTGCAGCGGCGGGGTGGCAGAGTGGTCATGCAGCGGCCTGCAAAGCCGTGGACGCCGGTTCGATTCCGACCCCCGCCTCCAACTCGCAGCGCCGCCGCCCGGGTGGCGAAACTTGGTAGACGCTAGGCACTTAAAATGCCTTGGCCGCAAGGCCGTGCCGGTTCGAGTCCGGCCCTGGGCACCACCGCAGCACCACCTGACCCCAACATATGGGGTGTGAAGCCGATTCGGTACCCCAAATCATGCGTGGGCTGTTTGTGGCATTATTACGTTCGGCAACGCACTTAGTTAGAGCAAGATGATCGAGGCTGGAGTCGGACGAAGCGAGGGACAACGTGATCGTCTTTAATCTGGGCTGCGAGAACAATCATCGCTTCGAGGGCTGGTTTGCCTCGAACGAGGACTTCGAGCGCCAGTCCGGGAGCAGGCTGGTCACGTGCCCGCTGTGCGGCAATGCGAACGTGGCACGGCTGCCGCACGCGCCCCACATCGGGACCGCTGGCAAGGAGCGGCCGGCGCCCAAGGCAACGCCCGTCCAGCCGCAGCAGCAGTACGCGAACGTCGGCAAAGACATCCTCGCCAGGATGGTCGAGCAGATCCTCGAGAACACCGAAGACGTGGGCCCCGCGTTTCCCGAGGAGGCGCGCAAGATCCACTACCACGAGACCGCCGAGCGCCGCATACGGGGCACGGCGTCCCGCGAAGAGGTCGATTCCCTCAAGGACGAAGGCATCGAAGTCGTGGCGCTCGCTATTCCTGCGCACCGGCTGGGCAAGACTCACTAGAAGCTGTCTCAAGACCCACTTCAGCCACGGAAACACACGGAACCACACAGAAACTCCCAAACTACTACGGACCGTCAACAGGTTAGGTTCTCGTCCGTGTAATTCCGTGTGATTCTGTGGCTATTTTTTAGATCGGTTCTAGGCCATGTTCAAGCACATACTGCTGCCGACCGACGGGTCTCCCGTCTCCGACAAGGCGGTGAAGCGCGGCATCGAGTTCGCGAAGAAGATCAGGGCACGCGTGACGGCCCTGCATGTCGTGCCTGAATTCAAGTTCATGGCGGACGAAGGCATCGTGCCCCTCAGCCCGGCGTTGAAGAAGCGCTTCCAGGACGAGGGCCTGGCGCGGGCTAAAGCCATGCTCGAAGCCGTGGCGAAGCAGGCGCGGTCGCGTGGCGTGCGCTGTGCGACCCTGTGCGTCTCCAGCGACCAGCCCCACCAGGAAATCGTCGCGACCACACGGCGCAAGAAATGCGATCTCGTCATGATGGCGTCCCACGGGCGGCGCGGGCTGTCGAGCCTCCTGCTGGGCAGCGAGACCGCCAAGGTCCTGACCCATTCCAAGGTGCCTGTCCTGGTAGTGCGCTGAGCGCCCGAAGGGCGCGCTACCTCAAGAACCACTTCAGCCACGGAAACACACGGAAACACACAGAATTCCCAAAGAGCCGCCGGCCATCAACAGGCGGGGTTCTCGTCCGTGTAATTCCGTGTGATTCTGTGGCTATTTTTGAGATCGGTTCTGAGCCTTCCGGCGTGACGGCGTGACTTAAGCCCGGATTTGCGGCGCTGGCCCGGCGCGCCGGTCCTGTAGTATGGTTGATCCGCGGGACTGCTAGGGAGGCAGGGCTTTTCGCTAGAATCGCGCAGCATGCCGTGCCGTGCAGTTTCCACGACTATACAGCTCATAGGAGGAGCGTATGACAATATCAAGCAAGGTTCGCGCGGTGATTCCCATGCTGGTTGCGGCGGCAGCGCTGGCGCTTTCCGGCTGCGAGACGATGAGTGGGGCGTGGGATTCGACCAAGGGATTCTTCGCGGGCGACAACGTGAAGCTCAGCGGCTCCGAGCAAAATCCCCCGGTCACGACCGAGGCTTCGGGAAGCGGCACGATCACCATCAAGGACGACAAGACGGTGAGCGGCAGCGTCAAGACCACGGGAGTCGTCGGCACCGCGGCGCACATCCACATGGCCCCGGCCGGACGCAACGGCCCGGTGATCATCCCGCTCACCAAGAGCAGCGACGGCAACACGTGGTCCGTTCCCGCCGGCGCCAGGCTGACCGACGCGCAATACGCGGCCTACAAAAAGAGCGGTCTCTACGTCAACGTGCACAGCGCCAAGAACAAGGGCGGTGAAATCAGGGGGCAGCTGAAGCCCTAGGCACCGAACGAAATGAGGGGATACTCCCCTCCGACGGACGAGAACAGGGCCAGCGGAGAGCTGGCCCTGTTGTTTTTGCGGGGCACCTGTCCGCTGCCTGTAAGGAAAATCCTGACATGAATTGTCGGGATTTCCTGACAGCGTAGATCAACCTTTCGCGGCATCGTGTAGTGCGGCCGGCGGCGTGCCTGGCCCGTTGGTACGGGATCGCACATTGGGAAGAGCAAGTAACGACGGCACGCGAGGCGACGGTACGGCGGCTGAGAGAGACAAACGGGAGATTCGCTTTCTGTTTCAAGCGGTTTGGGGCCGAACCTAAACCTAACATTTTGATAGATTTGATTTTTGGTACAGCAAGCCGTTAACTCTTCCCCAATGAGAAGCCAGTTCACCCCGTAGCCGTGGGGGCGATAGCTGGTCCGGTTCGGCGATTTGCGAGGCTCTCGTCCGGGGACGAAGAGAGGGCGATAGGAGCAAAGCGACCGGCCCTAACCGGGCTGGCAAACGCCCGTTAGGGCGCGAAGAGATACGCGCTGACGCAACGCAGGGGAGCAGGTCTCTGGCTACCGGACTGCTGCTGGCTGCTGAAACTTATACGTGGGCCCTGCAGGGAATCTGCCGGATCCACCGTGTCCCTGTTTCTCCGAAACTGGTTCTTCAGCAGTTTCCCCCTCCTTATAGCCTGCTCTCCTTGCAGCAGGCGGCGGCCGCCCTTGGCCTCAAGAGCGGCTTGCGCGATGTGGCGGCACGCGAGCTATCGCGGCTGCCCGCGCCGTTTGTCGCGACGCTGAATCCGAATGCAGCATCGGAAAGCGCGCCGGATATGCAGGAGCTTCCCCGGCCTCAGCGCCTGGCCGTCGTCGTGAAATGCGACGGGGACAATGTGGTGTATTTCGAGGAAGGCCGGCAGCAGCCGATGACTTCCACGCTCGAGGCATTTGCCGGGCAATATTCCGGAAAGGTCCTGCTATGTGCCCCGGCGGCCCCCGAGCTGAAAGGGGAAGACGCGGCTTCGGGGACGCCTCGTGAATTCGGATTCCGCTGGTTCATCCCCGAGCTGGTCCGGCACCGGGCAATCTGGCGCGATGTGCTGCTCGCGTCGCTGGCGATCCAGTTGATGGCGCTGGCAACGCCGGTCTTCACCCAGGTCGTGATAGACAAGGTCATCGTTCATCAGACGCTCAGCACGCTCGCCGTCATCGGCATCGCGCTTGGAGTGTTCATCGTTTTCACCGCGATCATGAGCTGGGTGCGGCAGTACCTTGTGCTCCACACCGGCAATCGCATAGACGCGGTGCTCGGCTCGCAGGTCTTCGAGCATCTCTTCAGGCTGCCGCCGCGCTATTTCGAGCATCGGCCGACCGGCGTGCTGGTGGCGCGAGTGCAAGGGGTCGAGACGATTCGGGAGTTTCTGAGCAGCGCTGCGGTGACGCTGGTGCTGGACGTGCCGTTCCTGTTCATCTTCCTCGCGGTCATGTTCTATTACAGCGTCACGTTGACGCTCATTGCGGTCGCCATCCTGCTGCTGATCGTGGGGTTGAGCCTGGCCGTGACTCCGGCCCTGCGGCGGCGCCTGAACCAGCAGTTCCTGCTCGGCGCCCGCAACCAGGCCTTCCTCACGGAGTACGTCTCCGGAATGGAGACCGTGAAATCGCTGCAGATGGAGCCGCAGCTCAAGCGGCGCTTCGGGGACTACCTCGCTTCCTATCTGCAGGCGGGCTTCAGCACCCGGCAGCTCGGCAATACCTACAGCGTTGCCGCTCACATGCTGGAGCAGCTTCTGATGCTCGCCATCCTGTGCGTCGGCGCCTGGATGGTCATGACGAGCCAGGAGTTCACCATCGGCATGCTGGTCGCGTTCCAGATGTTCGCGGGCCGGCTTTCGCAACCCATGCTGCACCTGGTCGGCCTCTGGCAGCAGTTCCAGCAGGCCGATATCGCAGTGCGGCGGCTGGGTGACGTGATGAACGCGCCCGCCGAGCCGTACTCGCTGCTGCCCGCGCGGGAAACGAAGGGCGAGGGGTGGATCGAGGTGAAAGGGCTCAGCTTCCGCTACGCACCCAACCTGCCGTACCTGTACAAGGCGTTCAGCCTGACGATCGAGCCGGGCAAGTGCGTGGGCATCATGGGCCCGTCCGGCAGCGGCAAGAGCACGCTGGCGAAGCTCCTCCAGGGCTTCTTTCAGCCGGAGGAGGGGAGCATCGCCGTTGACGCGCGGGATGTGCGCCATCTGAGCGCGAACGAGCTGCGGAGCCATTTTGGCGTCGTGCCGCAGGAGACGGTGCTCTTCAGCGGCACCCTCTACGACAACCTGGTCCTCGCCAACCCGCACGCCACTTTCGAGCAGGTGATCCAGGCCTGCAAGCTGGCCGAAATCCACGACACGATCGAGCAGTTGCCACAGGGCTACCAGACCGAGATCGGCGAGCACGGAGCAGGGCTCTCGGGCGGGCAGAAGCAGCGCATCGCCATCGCCCGCGCGCTCTTGAAGCGGCCGCGCATCCTGATCTTCGACGAGGCGACGAGCGGCCTGGATCCCGCCACGGCCGAGCAGTTCGCCCGCACCGTCAATCAGTTCCGAGGCCGCGTAACGATGCTATTCATCACCCACCAGCTTCCCAAGGGCTTGCAGGTGGACAGCGTGGTCACACTGGGGCAGCGGGGGACCAAGATGGGAGTGGTGGGGGAGGAGCGGAAAGATGCTTGATAAATATTCATTATGCGGCCCCATTTTCGATTCGGTCTTGAGGAATGTTCGATGAAGCACTCACTCGCGGCTGGCGCCATGTTGTTATCGCTTTTCCCCGGGATCGCAGGCTGCGGCCCGACGGAAATCAAGTGGACGGAAGAAGTCAGGCAGCATGACGGCAGAGTCATTCAGGTCAAGCGCCGCACCGAGCTCACGGCAAGCGGTTTCCCGGTACAGAAACGAGGCCGAGCCATGTACCACGAGCTGTGCTATCCGCCGATGGGAATCCATTGGAAATCCAAGCCTGAATACAATCCGGAGAATTTTGACGTCGTGGACGGCAAGGCTTACGTCAAGGTGTCATTGCGTGGTTGTTCAACTTGCATGCTCCACGGCTATCCGGATACAAGCGCGCTGTATTTCGTATGGGTTGCCGGGACATGGCAGAGGATCGAGAGCAGCAAGTTCCCGGCGCAACTCCGGATTAACCTCATCCTGAGCCCAGTACAGGCCAACGAGAAGGATGATGCTCGCGGCCTGGTTACGCTCGCCGCCAAGGAGAATTTCGATATCAGCCTCAACTATGAACTCAAGGCTCGGGGCGCAAAGTGGCTGAATGAATTGCCTAACTACAAGGGTATGTGCACCAAATGCAAGACCGTCAAGTCTCAGACTGATCGAACTCCGGATGTGTTTTTGTCGTCGAAAGCCGCGCGTTGTGATTGGTGATCCTTTTCTCTGAAGGGGAGATGACATGCCGACAACTCTCGAATATGCCTTGATGGCGGCAAATTCGTACGCCGAATCGGAGAACGTGGTTGATCCCAACAACGAAATTCCAGCCTCAGCGGGGTGGACACGGTTCGACGGTCGGGATCTAGCCAACAGCGGATTTCTGGCTCGGGCATATCGAAACAGCACCGGCGAGATCGTCATTTCGTTCGGCGGGACTACGTTCGAGGGCGGCACCGCAGACCAGCTCCGCGACTGGCTTAAAGGCAATGTGCCTGCCGCCGCCGGGGTGACTCTGGCGCGCCAGGTGGTTGATGCCGCAAGGTTCTATCTGGACGTGCTTGCTGCAAACCCGGGGGCAAACATCAGCTTTACGGGACATTCCCTCGGGGGCGGTCTTGCCTCCCTGATGGCGGTGTTTTTCGACCGGACAGCAGCGACATTTGACTCCGCACCATTTGAAAAATCCGCCGACTCTTTCTTTGTCGTAAGCAGGCTCAGGTCCGAGCTCGTCGGAGCGGGTTATTCACTGCCGTCTTCGTTTGCAGACTATCGCGCGTTCGATCCTGTTTTTGGATCTCTCATTCCGAGTCCTACCCGGGTGGCTCGAGAGAGCAATGTGAGCCATTTGTATCTGAAAGGCGAGGCGCTTGAGTATCTCCGCGGGCTTTCCGGAAGGTTGCTGCTCACGGCAGTCGGTCTTACGCATCCCTCTTTGTTGTTCATGGCGCTGAACGTAGCCAACATTGCAGGCTCCGAAGACAGCCGTGATCCACGGGCCGTAAACGGCAACGGTTGGGGCTGGCCTTTGTTCACTGGTGACCCGATCGACATGCACTACATGCCGTTGCTCGTGTCCTTCCTGCAGTCGCAGCAATTGCTCGACGCGAGCAGCGCGCATCCGGAACTGCTGCAGAAGTTCTTCACTTCCAGGCTGAACTTCAAGCAAGAGACGGCGGATCGCAACTTCATCAACCTCATGGTGCGGCAGAACCTTAACGGCGCGTCGGATACCTTTGCGCAGGACGTTCAGCGGCTAAACGGCGGGCTCAGCGCAGGCAAGATCAAGGCCGCGCTGGTTTCCCTTGGGATGGGGATGCACTACGGGCAAGGAATCGATCGAGCGACCGAAGTGGCGAGCGGACTGTATCAGCCGGTATTTGAATCATTAGGCGGGGGCATTCAATTTTCGCCGCGGCCGGAGCACTCGCAATTTACAAGCGAAGGACTAAGAGAGCTGCACGACGCCCTGGGCAATCTGTACCCGAATCTCGATCGCTTTATTGTCAGCTCTGAACGGTACAGTCTGCAATCCGAAGGAAATCTCGTCGCTACCGCCAGCGCCGATGCGAAGTTCGACCTCATGCTCGGCGGATCGGGCGCGGACCAGCTCAGTTCCGGGGACGGAAGAGACAGACTGTTCGGCCTGGAGGGCACCGACACGCTGGATGCCGGAGGCGGCAACGACATCCTTGTTGGCGGTCCCGGCGATGACGTTCTCAAGGGCGGCACGGGCCTGGACCATTACTACCGCCGCGCGGGCGACGGGAACGACCAGATCATCGAAGAGCGCGAAGGCGGCGGCCTCCTGGGCGGGCGCATAGTCCTGGAGTCGGACGCGGGGGACACGCCGGTGGCGGGTCTGTTCCTGCAGCAAGGTACTTCCCAGGTCTGGAATGCAGCGGAAGGCGGCATGACGCTCACGCACGGCGCCAACTGGATACTGACGCTGGCGGACGGCAGCACACTCGATCTCGGGGCCGACATCCAGAACGGCGATTTCGGCATCTACCTTGGCAACGCGCCGCAGCCCATCGTCACCGACCGCACCATCGTCGGCGATCTGGCACCGGTGGACTTCGATCCCGGCACGCCCGGGATCCAGACGCGAGTGGACGATCTGGGCAACATCATCACCGATCCGGGCCAGCCGGAGCCCGGACGCGCGGACCTGCTGTTCGACAGCGCCGGGAACGATGACATCCGGGCTTTTGCAGGCGCGGACGTGATCGAAGCATCCCGCGGCGGGAACGACAAGCTCGACGGCGGCGAAGGGCGAGATATCGTTTCCGGCCGGGCGGGCGACGACATCGTCATCGGCGGGACCGACGGCGACCTGCTGCGCGGCGATGCGGGCAAGGACAAGGTCTTCGGCGATGATGAGGTCACGCTCGAGGCCGCGCTTGCCGCGCAGGACGCGGCGGGCACCGGGTTGCGCGGGGACTTCATCGACGGTGGATCTGAAGACGACATCCTCGTCTCCGGCGCGAGCAACGACGCGCTGAATGGTGGCTCGGGCGCCGATCTCATCATCACCGGCGCAGGCGACGACGACGTGGATGGCGACCTCGAAACCTCGATCGTATCCCTGGGATGGAGCGTGACGCGCGAGGTCATCGATCTGGGCGGCGGCACGACGCTGTACAACAGGATCTACAACGGGGTGGGGTTCCTTCCTCCGTCGCCTGGCGGCGATGACGTGGTCCACGGGGGCGCCGGAGCGGATTGGCTCTTCACGGACGAGGGAAACGACTGGGTCGACGGCGGCGCTGGCGAGGACGTGGTATTCGGCGAGGCCGGCGCCGACGAGATCTTCGGCGGCGGCGGCAACGACAAGCTGTTCGGAGACTCGTCAAGCGTCCCGATAGCCCAGCACGGCGACGACTTTATCGACGGCGAGGACGGCAACGACGAGATGAACGGCGACGGCGGCGACGACGCGCTCTTCGGCGGCGAGGGCAACGACCGCATGTTCGGCGATTCGACTGACATCGGCGGCACCGACTATCTCGACGGCGAAGGCGGCGACGACACAATTCTTGGCGCCGGCAATAGCGACACGATCTTCGGCGGCGACGGCGCTGATTTCCTCCAGGGGGACTCGGGCAGCGGGGTCGGTGATGGTAACGATTTCATCTCGGGCGAAGCGGGCGACGACATCCTGATCGGCGAAGGGGGCGACGACGAGCTCCACGGCGGCGCGGACGCCGATATCCTGGTCGGCAATGCCGGCATGGACGTCCTTCTCGGTGACGCCGGCAACGACCAGATTGTTGGCGACGAAGGCGGCACCGATCCCTCTGGTGATGCGGACTTCATCGACGGCGGCGAGGGCAGCGACTTCGTCGATGGTCAGGGCGGCGACGATATCATCGCCGGCGGCGCCGGAGACGACCATTCGTTCTTCGGCGGCTCGCTGCTCGGCGGCGCCGGCAACGACTCCATCTCCGGCGACGCGGGCATGGATCAGTTGCACGGCGGTGAGGGCGACGACGTGCTCGACGGCGGCAGCGAGGATGATGTGCTGTTCGGCGAATCGGGAAACGACACGCTCGTCGGCGGTGGCGGCAACGATCAATTGATCGGCGGCCTGGGAGACGATGCCGTCAACGGCGGCGACGGCGACGACGTCTATTTCTATTCCCTCGGCGACGGTAACGACCGCATTGCCGATAGCGGCGGCACGGACTTCCTGGTGTTCAACAATTTCGTCCTGGGTAATCTGCGCCTCGACGTGGGGTCGTTGAAGATCGTTCTGCCCGATGGCGGCGAGGTTCATCTCGACGATTTCGACCCCGACAACCCTCTTGCGGGATCGATCGAGTTCTTCCAGTTCGCGGACTCGTCTGTTTTGAGCCGGCAACAGGTGATCCAGGCGCTAGGCTTTCAGATCCGGGGAACACCCGGCGACGATGCGCTGTCGGGCACGGCGCTTAACGACCCGATCCAGGCGTTCGGCGGCAGCGATGCTGTCATGGGCCGTGGCGGGAACGACTCCATTGATCTTGGAGCAGGGGACGACTACGCCGATGGCGGCGACGGCAACGACAGCCTGCTTGGCGGGGATGGCCACGACCTTCTCGAAGGGGGCGCGGGCATCGACCTGCTGACAGGCGGCCTAGGTGACGATCGGCTGGGCGGCGGCGCCGGCAACGATCAGCCGCTGGATGGCGGCGCGGGGAACGATACTTATCTCTTCGGCTCGGGCTATGGGCAGGACGTCGCCATCGACGCGCAAGGTGTCAACGGCGTGCAACTCGTGGGCGGCCTGCTCGATAGCCAGGTGACGCTGCAACGTGCCGGAAACGATCTCGTCATTCTCGTGACCGGTACGGCGGATCGGTTCACGGCGCGCGACTGGTTCAGCAATCCCGCCGCATGGAACCAGCTCGGGCTCGGGGACGGTACGGTGCTCGATCGTGCGGGAGTGCAGGCGCGCCTGGTGCAAAATCAGCCACCGCTGCTCGCACCTGATTCGGCCGACGTTACTGAGGACGGCATCCTCACCGCAAGCGGAGACGCGCTTGCGAACGACGTGGATCCCGAAGGGCGCGCTCTGCGCGTAACGAATCCGGGGACTTTTATCGGCGCGCACGGCTCGCTGTCGCTCGCAAGCACGGGTGCGTTCACCTACACACTGAACAACGCTTCGCTCGCGGTGCAGAGCCTCGGTGCCAACCAGGCGGCGACCAACAGCTTCTCCTATACGGCGACGGACGACGATCCGACCGGGGCGGCGAGCGCCTCGTCGCAGATTGTCGTCACGATCTCGGGACGCAACGACGCGCCGATGGCGTTTCCCGACAGCAACTTCGCCGTGGAGGACGCCGTTCTCTTTGCAACTGGCGACGTCCTCGAGAACGACCGGGACGTGGACGCAGGAACGACGCTGCTGGTGGGGAATCCGGGAATTTACACCGGGATCTACGGCACCCTGAGTTTGGGTGTTGACGGAAACTATAGCTACAGCCTCGATAACGACTCGCTGGCGGTCCAGTCCTTGCCTCGCTTCGAGGCCTTCCCAGACACCTTCAGTTACGGCGTGACCGACGGCATTGCGGCGAGCTCCTCCACGCTGGACGTGTTCGTCGAAGGGCAAAACGATGCGCCCGTCGTCGCCATCCCGCTGGTGGATCAGAGCGTGCGCCCGGGCCGCAGCTTCACGTACGCGGTCCCCGCGGGTAGCTTCACCGACGTCGACCAGGGCGACGAGCTGATCTATAGCGCGGTGTTGGCCGATGGCTCCGAGCTGCCGGCGTGGCTCGCTTTCGATGCGCAGACGCAGACTTTCTCCGGCAGCGCGCCGGGCGACGCGACCGGCTTCCTCGACATCGAAGTCACTGCGGCCGACGGCGATCTCGGCGGCGAAAGTTCCGGTCTCTTCACGTCCGACGAGTTCCGCCTGAGCTTTGAGGATGGAGGAGGCGGCGGTGGCGGCGGCGTTCATGGCAACGAAGGCGTTGGCAACGGCGAAGACCCGCCGCCCCCGGGCCACGACTTCAATTTTAACGACGGGGCGGGCACCAGTCCGGGGAATCCGGGCGCAAAGGGCGGGCATGGCCTCGGTCACCTTCAATTCGTGCCGGCGCCGCGGGTCCTGCCGGACCCTCCGCAAAGACACCAGGTGCACTCGGCGGCCGCGGTGCGCAGCCTCGCAGTGGATCAGGCGCCGCAGGCTGCGCCTGGCCGCATCGCTACGGAGTTGTCTCCCGTGCAATCCGCAACAGTCGATGACGCGCCTGGTCTCGACGTTGAGGCCCATGATTTGCAACCGGAAGGCCCGCAGGCTGAATCTTCGAGCGCGACGCCGGGTGCCGACCCCGGCGGCGGGTACGACCCTGTGGCAGCGCAACTTGCGCAGCAGCCAGATTACGACTTCGCGATCCTGCTCGAGTGGTTCGCGAGCGACGGCAGCACCGAAGAAGCACTCGGTCCAGCCGAAATCGCGCTCCGCTGGCAGCGCGTAAGCCGCTATCTGAGCGCGCTTTCGAGCGAACACGGCGAAGATATGCAGCACGGCGCGGGTGCGTGGCGCTTTCTCAGCGAGGGTCTGCTCGGGGCGGGAGTGTTGGCGGAGCGCTTTGGCTACGCAGGATCGACCGGCGCAGCGCGCCCTGTCGGAAACTTCGAAACTTTGCAGGGGCTGGACGAAGGCTTCCGTCAACTTTAGGACTAAGCACCCGGAGACGATCGTGAAGCACACGCGAGATCGCTGCGTCGGACGGGCTCTTTGCCCTGCAGGAACCCACGCAGTCTTATACGGCCCTTTTTGGGGCCGAAAGTGGGGCTCTAAGGCCGGGAAACACCCTTTATTCTTTATTGGGAGGAAAGTCTTGAAAGCACAGAGGCATAGCGTGGTCCGACCCCAACGGCAAAAATGGGGTCGGAGTCATTTTCGTCTGACGAAATGCAACCCCGCGTCGCTTTGAGCGGATTTCTTGGGCGATGGGCAATGGGACGGACCGCTGAGGCTAATTCATGCCGCGACGAATGAGATTGGACTTGCCAGGAGTGCCACTGCACGTTGTGCAGCGTGGGAATAATCGTCAGGGCACTTTCTTCGCCGATGCGGATCGTTTGTTCTATCTTCAGTGTTTGCGGGAGGCGGCCGAGCAGCACTCTTGCGATATCCATGCCTACGTGCTGATAACGAACCACGTTCACCTACTGGTTACGCCGTATGTCAGCCGTGCGGTCTCACGCTTGATGCAGTCGGTGGGGCGTCGTTACGTTCAATACGTGAATTACACCTACCGGCGCACTGGAACGCTATGGGAGGGGCGCTTCAAAGCGAGCTTAGTGGAAGATGAGCCCTATTTGTTGAGGTGCTATCGCTATATTGAGCTAAATCCCGTGCGGGCGAAGATGGTAGACCGTCCCGATCAATACCGGTGGTCGAGCTTCGCCTATCACGCCTTAGGCGAGAGCAACCCGCTGATTCGAGACCACCCGCTATACATAGCACTGGGGCGCACAGCGGACGAGCGCAGGCACGCTTATCAGACCCTGTTTCGTCATCAGGTCGATTTGCCGGAGCTCAAGGAAATACGCGAAGCACTCAATTACGAACTGGTACTCGGCACGGAAGGCTTTAGGCAAAAACTGGAAGGGGCACTGGGACGCCGTGTACACGTGCCAGTGCGCGGTCGTCCCAGAAAATTTGTTGCTCGCGAGCGTCTTACCCGTTACCGCTTCCGTCCCGCATTGCAAAAATGACTCCGACCCCATTTTTCATTTTTCGTTAGAAGCGGTGAAACGTGAGCTTGGCGTGAGGGCAAAGGGACGCGAAATCGCCACGTCGGACGGGCTCTTTGCGCTGCAAGAATCCAGGCAACCTTATACGGTCCTTTTGGGGGCCGACAATGGGGCTCTAAGGCCGGAAAACACCCTTTATTGGGAGGAAAGTCTTGAAAGTACCGAGGCATAGCGTGGTCCGACCCCAATTAACGATTATTAACGCTAATTGCATATTGTTGCCGCTTGCAGGCCTTGGAAGGAGAAATGAGAAATGCTTGAACTGACCGGAATAGGTAGCGTGCTGCGAGGACTCGGTGTCCTCTATTGGCTGTTCGCCATTGGTGCGGTCGCCCTGGCGCTCTGGAAGGGTAAGGGCCAGCGGGGCAAGGCGATATGGACCGCTGTCGCGATTGCCGTGTTCGGATTTCTGCCAGCGAAGCGGCTGATCGAGCAGGCGCAGCGCGAAGCCTATGCGCGCGAGTCGTGGGCGTATTTCAAGAAGAAGTGCGACACCGAAGCCGGGGAGAAGATTTACAAGACGTTCACCGGTGTGAAAAGCGTGCTGGTGGTCAAGCCACTACCCCCGGCGACGGAGAAGGACTTGTTCGATCAGTTCTGGTATGGGGATCCGTACAGTGACGCAACACCTTGGAACCGGCGAGCAGAGCTAGCGGCTTCTAGACTTGCATGGTCTGACGGGCCCATCTCGCGAACGGAAAGAGGCAGTGGATTTGAATTCGTGGAATCCGTGATTGCTGCTAAGGAAGATGGAGGG
>JBIOVQ010000228.1:0-3154 GCA_044867805.1 Burkholderiales bacterium | reverse complement strand
GATGACGCGCACGCTTTCGCCCATGGCGCCGAGGTGGACCGGCAGGTGCGGCGCGTTGGCGATGAGGCCGCCGGCCGTGTCGAACAGGGCGCAGGAGAAATCGAGCCGCTCCTTGATGTTGACCGAGCAGGCGGTGTTGGCGAGCATCACGCCCATCTGCTCCGCGATCGCCATGAAGAGGTTGTTGAAGATCTCCAGCATGACCGGGTCCGCCCGCGTCCCGATGGCCTCGCGCCTGGGCCGCGGCACGCTGCGCGTCAGCATCAGGTGGTTGAGCGGCGTCACCTGCGCCTGCCACTGCGGCTCGACCACCGTCGTGGCATTGGCTTCCGCGATGATGGCGGGCCCCGCGACGACGTCGCCGGGCCGCAGCTCGTCGCGCCGGTAAACCGGGGCCTCCAGTGCTGCACTGCCGCTGAACAAGCGCACCCGGCGCGCCGCGCGAGCCGGACTTTTGCGCGGCGGCTGCCCGGCGAACGACTCGGGCGCGGGCTCATCGCGACCGGCGGCCTCGACCGACACGGCCTCCACCACCAGCGCCCGCCCGGGCATGAGGAAGCTGAAGCGCTGCTGGTAGCCGGCGTCGAATTCCTTCAGCATCTGCGCCACTGGGCCGAAAGCGACGATGACGGCTGTGTCGGTGCCCTCGTAGCGGACATGAACCTGCCGCGCGAGGTTGATATTCGCCGGCGGCACCCCCTGGCCGGCGACTTCCTCGCGCGCGCTCTGCTCGAGCCGCGCCAGCTCTTCCTCGAGCCGCGGCAGCAGGCCGGCTTCGAGCCGCGCCTCGATGGCCCGCTCGCGCATCGCGCTCACATCGGCCAGCCCCATGCCGTAGGCGGAGAGCACGCCGGCATAGGGGTGAATGAAGACGCGCGGGATCGCCAGGGCATCGGCCACCAGGCAGGCGTGCTGGCCCGCCGCGCCGCCGAAGCAGCACAGCGTATAGCCGGTGACGTCGTGCCCGCGCTCGATGGAGATCTTCTTGATGGCGTTCGCCATGTTGTCCACCGCGATGCGGACGAAGCCTTCGGCGATCTCCTCCGGTTGGCGCTGGTCCCCGGTGGCGCTACGGATCTCCGCAGCCAGCGCGGCGAATTTTTCGCGCACGATGGCGGCGTCGAGCTGCGCGTCTGCGTCCCGGCCGAACACGCGCGGGAAGAATTCGGGTTGTATCTTGCCCAGCATCACGTTCGCGTCGGTGACCGTCAGCGGGCCGCCTTTGCGGTAGCAGGCCGGGCCGGGCTGCGCGCCGGCGGAATCGGGGCCGACGCGGTAGCGCGCGCCGTCGAAGTGCAGGATCGAGCCGCCGCCGGCAGCCACGGTGTGGATGGCCATCATCGGCGCGCGGATGCGGACGCCCGCGACCGGCGTGTCGAACGCGCGCTCGAAGCGGCCGTGGTAGTGCGACACGTCGGTCGAGGTCCCGCCCATGTCGAAGCCGATGACGCGCTCGAAACCGGCGGTGACGGCGGTCCGCACGGCGCCGACCACGCCTCCCGCCGGCCCGGACAAGACGCTGTCCTTGCCGCGGAACTTCGCGGCGCCGGTGAGGCCGCCGCTCGACTGCATGAACATGAGACGCACGCCGGGGAGCTCGTCCGCGATGCTCCCGACGTAGCGCCGCAGCAGCGGCGAGAGGTAGGCATCCGCGACCGTCGTGTCGCCGCGCGAGACCAGCTTCATCAGGGGGCTCACTTCGTGCGAGACCGAGACCTGGGTGAACCCCGCCTCCCGCGCCAGCGCCGCGAGCCGCTGCTCGTGCGCGGGGTGGCGATAGCCGTGCATGAGGGCAATGGCGACGGCGCGGTAGCCCTGGCGCAGCGCCGCGGCGAGATCGCGCCGCGCCCGCTCCTCGTCGAGCGGCTCGATCACCTCGCCGCGCGCCCCCATGCGCTCGTGCGCTTCATACACGGCGCCGTAGAGCGGCTCGGGCAGCACGATGTGGCGGTCGAACAGGCGGGGGCGGTTCTGGTAGCCGATCTTCAGCTGGTCGCGGAAGCCGCGCGTGATGAAGAGGGCCGTCGGCTCGCCCTTGCGCTCGAGCAGCGCATTGGTGGCGAGCGTCGTGCCCATCTTCACCGCCGCGATGCGCTCCGCGGGCAGCGCCTGCCGGCGCGGCGCGCCGAGGACGTCCCGGATGCCGGCAAGCGCGGCGTCGTCGTAGTGCCCGGGATTTTCCGACAGCAGCTTGTGGGTGACGAGGCGCCCGTCGGGCCGCCGCGCGACGATGTCGGTGAACGTGCCGCCGCGGTCTATCCAGAATTGCCAGCGCCCGGGGAAGGGAGGGGAATCCGCCATCGTCGAGTAGAGCCCGCCTCGAGGCAGGCTCCTGGGCGCGCCATACTAGTGCCGATCCAACTTTTCGCCAAGTGCGGCGGGCTGGGGCTTCATTTCCCGAAAGCCCTGGCCGGGAGGGGTATCTGCGGTACAATTTCACATATTCCGGACGCTGCCCGCCGGAATAAGTCCACCGGTTGGAGCGGACGCTGGCAGCGCCGTTCACCCGGTGGGTAGTTGGGTTCCCATGGGAGAGGAGACGCGATGGAAAAGTACATAGCCCAAATGCTGTTCGTGGTCGGGCTCGCGGTGTGGCTGGGATGGGTGCTCGTGAGGCGCTTGCTGGCGGTCGACCTGGAGAAGCGCAGGGCCGAAATGGGCGAGCCGCCGACCGAAACCCAGCTGCGTCATTACATCAAGAGCATGCGCGAGGACATCTCGCTGCTGACCGTGACCAATTTCGCGGTATTGCTGGTCCTGATCTTCGCGCTGGTGCTCAAGCTCTGAGGCGCTGGCCGGGCCTGGCGGAACCTCCGGCTGGCGAGGAAAAGGGCGGGGCCGCGGCCCCGCACTGGCGCGTCCCGGAGCCGGGTGCCTCCAGCCGTCCCGTCACTTCCTGTCTCGCGACCTGCCGTCGGTCGGGTCGATTATCGCGATCCTTTCGTACACCGTATTGCCCGGGTTGAATCTCACGGTCAGCCAGCCCGGCTGCACGCCCTGGCGCTTGAACCGCCATGACCAGACGGCGCCGGAGCCGGTGAACGTCTGGTCGGACGGGCGCCCGAGCAGGTGCCCCCGGAAGGAGTTCCGGCCGCTGCTGCGATAAAATCATGCCGGGCCCCGGTAGCTCAGTGGATAGAGCAGTCCCCTCCTA
>JBIOVQ010000227.1:0-11549 GCA_044867805.1 Burkholderiales bacterium | reverse complement strand
GCCCCGGTGCCGAGATCGCACAGGATGTAGTCCCCGGACCCGACATCGAGCTCGACGCAGGAGGAGTTGCCCCCGTAGGTGTGCGATACGGAAAAGGGCAGTTCCTTCTCGACGAAGGACTGGGCATCCTGGCGCGTCCGGAAGCTGCGGCCAGCGGCGGCCAGGAGCGATTCGACGATCTTGTGCTTGATTTCGGCGGCGGTGAGGGATACGGGCAGCGAGCCGCGCGTCCCCCAGAAGCGGATGCGCATCGGGCCTACCCCGACTTCATGGCAGCGAGCGCCGCCGGCGAGATCGTCTGCAGCGCCTCCTGGACCGAATCGAAGAGCTGGAACACCAGCGTGAACTTGCTGATCTCGAAGATTTCCCTGACCACCGGCTGCAGGGCGACCGCGATGAGCTTGCCTTGCTTGGCCTTGGCCTCGCGCGCCGCGATCATCAGCACGCGCAGCCCGGCGCTGCTGATGTACTCGAGCCGCGACAGGTCCAGCACGACCTGGTTGCTCCCCGTGGTGCCGTTGGTGAGGTGCGGCATCAGGGCGGTCTTGAACTCGTCGGCGTTCACGTAGTCGATGCGGCCGTCGACCGTGACCACGAGAACGTCTGCATAGCGTTGCGCTTCGACCTGCACTGGTGTTTCTCCTGGCCGCCGTTCCTCGGGCGGGCCGGGATGCCCTCCCTGGACGGACCCGGTTATGGCGTGATTGTAGCCGAACGGCCGGTTTTCGCCGCGGCGGAGTTTCAGGGGGCGGGAGGCAGGCGCGGGTCCCGCGCGCCCTCGCGCTCGACCACCTTGTAATCCGTGGTCAGGTAGGCCGCTTCGTCCGCCTTCCTCATCCTGCGCTGCAGCCACCACAGGCGCAACAGCAGCACGGCAGCCAATATTCCCCCCGCCACCAGCGCAGCGGCGAGAAAGAAGAACCCCAGCACCACGACCGCCAGCGCGGCGATTGCCAGCAGAACGCGTTCCGCGAGGGCCCTCATTCCGGCTTGATGCCGGTTTCCCGGATCACCTGCGCCAGCCGCTTGGATTGGGCCCGCATGTGCCGCGAAAACTGGTCGGGCGTATTGGCGATGACCTCGAAGCCGCTGGGGGCCAATCGGTCCCGCAGATCGGCGGATTGCAGCGCGCGCGCGAAATCGCCGTGAAGCCTGGCCCTCACGGCGGACGGTGTCGCCGCGGGCGCGACCACGCCGAACCAGCTGCTGATCTCGTATCCGGGCAGACCCGCCTCGGCGATGGTCGGCAGCTCGGGAGCGACGGGGGAGCGCCGGGCGCCGGCCATCGCGATGGCGCGTGCTTTTCCGGACCGCGCCAGCGGCAGGCCCGTCGCGGTCCCGATCAGCATCATCTGAACGTCGCCCGCCAGCATCGCCGCCACCGACAGCGCGCTCCCCTTGAACGGAACGTGAACGATGTCCACGCCCGCCATGCGCTTGAACAGCTCCATGCCGAGGTGGAAAGCGCTGCCGGTGCCGGAGGACGCGTAGTTCAGCTGTCCGGGCTTCGCTTTTGCCACCGCGATCAGCTCCGGTACCGTGGCGGCGGGCAGGGAGGGATGCACGAGCAGCACGTGGCTGACCGCCGCGGTCATCGTGATGGGCGCGAAGTCGCGTTGCGTGTTGTAGGGGGCCCTGGGGAACAGCAGCGGGTTGGTCACCAGGGTCGCCTCGGTGCCGGCGAGGAGCGTATAGCCGTCGGCCGGTGCCTTGGCGACGATTTCGGCGGCGACGAACCCGGAGGCTCCGGGGCGATTGTCGATCACGATCGGCTGGCCGATGAATTCGGTGACCTTCGCCACGAGCGCGCGGTTGAGGGTGTCGTTGGCCCCGCCCGGCGGCGAAGTCACGACGAGCCGGATCGGCTTGCTCGGGAACGGCGCCTGCGCGTGCGCGAGTCCGCCCAGGCATGCGGCTGCGAGCAGGGCGAGCGACCACCAATCACGAATCACGATTCACCAATCACGCCTTAGTTGTCGGGGTTAAGGCTCTTGATGATGACGCCCCCCGATTTCTCGTCGTGCTCGAGCGTGAGGAGCTTGCGCGACTCGGCCTCGTCGAGGAGCTTGCCGAACGAGCGAAAGCCGTAGTACGACTCGTTGAACCCGGGCTTGCGCCGTTTCAGCGCCTGCTTGACCATGGACCCCCAGATCTTGTCTTCCGCGCCGCGCTCCGTTTGCAGCGCCTCGACTGTTTCCACCACCAGGTCCAGGGCTTCCTGCTTCTTGTCGGCATCGCCGGCAGGCGCGCCGGACGCCTCCTGTGTCGTGGCCGCGGGCTTGCGGCGCGGCTGCTTGCGCGGCTTTTCCCGCACCAGGTCGTCGTAGTAGATGAACTCGTCGCAATTGGCGATGAGGAGGTCGGAGGACGATTTCTTGACGCCGACGCCGATCACCATCTTGTCGTTCTCGCGCAGCTTGCTCACCAGGGGCGAGAAGTCCGAGTCGCCGCTGATGATCACGAATGTATCCACGTGTGACTTGGTGTAGCACAGGTCGAGCGCATCGACCACCATGCGGATGTCGGCCGAGTTCTTGCCGGAAATGCGCACGTGCGGGATCTCGATCAGCTCGAACGCCGCCTCGTGCATGGATTTCTTGAAGTCCTTGTAGCGGTCCCAGTCGCAATAGGCCTTTTTCACCACGATGCTGCCCTTCAGCAGCAGGCGCTCCAGCACCTTCTTGACGTCGAACTCGGCATAGCGCGCCTCGCGCACGCCCAGCGCGATGTTCTCGAAATCGCAGAACAGCGCGAGATTATTGGTGTCGTTTTGTGCGGCCATAAGGTTTCCTGAAGGCGTGATTCGTGAATCGTGATTCGTGATTCGACGTAGGGGCGTGAGGCGCAATTCTACCCTGTTCGCTCATCCCGCCGCGCTCGTCCTCGATCATCGCTGCTCCTGCCGCCCGAGGCAAGCCTGTGCGCCCATCGGGTCGTTTCGGGGAGCCTGAAACGCGTCGTGCACGCCATGACCAGCCGCACTGCCTGCGGCAGGCTCACGCGATGCCCTATGGAGATATAGATCGGGCTGGTGTTTGCCTTTGAGCGCAGCACCGCCCCGATCGTTTCGCCCCGATCCCGGAGCGGCACCCACGCGCCGCGCCGCTGCGCAGGAGAGCCATGCTCGCCGGTCAGCCTGGACTTGGCCACACCGACGGTCGGGATGCCGCAATACACGCCCAGATGGCTGGCGATACCGAAGCGGCGCGGGTGCGCCAGCCCGTGGCCATCGCACAGGATCACGTCCGGCGGCATCCGCAGCCGGTCCAGCGCGGCGAGCAGCGCCGGCATTTCGCGGAACGACAGCAGTCCCGGCACGTACGGAAAGCGCGTGGGCAAGCGGGCGATCGCGTGATCGACCAGCTCCAGTCCGGGGAACGTCAGCACCGCGACGGCGGCGCGCGTCACGCCGCCGCCATGCTCGAAGCCGACGTCGACGCCGGCGACGTAGCGGATGCGCCGCGGCATGCCCAGCCTGACCACCCGCGAGCGCAGGCGGTGCTGGAGCGCGATGGCCGCGCTCGGCGTGAGCTTCCACGAATGCTTCAACCTGCTCATGCGCTCAAGAAACTTGCGCGACGGGTCCGGTCCAACCACTCATCACTCATCACTCATCACTCATCACTGTAGTACTATGCCTTATGAGCGAGGACTTCTACCAAGACCTGCGGCAGCAGATGATGGCCGAGATCGTGGCCGAGGCCGCGCTCACGGTGGGCCACACCGGGCGCGCCGCATTCAGCGAGCGCGTGATGCGCGTCATCGGCGGCATGCCGCGGCACGAATTCGTGCCGGTCGAGCTGCAGCCCTACGCCTATCTCAACCGGCCGCTGCCGATCGGCTACGAGAAGACCGTCTCGCAGCCGTTCATCGTGGCGCTGATGACCGACCTGCTCGCGCCGGAGGCCGGCGACGTGGTGCTGGAGGTCGGCGCGGGCGCCGGCTACCAGGCGGCGATACTCGCCCAGCTGGTGAAGCGCGTCTACACGGTGGACATCATCGACGAGCTGGCCCAGGGCGCCGAGCGCCGCCTGAAGCGCCTGGGGTACGAGAACGTCGAGGTCAAGGTGGCGAACGGCTACTACGGCTGGCCCGAGCATGCGCCCTATGACAGGATCATGGTGACGACGGCGTCGGAGCTGATACCGCCGCCGCTGCTGGCCCAGCTCAAGCCCGGCGGCCGCATGGTGATCCCGACCGGCATACCCGACAAGCAGACCCTCACCCTGGTGGAAAAGTCCGCGTCGGGCAGCCTTGCCACGCGTGAGATATTACCGGTTCGCTTCTCCGAACTGGAGGATCCGGGCGAAACAGCGGGTGCAGCCTGACATGAAAAAAGGTCCCGGCGGAGTGTCACGCGCAGCGCGCAAGCTATAATCGCGCGCGATGACAAGAGAGACCAGGAGCATGGCGGTGCTTTTCGCCGATGTCAGCGAGAGCACCAGCCTCTACCAGAAGCTCGGTGACGCGGCGGCGCGCGCCATAGTCAGCGAGTCCCTCGCGCTGATCTCCTCCGTTCTCGAACGCCACGAGGGCCGGCTGGTCAAGACCATCGGCGACGAGGTGATGTGTGTTTTTCCGAGCGCCGATCTCGCCGTGCTCGCCGCCAGCGAAATGCAAACGGCGGTCGCGGCGGCGCGGGCGGGCAGCCACCCCGTAGCCATACACATCGGCCTGCACCATGGCCCGGTACTGGTCGAGGAGGACGATGTCTTCGGCGATACGGTGAACGTCGCGGCGTATCTCACGGCGGTCGCCTCGGGCGACCAGATACTGACGACGGAGGCGACCGAGAATTGCCTGTCAGACGCGCTGAAGTCGTGCGTGCGCCCGATTTTTCACACGGTGTTGAAGGGCGCCACGGAGGAGACCCGGGTGTACCAGGTCCTGTGGCGCACCGACAACATCGCCCTCACCGATGTGAATTTGAGGTCGGGCAAGATCATTCCGGGAGACACGGGGAGCCTGATCCTGTCGCTCGGAGAGGAGCGGGTGCGCGTGGACCAGTGGCGGATCGGGGTGGTGGTGGGGCGCTCGAAGGAGTGCGACCTCGTGGTGACCGACCAGTTCGCCTCGCGCAAGCACTTCACCATCCGCCTGGTGCGCACGCATTTCTATCTTTACGACCACAGCATCAACGGCACCTTCGTCTCGCTCGAAAGCGGCGAGGAGGTCCACGTGCTGAGGCGGGAGCTCCTGCTCGACGGCTCGGGACAGATCTGCCTCGGACACAGTCGCAGCGAGCAGCCGCCCGAGATCATCAATTTCGCGCGCGACCGGCGTTCGATGTTCCGGGTCTGATAGCGCGTGACACGATACGGCGTGACGCGGTAAGGCGTGACGCGGTGGAGCGTGACGCGATACGGCGTAGCGAGCCGACAACCATCAGCTTGTAGACCCCCTTACCGTGTCACGCATCACCGTGTCACGAACTATCGCGTCACGAATAATCGCGTCACGTACTTCCTACTTGTTATCGGCGAGCTCGCGCGTCACATCGAGGCCTGCGCGCCCGGCCTTGCGCGCCTGCTCCGGGCTTTCCTTGCCGAGAGGCGTGCGGGCTACCATGTCGTAGATATCGGTGGCGCCCTCGAATATGCGGCGCGTCAATCCCAGTTCGCCGAAGGTCTTGGCGATCTCCTGCATCTCGGGCACCCAGCGATAGGCCTTGGGCGGCATGGAGGCGATGCTCCTCATCTGCCAGTCGAAAACGTCGTTGCGGCTCTCGCGCAGCTCCTTTTCCAGCGCCTGCTCGACGCCGAGCTTGCGCGCCGCCACCAGCAGCTCCACGGCGAGCGCGGTCGTGCCTTTGGTCATCGCGGCATAGCACATCTTCACGCCCGAAGCGTCGCCGATGCGCTCCGACATGACGCGCACCAGCAGGTTGGGGTGATTGATCTGCTCGAACAGGTAGGCGTCCGGCCCCGAGACGTAGATGCGCGGCTTGTCCTTCTCGCCCCGCGGCGGCGGTCCGATGATGCCGCCGTCGATGTACATGCCGCCGGCCTCCCGAATCATCCGGTCGCCGTCGCGCGCCGTCTGCGGCGACACGGCATTGAGGTCGGCGAAGGCGATCTTGCGGCCGGTTTTCTTCATCGCGGCGGCGACCTGGCGGGCGACGGTAACCGACTCGCCCGGATTGATGACCGAGATCACCAGCTCGCAGGTGGCGACGAGCTTCTCGATCGAGCCGCAGTCGGCCAGGCCGGCCGCGCGCGCGAGCTCCCTGGTGCGCTGGCTGCGACCGTCGAGCGCGGCATGCACGCCCAGGCCGCCCTCCTTGATGCGGCCGGCGATCGCCTGTCCCATGTCGCCGGGACTGACGATGCCGACGTTGCGAATCTGCATGAGAGTTCCTTTCCCGGATGCGCGTTCCACAAGATGGAAGCAACGATGCTTCCGTTAGAATACCGCTTTTCCGCCGCGCCCGGCGACAATCCTCGCCGCCGTTCCAGCCGTCTCCATGATTATCTACCTGATTCTTTTTCTCGGCATGCTCAACTGGATGAGCTTCATGAGCAGCCGCGTGCTGATGTCGCTCTATGCCATCGAGCTTGACGCATCCGCCGCCGCGATCGGGCTGCTCATCGCGCTCTACGGCCTGGGCCCGCTCCTGCTGTCGGTGAGCGCGGGGAAGGTATCGGACCGCTACGGATCGTACTGGCCGATACTGCTGGGCTCGGCCGGCCTCGGCCTCGGCCTCGCCATCCCCTGGTTCTTCCCGGCGCTCGAGGTGCTGTACGGCGCGGCGCTGGTGATCGGCGTCGCGTTGGTGTTCCTCAACATCGCCTTGCAGCATCTCGTGGCCTCGCTCGGCGACGCGGAGGACCGCACTCGCAACGTGAGCCTGCAAAGCCTGGCGATCGCGCTCGGAGGGCTGATAGGGCCGCTCCTGGTGGGGATCTCCATCGACTACCGCGGGCACGTGCCGACGTTCCTCTATCTCTCGTTGATCGTTGCCGCGTCGTGCGCAGGCTGGATAGCCTGCAGCCGCGTGATTCCGCATTCGGGCAGGGCGCCGAAGGACGCACCGAGGGGCCACGTGCGCGACATGCTGGCGCAGCCCGGCCTGGGCCGCATCATCGTCGTGAGCGGCTTGGTCGTGGCGGGGATCGATCTCTACACCTTCTACATGCCGATCTACGGGCACTCCATCGGGCTCTCCGCCACCATGATCGGCGTCGTCCTCGGCGCTTTTGCCGCCGCAACCTTCGTCGTGCGCACCACCCTGCCGCTGCTCGTGCGGCGCTGGGGCGAGGACAAGGTGATGACCGCCTCGATGGTGCTCGCCGGCATCACCTTCCCGCTGTTCCCGTTCGTGCACCAGGTGGTCCTGCTCCTGCTGCTGTCGTTCGCGCTCGGGCTCGGGCTGGGCGTCGGGCAGCCGCTCTCCGTCATCATGACCTACAACCTGGCGCCGGTCGGCCGCGCGGGCGAGGCGCTCGGGCTGCGTTTCTCGGTCGTCAACCTGACGCACATGGTGATCCCGCTCGCGTTCGGCACGATCGGCTCCGCGCTTGGCCTGCTCACCGTGTTCCTCGCCAACTCGGCGCTGATGCTGGGCGGGGGATACGCCCATCACCGCGGCTCAAAATCGAATAGACGCTCTAGCGAGCTGCCCCCATCCTACCTT
Source organism: Burkholderiales bacterium (assembly GCA_044867805.1). Lineage (GTDB taxonomy): Bacteria > Pseudomonadota > Gammaproteobacteria > Burkholderiales > SG8-41 > SG8-41. The sequence continues at coordinate 3,916 of JBIOVQ010000227.1, read as the reverse complement.
CCCCCGCGAGCGGGGGAAGGGGATAAACAGGATTAACAAGATTCTTTTTTTGATTTAATCCTGTAAATCTTGTAAATCCTGTCCATTTCTTGAATCTTCAGCGGGGTTTGAGATGGCGTTCTGGCTGACCATGCTGGTGGCCATGCTGATGCACAGCTGCTACAAGGGCAGCAAGGTGCTCGCTTCGCTTTTCGCGATCGACCTGGGCACCGGCGCCGCGACGATCGGGGTGTTGTATGCAGTCTATTCCCTGTTTGCGGTGGTCCTGTCTTTTTTTGCGGGCAAGGCCTCCGATCGCTACGGTTTCCGGCTGCCGATACTGTTCGGCGCGTCGGGAATGCTGGTGTCCCTCCTGCTGCCGTATTTTCTTCCCGGCCTGCCGGCACTTTTCGCTTCGGCGGCGGTCGCGGGCACGTGCTACATCTTCTACGTCGTCTCCATCCAGCACCTGATCGGCGCCCTCAGCGCGGCACCGGAGCGCACGCGCAACTACGGGGTCTTCAGCATCTGTATCGGCCTCACGTCCCTGGTGGGGCCGACGGTCACGGGATTCTCCATAGACCACCTCGGCCATCGCGAGACGTACTTGCTGCTCGCCGCATTCCCGGCGCTCACCGTCGTGGTGCTGCTGGCCCATCCCGGCCTGCTGCCGCGGGCCGTCGCGCACGACAAGCCGGCCGGCCCGCGGCACTTCATGGACCTGCTCCGCAACGCGCCGCTGCGCCGCGTGCTGCTCACCACGGCCTTTCTCGAGGCGGGCAACGAGCTGTTCAACTTCCTGATGCCGATCTACGGCAGCTCGATCGGGCTGTCGGCGTCGCAGATCGGCATCGTCATGGGATCGTTCGCGCTGGCGGTGATGAGCGTGCGCACGGTGATGCCGGAACTGGTGCGGCGCTCGAGCGAGGAGCGGGTATTCAGCGCCTCGCTGCTGGTCGCGGCGGCGGCTTGCGTCGCGGTGCCGCTCGTGCCCGGCTTTGCGCCGCTGCTCGCGGTGGCGTTCGTGCTCGGGCTGGGGGCGGGGTGCTGTGCGCCGCTGTCGATGGTGCTGTCCTACAACCGCGCGCCCGCGGGGCGCGCCGGCGAGGCGATCGGGCTAAGGCAGACCGTGAACAAGGCCATCGAGTCGACGGTCCCCGCCATCTTCGGAGCGCTCAGCACGGCCCTGGGTTTCGCGCCGGTGTACGCCCTGGGCGCGCTGCTGCTCGCCGGGGGCGGGTGGCTCATGCATCGCGATGCAGGGCGTCGCCCGGCATCAGCGATGAGTGATAAGTGACGAGTGATAGGTGCTCCCGCGCAGCGGACGTTTTTGACCCCTATCACTTATCACCTATCACTTATCACCAGACTAGCGGGGCGCGTGCGCTCCGCTAGTCGTCGAAAGGCAACCCGACGTAGTTCTCGGCGAGGGCGGTGGACGCCGCGCGCGAGCCCGCCAGGTAGTCGAGCTCCGCGAGTTGCAGGCGCTGCCGCAGCGGCCCCTCGTCGGGCAGGCGGTGCAGCATGGAGGTCATCCACCAGGAGAAGCGCTGCACTTTCCAGGCGCGGCGCAGGCAGGTCTCCGAATAGCGGTCGAGCAGCCCGGTGCGGCCCCCGGAATACCAGGCGGCAAGCGCCCGCGCCAGGGCCCGCACATCGGCGACCGCGAGATTGAGCCCCTTGGCGCCGGTGGGCGGAACGATGTGAGCCGCGTCGCCGGCGAGAAACAGCCGTCCGTATTGCATCGGCTCCGCCACGAAGCTGCGCATCCCGGTGACCCCCTTCTGCAGTATCGGCCCTTCCTCGAGCGCTGTTCCGTTGCCGAGGCGCGCCCGCAGCTCGCTCCAGATGCGGCCGTCGGACCAGCGGGACAGGTCCTCGTCGGGCGCGCATTGGAAGTAGAGGCGGGACAGGGTGGGGCTGCGCATGCTGAACAGGGCGAAGCCCCGCTCGTGGTGGGCGTAGATGAGCTCGTGCGATGGCGGCGCCGATTCGGACAATATGCCGAGCCAGCCGAACGGGTAGTCCTTTTCGTGCAGCGTGAGCACGCCCGGCGGAACGGCATGGCGGCATATGCCGTGGTAGCCGTCGCAGCCGGCGATGAAGTCGCACGTGATTTCCTCGACCGCGCCGTCCTTGCGGAAGCGGACCTTGGGCGCGGCATCCCCAAGATCACGCACGCTCACATCGGCGACCTCGAACAACACCTGTCCGCCCGCGGCCAGCCGGGCCTGGATGAGGTCCTTCACCACTTCCTGCTGGGCATACACCGTGATCGCCCGGCCCCCCGTGAGCGCGCTGAGATCGATGCGATGGGCGCGCCCGCCGAAGCGCAGCTCGATGCCGTGGTGGACGAGGCCTTCCTTTTGCAGCCTCCCGCCCACGCCGGACTTCACCAGCAGGTCCACCGTGCCCTGCTCCAGCACGCCGGCGCGGATGCGCTGCTCGACGTACTGGCGGGTTTGCGTTTCGAGCGCGATGGAGCTGATGCCCTCGAGGTGCAGCAGGTGCGAGAGCAGCAGTCCCGCCGGCCCGGCGCCGACGATCGCGACTTGTGTGCGCATGGCGAGCTGTTGCCGCATCCCGGAACGCCGGTGTGCGGTGCCGGAATGATAATCCGGTTGGCATGACCCGGCGAGCGGCGACCGCTCCCGGTTTAAAATATCTGCGGAGTTTTCCCGGGGAGTGGCAACTTGAGCAAGCACGTTAATCCGCCCTACATCCCGTTCCATCGGAATCCGTCGAAGCCGGGATTCAAGGCGCCGGCGGGCGCGGTGGACGCCCATTGCCACGTGTTCGGGCCGGCGGCGCGCTTCCCTTACGCGCCCGAACGCAAATACACGCCGGTCGACGCGCCCAAGGAAAAGCTCTTCGCGCTGCGCGATTTTCTCGGTCTCGACAGGAACGTCATCGTCCAGGCGACCTGCCATGGCACGGACAACGCCGCGCTCGTCGATGCCCTCGTCAATTCCGGCAACAAGGCGCGCGGTGTCGCCGTCATCGGCGAACAAGCGAGCCGAGGCGAGCTCCAGGCGCTCGACAAGGCCGGCGTGCGCGGGGTGCGCTTCAATTTCCTGAAGCGCCTCGCCGATTTCACGCCGCGCGACGTGCTGGAGCGCATCGCGGCGCGCGTCGCGCCTATGGGCTGGCACATCGTGGTATATTTCGAGATGCCGGATCTGCCTGAACTCGAGTCCTTTTTCACCTCGCTTCCGACCGTCGTCGTTGTCGATCACATGGGCCGGCCCGATGTGCGCAAGGGGCCCGACCACCCCGAGAACCAGCGTTACCTGCGGCTGCTCGACAGGCACGAGAACTTCTGGAGCAAGGTGAGCGGCCCCGAGCGGCTCACGGTCGCAGGCGCACCCTATGATGACGTCGTGCCGTTCGCGCGCACGCTGGTCGAGCGCTACCCGCAGCGTGTCCTGTGGGGCACGGACTGGCCCCATCCGAACATGCCGGTGGAGGCGCCGGACGACGGCGTGCTGGTGGACGTGATCCCGAAGATCGCGAAGACACCCGCGCTGCAGAAAGCGCTGCTGGTGGACAATCCGATGAAGCTGTACTGGAGCTAGCGAAAATCACGAGTGAGGGACGGTATTGGCGCAAGACCTGAACCAAACTCCTATCGCTAAAACAGACGAACGAGCCATGCCCCTGCCCAAGGAATACGACGATCTGCCCGGAACCATCGTGTTCGACGCGGATCGCGCGCGCCAGGGCTACCATCTCAACATGTTCTGCATGTCGATGATGAGGCCTGAAAACCGCGCCGCGTTCAAGGCGAACGAGCGCGCCTATCTCGACCAATGGCCGATGACGGAGGAGCAGAAGCAGGTCATCCTGAAGCGCGACTGGAACGGCATGCTCGCGCTCGGCGGCAACATCTATTTCACCGCCAAGCTCGCGGCGACCGACGGGCTGTCCTTCCAGCAGA
>JBIOVQ010000226.1:0-8731 GCA_044867805.1 Burkholderiales bacterium | reverse complement strand
TTCGGCCAATTGGTGCGACACGCCTCGCGGGGCGTCGCCTTCACCGGCGCGGGCATCAGCACGGAGAGCGGGATACCCGATTACCGCGGCCCCCAGGGCGTCTGGAACACCGAGACCCCGGTTTATTACCAAGACTTCATGGCGAGCCGCGAAGCGCGGGTCCGAGCATGGCAGCGCGGCGTGCGCATGTTCCACCGCTGCGGTTCGGCCAAGCCCAACGACGGGCATCTCATCCTCACCGAGCTGCAGCGCCGCGGCCACATCACGACCGTGATCACCCAGAACATCGACGGCCTGCATCGCGATGCCGGCAACGAGAACGTGATCGAGCTGCACGGCACGAACCGCTATGCCGCGTGCCAGCACTGTCACAAGGAATGGCCGACTCCGGTGATCGTCGAGCGGGTGGAGAAGGGAGACGACGCCCCCGAGTGCGACGCGTGCGGCGGGCCGATCAAGGCCCGCACCATCTCCTTCGGCCAGGCGATGCCCGAAAAGGAGATGCGCCTTGCGATGGAAGCGAGCCTGAAAGCCGATCTCTACGTCTCCATCGGCTCGTCGCTGGTGGTCGAGCCTGCGGCGTCGTTTCCCCGGCTCGCCAAGCAGGCCGGCGCGGCGCTGGTGATCATCAACAACCAGGAAACGCCGCTCGACGGCATGGCCGATATCGTGATCCGGAAGCCGATCGGCCAAACGATGAACGAGCTGCTGCGAAGACTGCCGGGATAGGGCGTGCCGAGATGAAGGCGACGAGGAAATCGTCGGAATCTCGATTCCGCGCGGAAAAATGTCGGGGCGAAGGTATAGCCTGCCTCTCACCTGCCATTGCGCGCCCGTCATCGCTGAGTTGCTGAACGAGGAAAAACTTCATGCTCGGACAACCGAAACGCGCCCTTCTCGTCGTCGCTGCTGTTTTGTCATGGTGTTCGTCGGCTCTCGCCGACACCTTGCCGCGGCCTGCGGAACTCGGCCCGGACATCCGGTTCTGGACGCGCGTCTACACGGAGGTCGACACGCAGGGTGGATTCATCCACGACGCCAGGCACCTCGAGGTCGTATACGAGGTGCTGCAGTTCCCGGACAGGACCGATCGCCGGGCCCGGCACCGGTTGGTCGACGCCGCCAAGCAGCGCTACAAAAGCATCCTGCTGCGCCTCGCCGGCGGCAAGCGTGAGAATCTGACGCTGGAGGAGGCCCGCGTGCTCGCGCTGTGGCCCGACGGCGTGGGCAAAGCTGCCTTGCGGGCTGCGGCCTCGCGCCTGCGCTTTCAGCTCGGACAAGCGGACAAATTTCGCGAAGGACTCGCGCGGTCGGGGATCTGGGAAGGACACATCCGGGAGATCCTGAGGCAAATGGGATTGCCGGAGGAGCTGGTGGCCTTACCCCACGTCGAGTCGTCGTTCAACCCCGAGGCCCGGTCGCGGGCCGGAGCGGCCGGCCTTTGGCAGTTCACGCCATCCACCGGGCGCCGCTACCTGCGAATCGACGCAAGGGTGGACGAGCGCATGGATCCCTACCTGTCCACGGCGGCGGCGGCCAAGCTACTGAGCCACAATTACGCCGCGACCGGAACCTGGCCCCTCGCCATCACGTCGTACAACCACGGCACGGCGGGCGTGCGCCGCGCGGCGCGCGAGCTTGGTACACACGACATCGCACGCATCGTACGCGAGTACGATCGTGGACGGTTCGGGTTCGCGTCGCGCAATTTCTACGTCGCCTTCCTGGCTGCCCTGGAAATTCACGCCAACCCGGCGAAGTACTTCGGCAACATCCCGCGCCGCTCACCTCAACCCACCCAGGTCGTGCGGGTGCCCCACGACGTCGGCGTCGCCGCCCTGCAGCACGCGCTCGGCATCGACGACGAGGTGTTGCGGGACCACAATCCGGCGCTGCGTGCTTCGGTCTGGCGCGGAGCGCGGTCTGTTCCTCGCGGTTTCGAGTTGCGCGTCCCGGCATCCGCTCCCCGCGAGGACCTTCTCGCGGCACTGTCCCGGGTCAACGAGGATGGGCGCGCCCCGCCGCGGAAAGTCGACAGGCCGCAGCCGACCGTGGTCGGCCAGGTACTCCAGGTCGAGCCGGGCGCGTCGGGCAAGACGGACCGGTCCGGCAAAGCGTCCAGCGCGGCCAAGGACGCGGACGCGGCGGCTTCCCGGAGCGCGAGGGATGCGGCAATCGCGCGGGCGGAGGAGCCGGAGCCTGCATCGCCGGACGAGGCCGAGGAAATCGCCCCGGCACTGCTCGCCGGCGCGCAGCCGGATCTCGCGGCGGACCCCAGCGACTATTCGGTCTCGGCCGATCACAGCATCGAAGTGCAGGCCGCGGAAACGCTTGGACATTATGCCGACTGGCTGAATCTGAGCGCCCAGCGGTTACGACGCGTGAACGGCATGCGGTACCGCCAGCCTGTGGTGGTCGGCCGGCGTCTGGCGCTCGACTTCTCCCGGGTTGGCGTCGCGAAATTCGAGGACCGGCGCATCGCTTATCACCGCAACCTCCAGGAAACATTCTTCAAGCACTATCGCATTGCCGGGTCCAGCACGCACGTGGTCCGGAAGGGAGAATCCGTGTCGATTCTCGCGCAGCGCCGGTTCGCCGTACCGGTGTGGCTGCTCCGCCAGTACAACCCCGATATGGATTTCGACGCCGTCGCCATCGGCGCGACGATTACCGTCCCGCGCGTCGAAAAGCTGGACGAAAGAGAATCCGCTTCCGGTCCGGGGCCAACCTGACAAAGGTTGCGCGCGTAACCAGAGGCCCCTGAATGCGACGCGTGCCGCGGGCCCATCAAGGCCCGCACAAGCCCGATCGGGGAAACGATGCTGCTCTTGCTTCGGCAGCTCCCCGGCTAAGTCTGTACGACGAGTCGCAAAGGGGCCAGAAGCGAACGCTTAGCCGCTGGCCGGGTCCTGTCGGAACGGCCGGCGTCTTCCCGATTCTCCCGGCGCATTCTGGCAATTGACTTGGCCATCGCGTTTTCTTGAGTCAGTACCATTACTCGGAGAATCGGATCAGCCACCGGCCATTCCGCCACCCGGCCGCGGCTGGCGTGTAGCCCTCCAAGAGTTTAGGAAGGGGCCCACTAAGACCGCCCCCACCGCCCGCCCTAACCAAGAGCCTCACTATGAACCACCCTTGGCGTTGTCTTCGCGCCCTTGGGGTTTGGTTCTAATTATTCCCTCCTTCGCGTCCTTGGCGACCTTGGCGGTGAAGCTTCTCTACTACTTATCGGGCCGGAAACGTGTTTCCGGCTTCAGGCCCTTGCGCCTGAGCTTCTCGCTGATCCTGCCGTTCTCCAGGTAGCGCCCCTCGGCGGCCCGCTTCGCGGCCTCGTCCCAGGTCGGCAGCCAGTCGCCGCCCGCGGCCGAGCCGAACCACGGCGATTGCGGGCGCAGCTTGGGCAGCCCCAATTCCTCCCACACCTTGCGCGCGCGCTCCATGTACTCCTGCTTGGGCAGCGCGAGCGGCGGCAGGTCCTCCTTCATCGTCGCATCCATCAGCACCGTCGCGTCGGTCTCGTCCTCGGCCTCGTGCTCGCGCTCGGGCCCGTGCCCCGGGCTGCGATACGGCAGCACCTGCATGTCCTTCGCCGGGTGCATGCGGAAGGCGATGGCCCAGAAGATCGCGTCGGAATTCTCCGGATCGATGTCGTCGTTGACCGCGATGCAGATCTTGCCGCAGTCCGCCTTGAAGCTGGAGGCGCCCATCAGGGCGCGCCACACCTCCGTGCGCGGCGTGCCCTTCTCCACCGTGACGATCGCAATGCGCCGCAGCGCGGTCATGCGCTCGTGCAGCGTGACGCGCTTCACCCCGCGCACGCCCAGCGTATTGCGCAGGTGCGAGAGGAACATGGGCTCGTAAGACACGCGCTTGATGGCGCTCGACTCGCTCGGCGTCACCTGGCTCAAGTAGGAAGCCACGATCGCATCCCGGCGATGGGTGATGGCCGTCACCCGCATCGGCATGTTGAATTCCTCGAGCGCGACGTGGCCGTGCGACTCGCCGAACGGCCCCTCCGGTTCGAGGTTCTCGGTGTCGATCAGGCCCTCGATCACGATCTCCGCTTCGGCCGGCACCAGCAGGTCCACCGTGCGGGCGCGCACCACGTTGATCGGCCCGCCCGCCACTGCGCCCGCGACGCCTACTTCATCTAGATCCAGCGGCAGCTTCATCGGCGCGACGAACGCGACGCACGGCGGCGCGCCGAGAACGATCGCCACCGGCATGGTCTTGTCACCGCGCTTCTGATACTTGAGGTAATGCCGGTAGCCGCCGGCACCGCCGACGCGCGTCGCCATGCGCACCACGCAGCGATCCGGCGCCTTGAGCCCGGCGCGGTAAGTGCCGTGGTTCTGGACGCCCGACTCCGGATCCTTGGTGATCACGTTGGTCGCGGTGAGGGTCGGCGCGCTGTCGAAGCCCGGGGTCGAGATCGGGATCGGCAGGCTGTCGAGGCCGTTGCCCTCTCCCTTCAGCGCGTCGCCCTCGATCACGACCTCCTGGCACGGCGCGTTCTCGACGATGCGCGGCGGGACCGGGTTGGCGATCGCGTGGTCCCACTTGGGCTGCACTTCCTCCGGTGCCGCGCCCATGCCCACGCAGTAGATCGCGCGGTTACCGGCATAGGCGCCGACCACGACCGGAAACTTGTACTTGCGCCCGCGCCCGTCCACCACGTTGGTGAACAGGAACGCCCTGCGCTCATGCTCCTCGATCCCGCCCACGTACTGCCAGCGGACCAGCGGGTGCAGCACCGCGTCCTTGTCCATGGCCCGGTCCACCGTAAGGAGCAGCCCGCGCTTTTTCAGCTCCTCCAGGTGCTCGTGCAGATCCGCGTAGCCGCGCTCTGCCTTTGAGGCGTGATTCGTGATTCGTGATTCGTGATTCGTTCTGCCAGCTTTTCTGTTCATTAGTGTCCCGCTCTTTGCCAACTCGTTACTAAACCCCCGCCCCCCCATCCGCTGGCAGGAAACAACGCCACGGCGGGGGTTTAGTCCGCCTTGATCTTCGCCGCCTTCACGACGCGATTCCAGCGCACGAGCTCGCCCTTGACCAGGTTCCCGAGACGGTCGGGGGGACCGCCGGCGGGGACCATCCCCTGCGTCGCAAGGAGCGTGCGAATTTCTCCGAGCTCGAGCAGGGAATTGATGTCGCCGTTGATCCTCGCTATCACGGCCGCGGGCGTGCCGGCCGGAGCAAAGGTGCCATACCAGGTGTAGATCTCGAGCGCGGGAAGCCCGGCCTCCTTCATCGTGGGCACGCCGGGGAAAGCGGCCGAGCGTTCCCCGCTCATGACCGCCAGCATGCGCAGCCGGCCGCTCGTGACGTGCGGGTGCGCGCTTTGCAGTGCCGACACCATCGCCTGCACGTGCCCTGCCATCACGTCGGTGATGGCGCCGGCGAAGCCTTTGTACGGCACGTGAACGATGTTGATGCCGGTTTCGAGCTTGAGCAGCTCCATCGAGAGATGCTGTGGCCCGCCGTTCCCGGGGGAGGAATAGTGAAGCTCCCCCGGGCGACGCCTGGCGAGGTTGATGAATTCCCGCATGGATTTCGCCGGCAGCTGCGGATGCACGACCACGCCGAGCCCGCTGGTGGCGATCAGCGCCACCGGCACGAGGCTCTTCACCGGGTCGAAGGGCAGCTTCGGATTCAGCGCGGGCGTCGTGCCGTAGGAGGTCGCGACGAACAGCAGCACGTGGCCGTCCGGGGCCGATTTCGCCACGTACGCCGTGGCGATGATGCCGGTCGCGCCCGGCCGGTTGTCGGTAACCACGGTGGCCTTCCAGCGCTCCGCGAGCCGCGGTCCAAGCGCGCGCGCCAGGATGTCGGCGCCGGTGCCCGGCGTGTAGGCCACCACCAACTGCACGGTGCGTGACGGAAAGGCCGCGCCCTGGGCCCAGGCACCTGCAAGCCAGCCCGCGGCGACGAGCCCGGCGAGCATGCGCGCGGCCGCCCAGCGCGTACGCAAGATTGGATGGAATGTCATTTGGATTCTCCTCGTGGGTGTCCCGATGTTCTCGTTGTGTCCGCATATTATGCAGAAAATCGGCCCCCGGCAGCAGCCTGCCGGCGCAGCGGGCTGCGCTAAAATACGCGGATGCTCGGCAACCAGCCCCTCGTCATCAACGACCCCGCGGCGATGCGCTTCCAGGTCCACCGCTCGACCCTGGTGGATCCGAAGATACTGGAGCTGGAGCGGCGCCGGATCTTCGACGTCTGCTGGCTCTACGTCGGGCATGAATCGGAGGTGCGCGCGCCGGGCGACTTCAAGACCCGCATCGTGAGCGAGCGTCCGGTCATCTTCTGCCGCGACAGCGGGAACAAGGTCCGCGTGTTCATCAACACGTGCCGGCACCGGGGCAGCATCGTGTGCCGTGAAGCCGAAGGCAACACGAAGAGCTACACCTGCTTCTATCACGGTTGGAGCTACAACCGCGACGGCGAGCTCGACGGCGTGCCAGGGCAGGACGCATTCCCGCCGAGCTTCAGGAAGAGCGATTTCGGCCTGAAGGAGCCGCCGCACGTGGCGAGCTATCGCGGCTTCGTCTTTCTCAACTTCGACCCGAACGCGATGCCGCTCGAGGACTATCTCGCGGGCGCGAAGGAGTACATCGACCTCATCGTGGACCAGTCTCCCTCCGGCGAGATGGAGGTGATACAGGGCGTGCAGGACTACGACATCCGCGCCAACTGGAAGCTCCTGACGGAGAACAGCTTCGACGATTACCACCTGCTGAGCGTGCACGGATCGTGGCTCACCTACCTAAGGAACTCCGGGGTCGAGATGAAGCGGCCCGAGCGGGGCCACCTGCTTCCCGGCCACGGCGTGGGCAAAGTCCTCGGGAACGGCCACGGCTGCACCGACAACGTGAACTTCCGCGGGCGGCCGGTGGCCTGCTGGATCCCGATCTACGGCGAAGCCGCGAAGCCGGAGATCGAGCGCATCCGCGCCGAGCTCGTCGCCCGCCTCGGCGAGCAGCGCGCCGCGCGCGTCGCGGACACCAACCGCAACCTGCTCATCTTCCCGAACCTGTTCCTGAACGACGGCTCCTCGGTGACGATCCGCACCTACTACCCGGTGACGGTCGATCGCATGCGCGTGCTGGCCTGGGCGCTCGGGCCGAAAGAGGAGTCGCCTACCGCCCGCGCCGTGCGGCTCGACAGCTTCCTCACCTTCTACGGCCCCGGCGGGTTCGCCACCCCGGACGACATCGAGGTGCTGGAGTCGCTGCAATCCGGCATGAGCACGTACCGCGAGGTGCCCTGGATGGAGATCACCCGCGGCATGGCCAAGCCGGGCGAGCAGCTCAACACCGACGAGCCGCACCTGCGGGGCTTCTGGACGCAGTGGGATAAGTTAATGCGCGGGGAGCGCCTTTGCCCAACCTCTCCACGAACAGCCAGTGATCTCGCTTCCACCGGCGACTGAGTCTCGCGCATTAACTTAGTACGAAAATCTTCTTTCTCCCGGTTCAGCGGACGGCTCGACCCGACAGACGCAAGCGCGAAGGGATATGAAAGCCAAGAAAAGTGCGGCTGGAACCACCGGCATGCCGTCCGCTCAGGTGACGCGGCAGCAAGTCGAGGAATTCCTCTACGAAGAGGCCGCGCTGCTCGATGCGTGGCGGCTCGACGACTGGCTCGGGCTGCTGACCGCCGACGCGGTCTACCGCGTCCCCTCGAACGACCGCCCGGACGCGGATTCCAGGGACACGCTGTTCCTGATCGCCGACGACATCAACCGCATCCGCGCCCGGGTCACGCGGCTGAAGGACAAGAGCGCGCACGCCGAATACCCGCCCTCACGCACGCGCCGCATGATCTCCAACGTGCGCATCACGGAACGCAACGGCTCGGCGCTCAAGGTCGAGGCCAATTTCTCGGTCCACCGCTTCCGGCGCAACGAGGGCATCCGCGCCTATGTCGGGCACTACCGCTACGAGCTGCGCGTAGAAGGCGGCCGGCTCAGGATTGCCCGGCGCGAGGCAGTGCTCGATTCCATGGAGCTGGGCGGGTTGAGCTCGGTGAGCTTCATCCTCTGAAGACCGAACCTCTCACCGCGGAGGACGCAGAGGACGCGGCGGCAGAGCAAGAACATCAATCGAACCGCCAGGACACCCAGATACCAACAACGAACATATATGGATCGCCAACGCGAAGCGCCTGATCTGGCGAGTGTTCCAGCTTCTCTCGCAGCCTATTTAGATATTTCTGCGTGCTACGCCGCCTATCCTGGCGCGCTGCGATCGTAACGCTCTGATAAGTCGGTCAATTGACTCACGGCCGCAGCCAAAAGCCAGATTAGGCGACAATTATGAAGTTCACTATACGTTAGGCATCACTATGACCCGCGGCGCTTACACAATTGCAGTAGTCACGGTACTCATAGGCGGTTGCACGGCCAGCGTTCGCTTCTATCCGGTCGAAGGGCCCCTTAGCTCCATCAATCCTTTGCCCGTAATCACGGCGACGGCAGAAGGCATAAGCGGCAACAACGGTCGGTTTAGCCTCGCCATGCCGGACGGCGAAAGCTGCGAAGGAGAGTGGTCGTCTGCCGCAGGGTCCGGCGTAAGCGTTTCTACACTGAGCCTGTTCAATACGTACGGCAGCATTTATGGGACGGGCGTCGCGGTTTCACCGGGAAGCGGTCAAAATCCAGGTCGCGCATTCCTTGTATGCAACCGTGGGCGCCATATAGAGGTGGAATTTGTTACAGGTGCAGGGACCG
>JBIOVQ010000225.1:0-26046 GCA_044867805.1 Burkholderiales bacterium | reverse complement strand
GGCGCAACTCGCTGTCATCGTGCGCGGTGCGGATACCGCGCGGCCCGAGCTCGCGCCGCAGGCAGCGGGGCTGCTCGCGGTCTCACTGGGCCTGTCCCGCAACTTCAAGGACGACCACGAGATGCTCGAGCACGGGATGGTGATGTACGACGCGCTCTACGCGTGGTGCAAAGAAGGGCAGGACGAGACGCACACCTGGAATCCCGCCGCCTACCGGTGACCAGCAAAACCGGACATTAGCCGCCAAGGCGCCAAGTCGCCAAGAAATACAAATAAATCAATAGTTAACCGCCCAAGCGCGCCAAGTTAACGTCCGCGTTTTGCCGCGCCGCGCGGGCGGCGCAGTTGCGAGCAGAAGGCGTCGGTCAACAACGCGTGGTCAGGTGTCATTTGTCCTTCGTGCGCGTTCGATACTCCTTCCAAAACTCCTTTCGATACTTCTTTTCGGCTTTCGCGTAGGCCTCAGCGGTCACGTAGGATGCATTGGTCGTTTGCGGCATTTCCGCCTGCGCCGACCACTCCGCCGCTCCTATAGCTTGTGCGACGTTTCAGTCGCCACAGAGGAACCGGCTCCTTGCCATCGCTCGCATACACCACAGCGGCCAGGATCCACGCGTCATACCACTCAAACACCGGCAGGCGCTCCGCCATGGCGGCTAATTTCCTGGTTCTAATCGACCCTTGACCCTCGTCACTGTTTGATCATGCCAATGCGCTTCAGGATGTCGGTGTGCAGCTTGTACTCCCGCCACAGGTCCGCGCGCAGCCGGTCGCCGGGGCGGTAGTCCACGTCGGCGCCGCGCAGGTCCATGTCGGCCTTGAATTTCGGATCTTCGAGCGCGGGCTTGGTGGCGTCGTGTATGTACTTCACTATCTGAGGGGGCGTGCCCTTGGGCGCCATCAGCAGGAACCAGACGCCGTTGGCGACATTCCAGCCCAGCTCCCTGGCGGTGGGCGCGTCGGGAAAGGCGGGATGGCGCGAATTCTGGAACACCACCAGCGCGCGCATGCGCCTGCCTTCCACCATGGGCCTGGCTTCCCCGGGCTGGGCGACCAGCGCTTCCACGTGGCCACCGAGCAGGGCGGGGGAGGACTCACCCCAGCCGCGGTACGGCACGTGCGTCAGCTTCGTGCCGGTCACGTGCATGAGTTCCTCGACGTTGAGATGGCTTGACGTGCCCTCGCCGGGAGACCCGAAGCGGATCTTGCCCGGGTTCGCCTTCGCTTCCGCGATGAATTCCTGGACGCTCCTCCACGGCGCGTCAGGTCTCACCACGAGCAGCGGATAGTAAGAAATCACGTTGATGACCGGCTCGTAGTCATCCGGCGTCTTGAAGCGCAGGTCCAGGATCTGCGGCTGGATGACGAGCGTGGACAGCGGCGTGAGCACGATGGTGTAGCCGTCGGGCTTGCCGGTAGCGACCTCCGCCGCCGCCACCGCGCCGCCGGCGCCGGTGCGGTTGGCGACCACCACGCCTTTGGGAAACTTCGCCTTGATGGCCTCGGCGAGGAGTCGCGCCACGATGTCCACCTGGCCGCCGGCGGGATATCCCGACAGGATGGTCAGGGGCCGCTCCGCGGGGTATTGCGCCGCCGCGGGCGTCGCGAATGCGAGCGCCAGAAGGCCTATTAATGTGTTTCGGTACATGACTCCTCCTGCCAGAAAAAACGTGAATCGTGATTCGTCTCCCACCACCCCGAAGTCTTTTCAGGCCACCCCGCCCGGCCAGCCACCAGAGGCGGCTGGCGTTCGGCGGCTTGAAGGTGCACAGGCACCTTCTTCGAAACCCCGCCTTACCCTCGGGCAGGAGGGGATGCCGTGATTCGACTTCTCTTTGTATTCCTTTGCGCCTTTGCGGCTTTGCGTCTGGATTCTACTCAGTCGGACACGTCCGGCGGCACCTGCCCGGTATTGATCCAGGACAGGATCGCCCGGATGGTTTTCACTTCCATGCCGACGAAGCCATGCTCGGACAGCGCGTCGCACGGGTTGCCGCGGCTGTCGCGGGCGCCAGTCACCGTCACCAGCGGCGTTTTCGTTTCCCCGGCATAGCTTCTCACTCTCGAGTACTGCGTGTACTGGCAGGGGTCGTTTCTATGATGGACCCACAATAGGGGGATAGTGATCGGCGTGATGTCGGAGACGCGCAGACCGGGCCCTTGCGAGCCGCGCATGACCAGCGACGAAGTCAGCACGACGCGCCTGGCATGTGAAGGCAGCATCCGCGCCGCGTGGGCCGCGCTCACAGATCCTTCGCTGGTACCGATGAACGTCCAGTCGAGGGCACCGAACTTCTTCGCCACGGCTTCGACGACCGCCTTGACGTCCTCGCCATAACGCTCGGAGGCCCGGTACGAATGCCAGAAATTGACCTGGCTGTCGCTCGGCGCATCCACCACGACGGTCAGGAAGCCGGCATCGAGGAAGTGCCGCCGCGCCCTGACCAGAAAGTTTCCGCGCAGGCCATACCTGATTTCCCCGTCCTCCACTCTCAGGTTCATGTACCCGGGCGATCCCGGAAAGAGCGCGATGGCGTGCGTGAACCTCGTGGCCCCGGGACGGTGCGTGACCAGGGCCGCGATGCTGCGGCCCGGCAGTTGCGCGACGATCACCTCGTTCGCGAGGGCCGCGTTGGGATCCTTGCCCTTGCCCTGTGCGTGAACGGGATGCGGAGCGAACGCAAGCATTCCCCCGAGGAGCAGAACTTGCGCAACAAGCGTTCTCATCGCAGCACCTCACGGCTTGCGTTGGTGGTGGGGCCGCTGCTGGTCCGTGAGCTTCTTATCCAGCAGCGCTTCCCGGATCTTCTGCTCGACGTTCTCCTGCCCGGGGCCCGAATGGAGCTTGCCGTCATCCACCTTGTATTGCGCCATCGTGGCCTCGTCGGCTACTTCCGCTGCGCGCGCCCGCCGTCTCCTCTCCTCCAGCCACAGCCGCAGCGGCCTCAGCAGCCACGCGAGGATCTTCCAGGCGACGAACAGTCCGATCACGGCGCCGGCAATCGCGGTCCACGTCCAGAACGTCTTGCAGGCCGGCGCCGAGACCGGGGAGCCCGCGCACCAGCTCGCGTAGGCCCACCACGCGTCAAGCTGTCTTGCCATGTGCCGGAGGGTTTCCACCGGTCACCGTCACGCCTACCTGCCCCGGTAGGGGCAGTTCGGCTTGGTGCAGTCCGCGTAGATATGCAGCGAGTGGTCGTGGATCCTGAAGCCGCGATCCTTCGCCACTTTTTCCTGCCGCTTCTCGATCTCGCCGTCGAAGAATTCCTCGACGTGCCCGCACTGAACGCACACCAGGTGGTCGTGGTGCCCGCCCTGGTTGAGCTCGAACACGGCCTTGCCGGTCTCGAAGTGGTGGCGGATGAGCAGGCCGGCTTGCTCGAACTGCGTAAGCACCCGGTAGACCGTCGCCAGGCCGGTCTCGGTCCCCTCCTTGGACAGGATCTTGTAGACGTCCTCGGCGGAGAGATGGCGCACGGAGCTCTTCTCGAACAGCTCCAGGATGCGCAGCCGCGGCAGCGTCGCCTTGAGGCCTATGGTCTTGAGATCGGTGGGTGAACTCACCGCGCGTCTTTGTCGGAATGCATGGGGGTCGGTTATCATATTCGGATTTCGCCGCCTTGCAAACCGCGCAAGCCAATGATTAGGTAACTAGGTGATTGAGTGATTGAGTGTGGGCCGCGCTTGTTTCCTTGTGCTCGGTCACTCAGTCACCTAGTCACTTAGTCGCTTAGTCACTCAAGTCACTCGATGCCGCCGCGCTGCTTCATTCTCGCCGTCGCTGCGTTGCTCGTTTCAGCCTGCAATCTGCTCGCTCCGTACCGGGCGGAAGTCCAGCAGGGAAACGTCGTCACTCAGGACATGATCGCCAGGCTCCAGCCGGGCATGACCCGCAGCCAGGTGCGCTTCGCGCTCGGCACGCCGCTCGTGGTGGACCCGTTCCGGCAGGACCGCTGGGACTACGTCTACATGCTCATGAAGCAGGGCGAGGTGAAGGAGCGGCGCCGGATCGTGGTGGTGTTCAAGGACGACAAGCTGGTGGGGTTCGAGGGCGACGTGATCCCTCTGTGGACGGACCGTTCCATCGAGCGCGGTGCCCCGGCGGACAAGCCCGCGGCAGCTCCCGCCGCCACGCCGCAAAAGAAGATGTAAAGGAAGGAGGGAAAGAATGGCCACATTGAATATCGCGATTGCGGGCGCTTCCGGCCGGATGGGCCGCGCCCTCGTCGAGGCGGTGCTCCGCTCGCCGGACCTGAAGCTCGCGGCCGCGCTCGAGTTGAAAGGCGGCCCCGACATCGGCAAGGACGCGGGCGAACTGGTCGGCTCGCCTTGCGGCGTGAAAATCGGCGACGATGCCGCGAAGGCCCTTGCGGGCGGCGGCGTGCTGGTGGATTTCACGCGGCCCGAGGGCGCGCTCGCGAATCTCGCCGCATGCCGCAGGCAGGGCGTCAACGCGGTGATCGGCACCACGGGCTTCAGCGCGGCGCAGAAGAAGGAGATCGCGGACGCCGCGCGCGATATCGCGGTGGTCATGTCGCCCAACTTCAGCGTCGGCGTCAACGTCGCTTTCCGGCTGCTCGACATCGCCGCGCGCTCGCTCGGCAAGGGCTACGACGTCGAGATCGCGGAGGCGCATCACCGGCACAAGGTCGACGCGCCTTCGGGCACGGCGCTGCGGATGGGCGAGGTGGTGGCGCAGGCGCTGGGCCGTGATCTGAAGCGGGACGCGGTCTACGGGCGCGAAGGCGTCACCGGCGAGCGCAAGGACAGCACCATCGGCTTCGCCACCGTGCGCGGCGGCGACCTGGTGGGCGAGCACAGCGTGATGTTCATCGGCACCGGCGAGCGGCTGGAGATCTCCCACCGCGCGTCCAGCCGGGCGAATTTCGCGCACGGAGCGCTGCGCGCCGCGCGCTTCGTCGCCGCGAAGAAGAACGGCCTCTACGACATGGCCGACGTCCTTGGCTTCGCCAAGGACTGAGTTTTCAGTGTGCAGTGGGCAGTTTGCAGTAACTGCAAACTGATAACTGCCAACTGCAAACTCGGCCTCCGGCGTTGCCGCGCCGCAGCGCTTCGCGTATAATTCGCTTGGTTGGCGGGAGGGGCTGGAAAGCCTCTCCCGCTTTGTGTATCTACACCTGAAATCAAGGGGTTAGCGTGTCGCGGGTTCCTGCCATCCTGGTGCTCAAAGATGGCACCACCTTCCGCGGCATTTCGGTCGGCGCGGAAGGGCTGGCCGTCGGGGAGGTGGTGTTCAACACCGCCATCACCGGCTACCAGGAAATCCTCACTGATCCGTCCTATTGCCGGCAGCTCGTCACGCTGACCTATCCCCACATCGGCAATACCGGGACCAACGCAGTGGACGTCGAGTCGGACCGCGTCTACGCCGCCGGCCTCGTCATCCGCGACCTGCCCCTGCTGTCGTCGAACTGGCGCAAGCAGTGGACGCTGTCCGACTATCTCAGGCAGCACAACGTGCCGGCCATCGCCGATATCGACACCCGGCGGCTGACGCGCCTGCTGCGCGACAAGGGCGCGCAGGACGGCTGCCTGATGGCGGGCAAGGTGAGCGAGAAAGAGGCCCTCAAGGCCGCGCGCGGCTTTCCCGGCCTGGTCGGCATGGACCTAGCCAAGGTCGTGAGCTGCAAGAAGCCCTACGAATGGGACGAATCGGTGTGGGCGCTCGGCAAGGGCCACGGCCGGCTGGCCGAGCCACGGTTCAGCGTCGTCGCCTGCGATTACGGCATCAAGCACAATATCCTGAGGAAGCTCGTCTCGCGCGGCTGCAGCGTGACGGTCATCCCGGCGCAGACGCCGGCCGAAGACGCGCTCGCCATGCGCCCGGACGGCATCTTTCTCTCGAACGGCCCGGGCGACCCGGAGCCGTGCGACTACGCCATCGAGGCGATCCGCAAGTTCCTCGACGCCGGCATCCCGACCTTCGGCATCTGCCTCGGGCACCAGTTGCTGGGGCTCGCGAGCGGCGCGAGGACGTTGAAGATGAAGTTCGGCCACCACGGGGCGAACCACCCGGTGCAGGACCTCGATACCGGGCGCGTGATGATCACGAGCCAGAACCACGGCTTCGCGGTGGACCCCGCTACGCTGCCGCCGACGGCGCGGGTCACGCACGTCTCTTTGTTCGACGGCAGCCTGCAGGGATTCGAGCGCACCGACCGCCCGGCGTTCTGCTTCCAGGGCCACCCCGAGGCGAGCCCCGGCCCGCACGACGTGGACTACCTGTTCGACAAGTTCGTGCGCCTCATGGAAGAGCACCGCGGCGTCAGTCGTCAGCCGTCAGCCGTCACGCAGGTGTCGCATGCCTAAGCGCACTGACATCAAGTCGATCCTGATCATCGGCGCCGGGCCGATCATCATCGGCCAGGCGTGCGAGTTCGACTACTCGGGCGCGCAGGCGTGCAAGGCGCTGCGGGAGGAGGGCTATCGCGTCGTCCTGGTGAACTCCAATCCCGCCACCATCATGACCGACCCCGAGATGGCGGACGCGACCTACATCGAGCCGATCAACTGGCGGATGCTGGAGCGGATCATCGCCACCGAGCGTCCCGACGCCCTGCTGCCGACGATGGGAGGCCAGACCGGGCTCAACTGCGCGCTCGACCTTGCGCAGCACGGCGTGCTGGAAAAGTACGGCGTCGAGATGATCGGCGCCCGGCGCGAGGCGATCGACAAGGCCGAGGACCGCGAGAAGTTCAAGAGGGCGATGGAGCGCATCGGCCTCGCCTGCCCGCGCTCGGCGCTCGCGCACAGCATGGAGGAAGCGCTCCAGGTGCAGTCCATGGTGGGCTTTCCCACCATCATCCGGCCGTCGTTCACGCTCGGCGGCACCGGCGGCGGCATCGCCTACAACAAGGACGAGTTCATCGCCGGCGTCGAGCGCGGCCTCGATGCGAGCCCCACGCGCGAGGTGCTCATCGAGGAGTCTGTGATCGGCTGGAAGGAATTCGAGATGGAGGTGGTGCGCGACCGCAAGGACAACTGCATCATCGTGTGCTCGATCGAGAACGTCGACCCGATGGGCGTGCATACCGGGGATTCGATCACCGTCGCCCCCGCGCAGACCCTCACCGACAAGGAATACCAGATCATGCGCGACGCGGCGATCGCCTGCCTGCGCGAGATCGGTGTGGACACCGGCGGCTCCAACGTGCAGTTCGCGGTCAACCCGGACGACGGGCGCCTGCTCATCATCGAGATGAACCCGCGCGTGTCGCGCTCTTCCGCGCTGGCTTCCAAGGCGACCGGCTTCCCCATCGCCAAGATCGCGGCGAAGCTCGCGGTCGGCTACACGCTCGACGAGCTCCGCAACGAGATCACCGGCGGCGCCACCCCGGCTTCGTTCGAGCCGACGATAGACTACGTGGTGACCAAGGTTCCGCGCTTCGCGTTCGAGAAGTTTCCCGACGCCAACGACCGCCTGACCACGCAGATGAAGTCGGTGGGCGAGGTGATGGCGATCGGGCGCACCTTCCAGGAATCGATGCAGAAGGCGCTGCGCGGGCTCGAGACCGGCGTGGACGGCTTCGACGAAAAATCCGCCGACCGCGACGCGATCGAGAACGAGCTCGGTGATCCCGGCCCCGAGCGCATCCACTATGTCGCCGACGCGTTCCGCTGCGGCATGACGGTCGACGAGGTGCACGACCTCAGCCGCATCGATCCGTGGTTCCTGGCCCAGATCGAGGACATCGTGCACCAGGAAAAGGCGCTCGAGGGCCGGACGCTCGAAAGCGTTGACGCCGATTCGATGCGGCGCCTGAAGCGCGCCGGATTTTCCGACCGCCGGCTGGCGAAGCTGCTGGCTTCCGACCAGCATGCGGTGCGCGCCCGGCGCCAGCAGCTCGGGGTGCGGCCGGTGTTCAAGCGCGTGGACACCTGCGCCGCGGAGTTCGCGACGCATACCGCCTACATGTATTCGACCTACGACGAGGAATGCGAGGCGGCGCCGAGCGACCGCAGGAAGATCATGGTGCTGGGCGGCGGCCCCAACCGGATCGGCCAGGGCATAGAGTTCGACTATTGCTGCGTGCACGCCGCGCTGGCGCTGCGCGAGGACGGCTTCGAGACCATCATGGTCAACTGCAACCCGGAGACCGTGTCCACCGACTACGACACGTCCGACCGCCTCTACTTCGAGCCGCTGACGCTCGAGGACGTGCTCGAGATCGTCCATGTCGAGAAGCCGTTCGGGGTGATCGTGCAGTTCGGCGGCCAGACACCGCTCAAGCTCGCGCGCGACCTGGAGGCGAACGGCGTGCCCATCATCGGCACGTCCCCGGACTCGATCGACGTTGCCGAGGACCGCGAGCGCTTCCAGAAGCTGCTTACGAAGCTCAAGCTCAGGCAGCCCGCCAATCGCACCGCCCGCAGCACCCAGAAGGCGCTCGCGGTGGCGGAGGAGATCGGCTACCCGCTCGTGGTCAGGCCCTCCTACGTGCTGGGCGGACGCGCCATGGAGATCGTCTACCAGCAGAGCGATCTCGAGCGCTACATGCGCGAGGCGGTGAAGGTGTCGAACGACTCGCCGGTGCTGCTCGACCGTTTCCTCAACGACGCCACCGAGGTCGACGTGGACGCCGTGTGCGACGGCACGCAGACCGTCATCGGCGGTGTGATGGAGCACGTCGAGCAGGCCGGCGTGCACTCGGGCGACTCCGCGTGCTCGCTGCCGCCGTTCTCCCTGTCCGCGGCGCTGCAGGACGAATTGAAGCGCCAGACCGTGGCGATGGCGCACGCGCTGAAGGTGGTGGGGCTCATCAACGTGCAGTTCGCCATACAGAAAAATGAGCAGGACGACGTGGTATACGTGCTGGAGGTCAATCCGCGCGCCTCGCGCACGGTGCCGTTCGTGGGCAAGGCGACGGGCGTGCCGCTCGCCAAGATCGCGGCGCGCTGCATGGCCGGAAAATCGCTCGCCGCCCAGGGGGTGAAGGGCGAGGTGGTGCCGCCGTACTATTCCGTGAAGGAAGCGGTGTTCCCGTTCATCAAATTTCCCGGCGCCGATTCCATCCTCGGGCCCGAGATGAAATCGACCGGCGAGGTGATGGGCGTCGGCGTGACGTTTGCCGAAGCCTTCGTGAAATCGCAGATTGCCTCGGGCGAGGAGCTGCCGGCGACGGGCAGGGTCTTCGTCAGCGTGCGCGACGGGGACAAGCCGCGCACCGTCGAGATCGCGCGCAAGCTGGCGAGCCTCGGCTTCACGCTGGTCGCGACCCGGGGCACGTCGGCGGCGCTGGCCGCGGCGGGGCTCAACGTCACGCCGGTGAACAAGGTGCAGGAAGGCCGACCGCATGTCGTGGACATGATCAAGAACGGCGAGATCGCGCTCATCGTCAACACGGTGGAGGAGAAGCGCGTCGCGGTGCGGGACTCGTACGTGATCCGCCGCGCCGCGTTGCAGGAGCGCGTGCCGCTGTTCACCACGCTCGACGGCGCGCGCGCCGCGTGCACGGGCATCGAGCACGCCAGGGAGCTGCGCGCCTACGTCATGCAGGGCCTGCACGCGCGCCTGCCCGAGGCGGCGCGCGCCGCCGCCCGCGTGTCCTGACCAGGCTGGCCATGAGCAAGGTTCCGATCACGATCGCCGGTGCGGAAAAGCTGCGCGCCGAGCTGCAGGAGCTGAAGACGGTGCAGCGGCCGGCGATCGTCACTGCGATCGCCGAAGCGCGTTCCCACGGCGATATTTCCGAGAACGCGGAATATCACGCCGCGAAGGAGCGGCAGGGCTTCATCGAGGGGCGCATCGCGGAGCTCGAAGCCAAGCTCGGCAACGCCCAGCTCATAGACCCCAAGCTGCTCGACGCCGACGGCCGCTGCGTGTTCGGCGCCACGGTGGAGCTCGAGGACGTGAAAAGCGGCGAGGCGGTTACCTACCAGATCGTCGGCGACGACGAGGCCGACATCAAGCTGGGAAAGATCTCCATCAGCTCGCCGATCGCGCGCGCCCTCATCGGCAAGTATCCCGGCGACATCGCGGAGGTGCGGGCGCCGGCCGGCGTGCGCGAGTACGAGATACTCGACGTCAAGTACATCTAGTCGTCAGCCGTCAGCCGTCAGTCGTCACCGATTCTGAAAGAAGCGCTTGGGACGGAACTTCGGCTTGCGGCGCGGGCGCGGGGCGGGCCGCGGCTCCGCCGGTTCGGGCCGCGGGCGGAAGACGACGAGTATCTTCCCGATACTCTGCACCGGGGCCGCGTCGAGCGCCGCGCAGATCTCGCCGATCAGGCTGGCACGGAGATCGCGGTCGTCACCCAGGACCCGGATCTTGATCAGCTCGTGGCTCTTGAGCGCGGTGTCCACTTCCTTCAGGACCGCGGGCGTGAGGCCCGCCTCGCCGATCATCACCACCGGGTGCAGCGCGTGGGCGCGGGCGCGCAGCTCGCGCCGCTCCTCTGAATTCAGTTCCCTCATTAGCGTGAATCGTAAATCGTAAATGGTAAATCGTAGCGCGGCAGCCGGCACCGAACACGATTCACGATTTACGATTTCCGATTGACGAAGGGTATCCGAAATCCTCAGCCGATGGGTCGAGTGCGCGGCAAAAGCTGGATGCAGGAGCACGTCGCGGACGCCTACGTGAAGCGCGCGCGCGTCGAGGGCATGCGTTCGCGCGCCGCTTACAAGCTCGAGCAGATCGCCGAACGCGACCGGCTGCTGCGTCCCGGCATGGTGGTGGTGGACCTCGGCGCGGCGCCGGGCGGCTGGTCGCAGGTCGCCGCCGGGCGGGTCGGCCCGGATGGGCAGGTGATCGCGGTGGACATGCTCGACATGGCGCCGCTGCGCGGAGTCGCCTTCGTTCGCGGTGATTTCCGCGACGCGTCCGTGGTCGCCGAGCTGGAACGCGCGCTCGGCCCGCGCAAGGCGGACCTTGTTCTCTCCGATATGGCCCCCAATTTGAGTGGTATCGCGACGACCGATCAGGCGCGCGCGCTGGAACTCGCGGAGCTCGCGCTGCAGTTCGCGATGAAGCACCTGAAACCGCAGGGGAATTTCCTGGTCAAAGCATTCCAGGGGACGGGATTCGAGGCATTCTTGAAAGCGTTGCGCAGCCGGTTTGCGGCAGTCGCCGTGCGCAAGCCCGGAGCCTCCCGGGACCGCTCGAGCGAGGTGTACCTGCTCGGCAAGGGATTACGGGCTGCAGGAGCGGCGAAATGAGTCTAAAATCAGGCTCATCAAGGCTTGAGGAGTGGAATTGAACAACCTCGTAAAGAACGTGGCGATCTGGCTGGTCATCGCGCTGGTGCTGATGACGGTGTTCAACCAGTTCAGCGCGCGCCAGGCCTCGCAAAAAGCGATGGAGTACTCCCAGTTCATCGAGGAGGTGAAGCAGGGGCGCATCGCCAAGGTCACCATCGAGGGCCGGGTGCTCAAAGGCCTGAAGACGACCGGCGAGCGCTTTACCACCTATTCGCCGTCTGACCCGTGGCTGGTCTCCGACCTGCTCA
This sequence comes from Burkholderiales bacterium, assembly GCA_044867805.1. Lineage (GTDB taxonomy): Bacteria > Pseudomonadota > Gammaproteobacteria > Burkholderiales > SG8-41 > SG8-41. Next base: position 14,578 of record JBIOVQ010000225.1, on the reverse strand, counting down.
AGAACGGGGTGATCATCGAGGCCAAGCCCGAAGAGGAGCCCTCGCTCCTCATGAATATCTTCGTCTCGTGGTTCCCGATGCTGCTGCTCATCGGCGTGTGGATCTTCTTCATGCGCCAGATGCAGGGCGGCGGGCGCGGCGGCGCGTTCTCGTTCGGCAAGAGCCGCGCGCGCATGCTCGACGAATCGAACAACACCATCACTTTCGCCGACGTCGCGGGCTGCGAAGAGGCGAAGGAGGAAGTGGCCGAGCTGGTGGAATTCCTGCGCGACCCCTCCAAGTTCCAGAAGCTCGGCGGGCGTATCCCGCGCGGCGTGCTGATGGTCGGCAACCCCGGCACCGGCAAGACTCTGCTCGCCAAGGCGATCGCCGGCGAGGCCAAGGTGCCGTTCTTCTCGATTTCGGGCTCGGATTTCGTCGAGATGTTCGTCGGCGTCGGCGCCGCCCGCGTGCGCGACATGTTCGAGCAGGCGAAGAAGCACGCGCCGTGCATCGTGTTCATCGATGAGATCGACGCCGTCGGCCGCCAGCGCGGCGCGGGCCTCGGCGGCGGCAATGACGAGCGCGAGCAGACGCTGAACCAGCTGCTGGTCGAGATGGACGGCTTCGAGACCAATTCGGGCGTGATCGTGATCGCCGCGACCAACCGCCCGGACGTGCTCGACCCGGCGCTGCTGCGGCCCGGCCGCTTCGACCGCCAGGTGGTGGTGCCGCTGCCCGACATCCGCGGGCGCGAGCAGATCCTGCAGGTGCACATGCGCAAGGTGCCGATCTCGCCCGACGTCAAGCCCGACATCATCGCGCGCGGCACGCCCGGGTTCTCGGGCGCGGACCTGGCGAACCTGGTGAACGAGGCGGCGCTGTTCGCGGCGCGCGCCAACAAGCGCCTCGTGGACATGGACGACTTCGAGCGCGCCAAGGACAAGATCATCATGGGCGCGGAGCGCCGTTCCATCGTGATGCCCGAGCACGAGCGCAAGAACACCGCCTACCACGAATCGGGGCACGCGGTGGTCGCGAAGCTGATGCCGAAGACCGACCCGGTGCACAAGGTGACGATCATCCCGCGCGGGCGCGCGCTGGGCGTCACCATGCAGCTCCCGGAGCAGGACCGCTACAGCATGGACCGCGAGATGATCCTGCAGAACATCGCGGTTCTGTTCGGCGGGCGCATCGCGGAAGAAATCTTCATGGGACAGATGACCACCGGCGCTTCCAACGACTTCGAGCGCGCGACCGACCTCGCCCGCAACATGGTCACGCGCTGGGGCATGAGCGACGAGCTCGGGCCTATGGTCTACGGCGAGAACGAGGGCGAGGTCTTCCTCGGGCGCTCGGTGACCGTTCACAAGAACGTGTCCGAAACCACGATGCAGAAGGTGGACGGCGAAATCCGCCGCATCGTCGACCAGCAGTACACGCTGGCGCGCAAGATCATCGAGGACAACCGCGACAAGGTCGAGGCCATGGCGAACGCCCTGCTCGAGTGGGAGACGCTCGACGCCGACCAGATCAACGACATCATGGAAGGCCGCCCGCCGCGCCCGCCCAAGCCCACGCCGGCCCCGTCGCAGCCCAAGGACCCGGGCCCGCAGCCCGCGGCCGCAGCGACTCCTACTCCCGTGCAGAGCGCCTGACGGCGCTCTGAAGGCGAAAGTCGGAAGTCGAAAGTCGAAAGTGTTCCGGTTTTAACTTCCGCGCGGCGGAAGGCTTTTCCTCATGCCTCAAGTACTCCGCTGCGGTAAGTTCTCACTCGATCTCTCGCGCCCGCTGATCATGGGCGTCATCAACGTCACGCCCGATTCGTTTTCCGACGGCGGGCATCACTTCGACACGGGGCGGGCCGTCGAGCACGCGCGGCGCCTGATCGAGGAGGGCGCCGACCTGCTCGACATCGGCGGAGAATCGACGCGGCCCGGCGCGGCGCCCGTTGACCTCGCGGAAGAGCGGCGGCGCGTGCTGCCGGTCCTGAAGGCGCTGACGGGCGGCAAGGTCCCGGTATCGGTGGATACGCGCAAGCCCGAGCTCATGCGCGAGGCGATTGCGGCCGGCGCGGACATGGTGAACGACGTCGGAGCGCTTGCCGCGCCGGGGGCGCTTGCAGCCGTCGCAGCGTCGCCGGCCGCCGTGTGCCTGATGCATATGCGGGGCGAGCCCGGGACGATGCAGGCGAACCCCAGCTACCGGGACGTGGTGCGCGAGGTCCGGGACTATCTCTCCGGGCGCGTCGCGGAAGCGGAGCGCGCCGGAATCCCGCGCGATCGCATCGTGGCGGACCCGGGATTCGGCTTCGGCAAGAACCTCGAGCACAACCTGGCGCTGCTGCGCTCCTTCCCGGAGCTCGGGGCGCTCGGCGTCGCGCTGCTGGCGGGCCTGTCGCGCAAGGCCATGCTCGGCAAGATCACCGGGCGCGAGGTGGGCGACCGGGTGCACGCGAGCGTTGCCGCCGCCCTGATCGCTGCGCAACACGGAGCGCATATCGTGCGGGTGCACGACGTTGCCGCTACCCGCGACGCGCTTGCCGTCTGGCAAGCTGTCAGGACCGGAAATTAGCCGCCAAGGCGCCAAGGCCGCCAAGAAAGGCATTGGACAATGAAACTGTGCGAAGCCCCGCCCAAACGGACGGCAGCGCGCCGGTTTTGGCCGTTTCTTATTTGTTATTATTCTCTTGATCTTCTTGGCGTTCTTGGCGACTTGGCGGCTATTTGAAAGCAAGCCGAAAGTACTTCGGGACTGACGGAGTCAGGGGCAAGGTCGGCGACAAGCCGATAACGCCCGACTTCGTGATGCGGCTCGGCTACGCGGCCGGCAAAGTCCTTGCCGGCATCAAGCGCAAGGGCGTCGAGCGTCCCGCGGTGCTGATCGGCAAGGACACCCGGGTGTCGGGCTACATGCTGGAATCCGCGCTCGAGGCGGGGCTCTCCGCTGCGGGCGTGGACATACTATTGGTGGGACCCATGCCGACGCCCGCCGTCGCCTACCTCACCCGCGCGCTGCGGCTCTCCGCCGGCATCGTGATCAGCGCCTCGCACAACCCCTACGACGACAACGGCATCAAGTTCTTCTCCGGCGACGGCGCCAAGCTGCCCGACGCCACCGAGACCGCCATCGAGCGCGAGCTCGAGCGCCCGCTCAAGTGCTCCACCTCGGGCGCGCTCGGCAAGGCCCGCCGCATCGATGACGCGGCGGGCCGCTACATCGAGTTCTGCAAGACCACCTTTCCCTCGAACCTGCACCTGCGCGGGACGCGGATCGTCGTGGACTGCGCCCACGGCGCCGCGTATCACGTCGCGCCGCACGTGTTCCACGAGCTGGGAGCCGACGTCGAGTCGGTGGGCGTCGCGCCGGACGGGTTCAACATAAACAAGGGGGTCGGCGCCACTTCGCCGCAGGCGCTGCAGGCGGCGGTAAAGCGCCACAAGGCGGAGATCGGCATCGCGCTCGACGGGGACGGGGACCGCCTCATCATGGTGGACGCCGCCGGCAACAGCTACGACGGCGACCAGCTGCTGTACGTGATCGCTGGCCACCGCAAGCGCAAGGAGGAGCTGCGCGGCGGCGTGGTGGGCACCCAGATGACCAACCTCGCGCTCGAGCACGCGCTGGCGCGGCTCAAGGTCCCCTTCGCGCGCGCCAAGGTCGGCGACCGCTACGTGCTGGAGCTGCTGCTTCAGCGCCATTGGCAGCTGGGCGGAGAGAATTCCGGGCACATCGTGTGCCTCGACAAGCACACCACCGGCGACGGCATCATCTCGGCGCTCCAGGTATTGCGCGCGCTGACCGAGCAGGGCACGACGCTCTCCGCGGCGGCGGGCGCGCTGTCGCTCTATCCGCAGGTGCTGGTCAACGTGAAGATGGGCCGGCGCTCCAACGCCATCGCCGACAAGGCGGTCAAGCGCGCGGTCGCGGCGGCGCATGCCGACCTCGACGGCGGCGGGCGCATCCTGCTGCGCCCCTCCGGCACCGAGCCCGTGCTGCGCGTCATGGTGGAGGCGCGCGACGGCGCGAAGGCGCGGCGCTGGGCGGGGGTTATCGCCGACGCTGTTCGGAAATCCAGCTGATCGTCCCTTTCCTGCCCGGCGCGGCGTATTCCTTCCGATGAACGGCGGCAGTTCGGCTTGCCGGCCCGCTTGACCGGCGCCCATTATTTCCATATTATTGGAAATATGGAATCAGAAAGTGTCGTCCAGGCGTTCGGGGCGCTCGCGCAAGAAACGCGGCTCGGAATCTATCGTCTGCTGGTTACCGCCGGACCGGAAGGCATGGCGGCGGGGACCATCGCCGGCAAACTGGATTTGCCTCCCGCGACGCTGTCGTTTCACCTGAAGGAGCTCAGCCAGGCTGGCCTCGTGCGATCGCGGCAACAAGGCCGCTTCGTCATCTACGCAGCCAACTTCGACACCATGAACGGCCTGGTTTCGTTTCTCACCGAAAACTGCTGCAGCGGTGCTGCCTGCGCCGCCGAATGCGCCCCTGCAACGACTGCAAGAAGGAGGAAAGCCGCATGAAACGCCTACACGTGCACGTCGCCGTGCAAGACCTGCAACAGAGCATCCGCTTCTACTCGGCATTGTTTGCCGCAGCGCCGGTGGTGACCAAGGACGACTACGCGAAATGGATGCTGGACGACCCGCGCGTCAACTTCGCGATCTCGACCCGCGGCGGCAAGGCCGGCGTCGATCATCTTGGCATCCAGGCCGAGAGCGAAGGGGAGCTGGTTGAGCTGGGCTCGCGCCTTGCGCAGGCAGACGTCGCCATCACGGAGCAGAAGGGCGCCACCTGCTGCTACGCGAAGAGCGACAAATACTGGACGGTCGATCCCCAGGGGATTGCCTGGGAGTCGTTCCGCACGCTGGGGTCGGCGCACGTCTACGGCAAGGAGGCGGGCATGCGCGAGATTCAGCACAAATCAGCGTGCTGCGCGCCCGGCAGGTGATTCTGGGACGCATGTCATGAATTTGTAACGCTTTTGCGCGAGAGCTGCCGCTAGAATTTGCCTCCCCAATCCCGCTTCATCCGGCGCATCATCCTCGAGGAGAAAGAGATGAGCGACAACACTGCCTATAACGTCCTGTTTCTCTGCACCGGCAATTCCGCCCGCAGCATCATGGCCGAGGTGCTGCTCAACGCGATGGGGAAGGGGCGCTTCCGGGCGTACAGCGCCGGAAGCCATCCCAAGGGAGCGGTCCACCCCCTCGCGCTCGAACTGATCGCGAAGAACCGCCTGCCGGTGGAGGGGTTGCGCAGCAAGGACTGGAGCGAGTTCTCGCGGCCCGGCGCCCCGTCAATGGACTTCGTGTTCACGGTTTGCGACCACGCAGCGGCCGAGGTCTGCCCGGTGTGGCCCGGCCAGCCGATGACGGCGCATTGGGGCATCCCGGATCCCGCGGCCCACGAGGGAGCCGAAGAGGACCGGCGCCGCGCGTTTTTCACGGCTTACAGCCAGCTTGCGCAGCGTCTTTCGATCCTGGTCAATTTGCCGCTGAGGAACCTCGATCGCCTCGCGCTGCAGAGCCGGCTCGACGAGATCGGCAAGATCGACAGCAAAGAAACGGCCTGAACCGCCGGGCGACGCGTGCCCGTGATCCTGTCGCGCAAGCTGGCGGCCGAGGGACTCGGAACGGCATTCCTGCTGGCCGCCGTCATAGGCTCCGGCATCATGGGGGAGCGCCTCGCGGGCGGGAACATCGCGCTCGTATTGCTCGCCAATTCCTTCGCCACCGGCGGCGCCCTGGTGGCGTTGATTCATGCGTTTGCGCCCGTTTCCGGCGCGCACTTCAATCCGGCGGTGACGCTCGCGTCGGCGCTGTCCGGGGAGCTCCCATGGCGCCACGCCTGTGCCTATGCGATGACCCAAACCGTCGCCGCTTTTGCCGGAGTCGCCGCGGCGCACTTGATGTTCGGTGAGCCCCTCTTTTTCGCCTCCTTGAAGGAGCGCGCCGGCATTGCGCAATGGTGGAGCGAATTCGTCGCCACGTTCGGCCTGATCGCGGTCATCGCCGGCAGCGTGCGCTTCAGTCCGCAGGCCGTGCCCTATTCGGTCGGCGCCTACATCGCCGCGGCCTACTGGTTCACCGCCTCGACTTCCTTCGCCAACCCTGCCGTGACGCTGGCGCGGGCGGCCAGCGACACCTTTGCCGGTATTCGCCCTGCGGATGCCCTGCCTTTCATCGTTGCGCAGCTGCTGGGGGCTGCAACGGCGGCTTTCCTCATGCGTTGGCTCATCCCTGCAGCCCCTCGGGGGCGGTAGGCGCGAAGCGACCGCTGTCACATTTGTCATGAAGCTGTAACACCGGCTGATTACCATCGAGCCGATCACCTACACGCGTACTCAGAAAACAGGAGAGATAATGAGCAATTCCAGACGATTCAAAGTGTTAGGCTTAGCTGTCGCAACGGTATCGGCACTCGGGTTCGCAGCTGCCGCCGCCGCTCAGACGGTCAAGATCGATGGCTCAAGCACGGTCTATCCAATTTCGGAGGCGGTCGCGGAGGAATTCCAGAAATCCAAGAAGGGCAAGATCAAGGTGACGGTCGGCATCTCCGGTACCGGCGGCGGCTTCAAGAAATTCTGCCGCGGCGAGACCGATATTTCCGACGCATCGCGCCCGATCCTCGAGAAGGAAATGAAGGCGTGCGCCGAGGCCGGGATCAAGTACGTGGAGCTGCCGGTGGCGTACGACGCGCTGACGGTGGTGGTAAATCCGAAGAACACCTGGATCAAGGAATTCAAGGTCGAGGAGCTGAAGAAGATGTGGGAGCCGTCGGCCCAGGGCAAGGTGATCAAGTGGAGCCAGGTGAACCAGACCTGGCCCGACCGGTCGCTCAAGCTGTTCGGACCCGGCGCGGATTCCGGCACGTTCGACTACTTCACCGATGCGATCAACGGCAAGGAAAAAGCCAGTCGCGGTGACTTTACCGCAAGCGAGGACGACAACGTGCTGGTGCAGGGCGTCTCGCGGGACATTGGCGCGATCGGTTACTTCGGCCTCGCCTACTACGTCGAGAACAAGGACAAGCTGAAGGCGGTGCCCATCGTGAACAAGGGGTCGTCCAGGGCGGTGATGCCCTCGCTCGAAACCGTGATGGACGGCAGCTACCAGCCGCTCGCCCGCCCGATCTTCATCTACGTCAGCGACAAGGGAATGGCGCGGCCCGAGGTCAGGGAGTTCGTGGAGTTCTATCTTACCCACGGCGCGAAGCTGTCCAAGGAAGTAGGCTACGTGCCATTGGGCAGGCAGCACTACGATCTGGCCATGAAGAATTTCAAGGCCAAGAAACTGGGTACCGGGTTTGGTGGCAAAGCCGAAGTCGGCGTCAAGCTGGACGACTTGCTGCAGCGCGAAGCCAAGCTCTAATTTCCAGAGAGCTTGAGGACTCGGGAGGGGTGTGACTTGCCCCTCCCGTTTTTCGACCACTGGTTGAGCGCTGCCCAACCTGACATAATCGCGCGACAACAACGATAATGACCTCGATTTCCCAGGTCGAGAGAATGGGAGTGTTGCCGGAATCCTTCGTCAGCGACCGGCTTGCGCGGCGCAGATTGCGCCACGTCCAGGAACGGATCATCGAATTCATCCTGTTTCTCGCCGCCCTCGTGTCGGTGGCGACCACGGTCGGGATCGTGCTCATCCTGCTCAAGGAGTCCTACGATTTTTTCCAGGTGGTTTCGCTGTGGGATTTCCTGACGGACACGCAGTGGACACCGCTGTTTTCCGATGCTCACTACGGAATCATGCCGCTGCTGTCCGGGACCCTGGTGAGTTCCACGGTGGCGCTGCTGGTCGCCATTCCACTCGGCACCATCATCGCGATCTACCTTTCCGAGTTCGCCCCGTTCACGGTGCGCGAGGTCGCCAAGCCGTTCCTCGAGCTGCTCGGCGGCATACCCACCATCGTCTACGGCTATTTCGCGCTCCTCTTCGTGACGCCGATGCTGCAGCTGATCTTCCCCGAGCTGCCCGGTTTCAACCTGCTTTCGGCGGGACTGGTGATGGGCATCATGATCATTCCGTACGTGAGCTCCGTCTCCGAGGACGCGATGCGCGCGGTGCCGATGGCCTTGCGCGAGGGGTCCTACGCCATGGGCGCGACCCGCTTTCAGACCGCGATCCGGGTGGTGACGCCCGCGGCATTCTCGGGAATCGCCGCAGCCTACATCCTGGGCATTTCCCGCGCGGTGGGTGAAACGATGATCCTCGCCGTCGCGGCCGGGATGCAGCCCAACCTGACGTGGAACCCGATGGAGCCGGCAGCGACCATCACCGCCTACATCGTGCAGGTGGCGCTGGGCGACCTGCCGCACGGCTCGATCGGATACCAGACGATCTTTGCCGCCGGGCTCACGCTGGCGCTGATGACGCTGTTGTTCAACGTGCTTGGGCACGTGCTGCGCAAGCGCTATCGCCAGGCGTATTGACGATGAGCGACGCGACTGCCGCCAAGGTCCAGGCAATCCGCGCCCTGATAGTCCGGCATAAGCGCTGGGACGTCGTGTTCGGCATCATTGGCCTGATCTCCCTCATGATCGGTGTGCTGACGTTCGTGGCGTTGTTTCTCGACATGCTCGTCGACGGCGCCTCGCGCCTGGGTTGGGATTTCTTTACCAGCTTTCCATCGCGCAAGCCCGGCCAGGCGGGAATTCTTTCGGCGTGGGTCGGCTCCACCATGGTGATGATCGTCACGATCTGCACAGCGGTGCCGCTCGGTGTCGGCGCCGGCGTCTATCTCGAGGAGTACGCGCCGCGGAACTGGATGACGGATCTCATCGAGATCAACGTCACCAATCTTGCGGGCGTCCCCTCGATTGTTTACGGCTTGCTGGCGCTGGGACTCTTCATCTATCAGTTCGGGCTGGGGCAGAGCGTGCTCACCGCAGGGCTGACACTGGCTCTCCTGATTCTGCCGGTGATCATCGTGGCGACGAGGGAGGCCATACGTTCCATTCCCGCGGCGATCCGCGAGGGCTCCTATGCGCTGGGTGCAACCAAGTGGCAGACGACCGCGTACCACATCCTTCCTTATTCTCTTGCCGGCATACTGACCGGGGTGATTATCGGGCTTGCCCGGGCCATCGGCGAAACAGCCCCGATCATCACGGTGGGCGCGCTGACCTTCATTGCCTTTCTGCCGCCGCCGCCGGTCAGTGCCGAGCCGCCCTTCGTCTCGTTCGAATGGCTGATGTCGGGGTTCACCGTCATGCCCATCCAGATGTTCAATTGGACGTCCCGGCCGGAAGCGGCGTTTCAGGTGAACGCCGCAGCGGCAGGGGTAGTATTGCTGGTCATGACGCTGTCCATGAACGCTATCGCGATCTATGTGCGCTACCGGCTCAGAAAGAACCTCAAATGGTAGGCACACCCGCTCCCGAGATGGCGTCGGTCGCCGCCGCGGCGGCCGCGCCGGCTCCCGTCAAGAAGTCGGAGTCCAAGGCCCTCAACTTCTTCTACGGGTCGTTCCAGGCGCTGAAAGACATCAGCATGCCGATCTACGAGAAGAAGGTGACCGCCCTGATCGGGCCTTCGGGCTGCGGCAAGTCCACCTACCTGCGCTGCTTCAACCGGATGCACGACCTGTACCCGGGCAACCGCTACCAGGGACAGATCATGCTCTACCCGGACGACACCAACATCCTGAACCCGGTCGTGGACCCGATCGAGGTGCGGATGCGGATCAGCATGGTTTTCCAGAAGCCCAACCCCTTCCCCAAGTCCATCTACGAGAACGTGGCCTACGGCCTGCGCGTGCGCGGCGAGCGCAAGCGCGCGTTGATCGACGAGAAGGTGGAGGAAGCCCTGCGCGGGGCGGCATTGTGGGACGAGGTGAAGAACCGCCTGCACGACCTGGCGTTCAACCTCTCCGGCGGGCAGCAGCAGCGGCTGTGCATCGCCCGCGCGCTCGCGACGGACCCCGAGATCCTGCTCTTCGACGAGCCGACCTCCGCTCTTGACCCGATCGCCACCGCCAGCATCGAGCAGCTGATCGCGGAACTGAAGACCCGGGTGACGATCCTGATCGTCACCCACAACATGCAGCAGGCCGCCCGCGTTTCCGACTACACCGCCTACATGTACCTCGGCGAGCTGATCGAGTTCGACATGACGGACGCGATCTTCATCAAGCCGAAGAACAAGCAGACGGAGGACTATATAACCGGCCGTTTCGGTTGATCGTTTTCGTGCCGGTGCCGGTCTCGCAGGCGCCGGCGGTTCTCCGCCGGTTTTCTGTTTCCATTCAGAGCGCTGCTCTGCAGCAGCCGGCGCGCATTCGTTTGCCCAGCCGGGCGCTAGCCTGTAAAATTCAATGGTTTAGGTGGGCCTGGCAGGCATGCGCGGCAAGCTGGTAGCGGCTAACTGGAAGATGAACGGCAGCTTGGCCTCCAGCCAGGCGTTGCTCAGGGCCATCCTGCCGCCGCTGGCCGCCTTGGGCCGGGCCGGCTACGCCGTCTGCGCCCCCTTTCCGCACCTTGCCACGCTCGCGCCCGTCCTGCGCGGCAGCAACGTCGCGCTGGGTGCCCAGGACCTCTGCCAGTTCGAGGACGGTGCGTATACCGGAGGCGTATCGGGTGCGATGCTGGCGGATTGCGGGTGCCGCTACGTGATCGTGGGACACTCCGAGCGGCGCAGCGTGTTCGCCGAAACCGACGATACCGTCGCGCTCAAGCATGCGCAGGCGGTCAAGCACGGCCTGACGCCGATCCTGTGCGTGGGCGAGCAGCTCGCCGAGCGCGAGGCGGGGGTGACGGAATCGGTCATCGCGCGCCAGCTCGATGCGGTCGTGCGGCATGGCGGGCTGGAGGCGCTGGGCCGGGGGGTCATCGCCTACGAGCCGGTATGGGCGATCGGCACCGGGAAAACGGCGACCCCGCAGCAGGCGCAGTCGGCGCATGCCTTCATCCGCGGGCGCATCGCCGGCTCCGACCGCAGGCTGGCGGAGGCGCTGTTGATCCTCTACGGAGGAAGCGTCAAGGCGGGCAACGCGGCGCAGTTGTTCGCGATGCCGGACGTGGATGGCGGGCTGATCGGGGGCGCTTCCCTGGTCCCCGATGAATTCGTGGCGATTTGCCGTGCCGCGCAGGGCGCGCAGGAACCGATCAGGATCTGAATGGAAACTTTGCTGCTGGTCATACATGTATTGGCAGCGCTGGCCCTGGTCGGGCTGGTGCTGTTGCAGCACGGCAAGGGCGCCGACGTCGGCGCCGCTTTCGGCAGCGGCGCCTCCGGCAGCGTGTTCGGGTCGGCGGGGTCGGCGAATTTCCTGAGCCGCACCACGGCGATACTGGCGGTCATATTCTTCGTGACCAGTCTCGGGCTCACCTATTTCTCGAGCCAGAAGACCGAGAGCAAGAGAGTGCTGACGCAGCCGGTCCAGGAAAAATCGCTGCCGGGGCAGATTCCCTCGGGGGCGCCTGTCGCGCCGGCGGCGCCGGCGAAGTCCGTGCCCGCCGGCGACCCGGCGTCGAAGGCGGGAGATGTACCGAAGTGAAGCCGTCAGCCGCCAGCTCTCAGCCGTCAGCAGGGCGGCGGCCGGGTTGACTGACAGCTGAAGACTGACGGCTGGCAGCTATGAATTGCCGACGTGGTGGAATTGGCAGACACACCATCTTGAGGGGGTGGCGGCGCAAGCCGTGTGAGTTCGAATCTCACCGTCGGCACCAATACAGATGCTAGAGAACTACTTTCCCATCCTGATGTTCATACTGGTAGGCGTCGCCGTCGGGGCGGCGCCGGTCGTGCTCGGCAGCGGCGTCAGCCGCCTGCTGGGCGTGCACCGGCCCGATCCCGAGAAGCTTTCGCCGTACGAGTGCGGCTTCGAAGCCTTCGAGGACGCGCGCATGAAATTCGATGTGCGCTACTACCTGGTGGCAATCCTGTTCATCCTGTTCGACCTCGAGATCGCGTTTCTCTTTCCGTGGGCGGTCGTGCTGCAGGAGATCGGCTTGTTCGGCTTCATGGCCATGATGCTGTTCCTCGGCATCCTCGTCGTGGGCTTCATCTACGAATGGAAGAAAGGGGCATTGGAGTGGGAGTAGCGATGCGAAACATAGGAGCGATCGATGGGCGCACCTGACACTTTCCACGACCGCGGCTTCATCACCACCACGGCCGACGCGCTGATCAACTGGACGCGCACCGGCTCCCTGTGGCCGATGACCTTCGGCCTCGCGTGCTGCGCGGTGGAGATGATGCACGCGGGCGCCTCGCGTTACGACCTCGACCGCTTCGGCATCGTGTTCCGCCCGAGCCCGCGCCAGTCCGATGTGATGATCGTCGCCGGCACGCTGTGCAACAAGATGGCGCCCGCGCTGCGCAAGGTCTACGACCAGATGGCGGAACCGCGCTGGGTGATCTCGATGGGCTCGTGCGCCAACGGCGGCGGCTATTACCACTATTCGTACTCCGTGGTGCGCGGCTGCGACCGCATCGTCCCGGTCGACATCTATGTGCCCGGCTGTCCGCCCACGGCCGAGGCGCTGCTCTACGGCATCATCCAGCTGCAGAACAAGATCAAGCGCACCAACACCATCGCGCGCTAGCACACAATGGTGAATGTTGAATGTTCAATCTTGAATTTTGAATGCTCATTGCGAATTCGTGACCGGATTCAACATTCAGCATTGAAATGACATCCCGCGCAGAGGAACTGACCACCGCGCTGCAATCCGCGCTCGGCGACCGGCTGGCTGGCGCCTCGACGGCGCTGGATGAGGTGACCGTTGTGGTGAAGCCCGAGCACCTGCTGGCGGCCGCAACCACGCTGCGTGATGCGCCCGGGCTCGGGTTCGAGCAGCTGATCGACCTGTGCGGCGTTGATTACCGCGACTACGGGGACGGGGGAAGGGAAGGGAAGCGCTTCGCGGTGGTCTACCACCTGCTCAGCCTGTCCCGCAACTGGCGGGTCCGGCTGCGGGTTTTTGCGCCCGACGACGAGTTCCCGATCGTGGACTCCGTGATCGGCGTGTGGCCGGCGGCCAACTGGTACGAGCGCGAGGCGTTCGACCTCTACGGCATCGTCTTCACCGGGCACCCGGACCTGCGCCGCATCCTCACCGACTACGGCTTCGTCGGGCACCCCTTCCGCAAGGACTTTCCGCTGTCGGGCAACGTGGAAATGCGCTACGACCCCGACCAGCAGCGCGTGATCTACCAGCCGGTCACGATCGAGCCGCGCGAGATCGTGCCGCGTGTGATCCGCGTCGAGAACTATGCCGATGTTGAAGTCGGAAAAAAGCAATAGCCACCGAGAACACAGAGAACACAGAGAGAGATGAATCAAACACGATGTGCCGTATCACCCAGGGTGTTCCTCTGTGATCTCTGTGCTCTCTGTGGCTGATTTGGTTTTGTATGGCTGAGATCAGAAACTACACGATGAACTTCGGGCCGCAGCACCCCGCGGCCCACGGCGTGCTGCGCCTCGTGCTCGAGCTCGACGGCGAGGTGATCGAGCGCGCCGATCCGCACATCGGCCTGCTGCACCGCGCGACCGAGAAGCTCGCCGAGCACAAGACCTATGTCCAGTCGGTGCCGTACATGGACCGGCTCGATTACGTGTCCATGATGGCGAACGAGCACGCCTACGTGCTGGCGATCGAAAAGCTCCTCGAAATCGAGGTGCCGCTCCGCGCCCAGTACATACGGGTCATGTTCGACGAGATCACGCGCATCCTCAACCACCTCCTGTGGCTGGGCGCGCACGGCCTCGACATCGGGGCGATGACGGTCTTTCTCTACTGCTTTCGCGAGCGCGAGGACCTGATGGACTGCTACGAGGCGGTCTCGGGCGCGCGCCTGCACGCCGCCTACTATCGCCCGGGCGGCGTCTACCGCGACCTGCCGGACCGGATGCCGCAATACGAGGCCTCGAAGATCCACAACGAGTCCGCCGTGCGCAGACTCAACAAGAACCGCTCGGGCTCGCTGCTCGATTTCGTCGAGGATTTCACCGAGCGCTTCCCCCGCTACGTGGACGAGTACGAGACGCTGCTCACCGACAACCGCATCTGGAAGCAGCGCACGGTCGGCATCGGTGTCGTTTCCCCCGAGCGCGCCAAGGCGCTCGGCTTCACGGGACCGATGCTGCGCGGCTCGGGCGTAGCCTGGGACCTGCGCAAGAAGCAGCCGTACGAAGTCTACGACCGCATGGAATTCGACATCCCCGTGGGCGTGAACGGCGACTGCTACGACCGCTACCTGGTGCGCATCGAGGAAATGCGCCAGGCGAACCGCATCGTCCGCCAGTGCATCGACTGGCTGCGCAAGAACCCCGGCCCGACGATGGTGGACAACCACAAGGTGACGCCGCCTTCTCGCGTGGCGATGAAAACCAACATGGAAGAGCTGATTCACCACTTCAAGCTCTTCACCGAAGGCATGCACGTGCCGGAAGGGGAGGCCTATGCGGCGGTGGAGGCCCCCAAGGGCGAGTTCGGGATCTACCTCATATCCGACGGGGCGAACAAGCCGTACCGGCTGAAGATTCGTGCGCCAGGCTTCGTGCATCTCTCGGCGCTCGACGAGATGGCGCGCGGCCACATGATCGCGGACGTGGTTGCGATCATCGGCACGCAGGACATCGT
>JBIOVQ010000224.1:0-8687 GCA_044867805.1 Burkholderiales bacterium | reverse complement strand
CCTACGTGACGCGCTTCATGCCCTACGGCATCCGCTACAACACGGCCTCGATGGTGCAGATCCACAAGGAGCTCGAGGAATCGGCGTCGATGAGCGGCGCGCGCTGGGGCTCGACGTTCGTGCGCGTGGTGCTGCCGCTGCTCAAGCCCGGGCTGGTCGCCGGCTGGATCTACATCGCCATCGTGTCCCTGCGCGAACTGTCGAGCTCGATCCTGCTCTACAGCCCCGGCACGGAGGTGGTGTCGATCATGATCTGGGAGCTGTGGGAGAACGGCCAGTACGTCGAGCTCTCCGCGCTGGGCGTGATGCTGATCGTGCTGCTGTTCGCGCTGGTGCAGGTCGCCCAGTACGCGGGCGGCAAGTTCGGCATGCGCGAGGCATAGCCCGACAATCTTGACGCAAAGGAAGAAGAAAGACGCAAAGGAATTCCCAAAAACATGAAAATTGAATCTCTTCTTTGCGCCTTTGCGCCTTTGCGTCGAGAATTTTTACGCGTCTTCGGGCAGGCAGCGACATGCTGAGCGTACGCGGGCTCAACACCGAATACGTCAGCGAAGGCAAGGACGTCGTCCGCGCCGCGCGCGACGTCGCCTTCGACGTGCCCGAGGGCAAGCTCTTCACGCTGCTCGGCCCGAGCGGCTGCGGCAAGACGACGACGCTGCGCTCGATCGCGGGGCTGGAGCGGCCGCGCTCGGGCGAGATCACGCTCGGCGGGCGCGCGATCTACGACTCCGGCCGGGGGGTGTTCATCGCGCCCAACGAGCGCAACATCGGCATGGTGTTCCAGTCGTACGCGATCTGGCCGCACATGTCGGTGTTCGAGAACGCCGCGTTCCCGCTGAAGGTCGGCCGGCGCAAGTTCAGCGCGAAAGAAATGCGGGACAGGGTGATGCGCGTGCTCGCCATCGTGGCCATGGACGCGCTCGCGGATCGGCCGGCGACCAATCTCTCGGGCGGGCAGCAGCAGCGCCTCGCGCTCGCGCGTGCGCTAGTGATGGAGCCGCAGCTCCTGCTGCTCGACGAGCCGATGTCGAACCTCGACGCGAAGCTGCGCGAGCGCATGCGCTTCGAGCTGAAGCGCATCCAGCGCGACACCGGCGTCACCACCGTCTACGTCACGCACGACCAGGCCGAGGCGCTGGCGCTCTCGCACGAGATTGCCGTGATGAGCGAGGGCCGCATCATGCAGGTCGGCTCGCCGCGCGAGATCTACGAGCGCCCGCGCAGCCGCTTCGTCGCCGACTTCATCGGCAGGACCAACCTGCTGGAGGCAAAAGTGATCGCGGCCGACGGCCCGGGCCACTACCGCCTCGGCACGGTGCTGGGCGAGCTGCACGCCTCCTCCGCCGACTCGCTCAAGGCGGGAGACGCTGTCGCGGTCTCGCTGCGCCCCGAGGACATCGAGCTCGCCGAGGAGCGGCCGCAGGGCGATAACGTGTGCTCCGGGACGGTGAGCGCGAAGGTGTTCCTCGGCGACACCGTGGACTTCCAGGTGAGCGTGGGCGACTACCAACTGCTCGCCACCGCGCACCCGTCCCTGCGCACGCCCGTCGGCGACCCCATCTTCATGCGGATCAGCTCGGAGAAATGCGTCGCCCTGGCGGGAGAGAAAGACGTGAGTCGTGATTCGTGAATCGTGATTCGATCCGAATTGCCGTGATTCGTGAATCGTGAATCGACTTGAAGGCAGGCCCTGGTCCAAAGGGCTCAAGCACGAATCACAAATCACGAACCACAAATCACGCCTTTTTTCGGAGGTGGCAATAGCGCCGCAGTAGGAGTAAATTTTCGATCCATCAGAACCCCGGAGCTGCAGATGGCAAAGAGCGCGCTGGTATCCGACGAATTCGCGAAGAAATTCGCGACCGAGAAAGAGACGCCCTACACGCGGTGGGTGAAAAGCGAGGGGCTCGATATCATCCCCTCGTTCTACGTGCCCAGCCTCAACACGGTCGAGCTGAAGCCCTGGGCGCGGCGCGCGGGACGCGGGGTGTACCTCAACCACGATGCCTCGCGCACGTCGAACGACTGCTACGTCTGCGAGATCCCGGCGGGCGGCAAGCTCGCGCCGCAGCGCCAGCTGTTCGAGGAAATGGTGATGATCCTCTCCGGGCGCGGCTCGACCGCGGTCTGGAACGACGCCGGCCAGCGCATCACCTTCGAGTGGAAGGCGGGCGCGCTATTCGCGATCCCCGTGAACGCGTGGCACCAGCACTTCAACGGCTCGGGGCAGGAGCCGGCGCGGTATGTGGCGGTCACCAACGGCCCGGTCGTGATCAACCTCTACGACGACATCGATTTCGTCTTCAACACGAAGCGCGACTTCCCCAACCGCTTCGCCGGGGAGCCCGATTATTTTTCCCCGAAGGGCGAGCAGAAGGGCTTTCTCCTCGAAACCAACTTCGTCGCGGACGCCGTCAACCTTCCTCTCATCACCGCGCAGGAGCGCGGCGCGGGCGGCGGTCACATCCGCTTCAACATGGCCAGGAGCTCGCTGAACAGCCACATCTCGCAGTTCCCGATCGGCACCTACAAGAAGTCCCATGCCCACGGCCCCGGCGCGCACGTGATCATCCTGTCCGGAGAGGGCTACTCCCTGATGTCGCCGGATGGCGGCGAGCCGCGGCGCTACGAGTGGGAGGTGGGCACGCTGATCGTGCCGCCCAACATGTGGCAGCACCAGCATTTCAACACCGGCACCACTCCGGCGCGCTACCTCGCGTTCAAGCACGAGGGGGTCGCCATCCGCAACGAGCAGGGGGTGCCGAAGGCGTGGATCAGCCGGCGCATCGGGGGCGACCAGATCGACTACACGGACGAGCCGCCGCAGGTGCGCAAGTGGTTCGCCGAGGCCCTCGCGAAGCGCGGCTTGAAGTCGCGCATGGACGAGGCGTACCAGAACGACATCGAGAGCCTCAAGAAGGGAACGCTGGTCGCGGCGGGCGGAGACGATTAGAAATAGAAGCACCCTCTTTTGCCGATGACTACACTCAACTCAACGATGAGGGAGGAAGAATGAGCGGGCAGCTCACTCGGCGAGCCGATAGTCCGAATCACGAATCACGATTCACGAATCACGCTGTCGTAGCGGCGCTTGCGCTTGCGCTCGCCGCCGCGGCGCCCGCCGCCGCGCAGAGCGTCGCCGAGGTCGCCGCGCTGCAGGGCGCCGACCGCGAGCAGCGCCTGATCGAGGGCGCCCGCAAGGAAGGCGGGCTTACCCTCTACACCTCCTTCTCCACCGGCGACCTGGGAGCCTTCGTCGGCGCGTTCGAGAAGAAGTACGGCATCAAGGTGACTTCGTGGCGCGCCAGCTCGGAGAACGTGCTGCAGCGCGCGGTGATGGAGGCGCGGGCGCGCCGCCACGAAGTGGACGCGTTCGAGACGAACGGACCGGAGCTGGAAGCGTTGCACCGGGAGCAGCTGCTCCAGGCCGTGGCCTCGCCGCATCATTCGAGCCTGGTGCCGCAGGCGGTCCGCCCGCACAAGGAGTGGGCCACGACCCGGTTCAACCTGTTCGTCGCGGCCTACAACACGAACCTCGTGAAGAAGGAGGAGCTGCCCAGGACGTGGGCCGATCTCGCCCACCCCCGGTGGAAAGGCCGGCTCGGCATCGAGGCGTACGACCACGACTGGTTCGCGGGGATCGTCGGCAGCCTGGGCGAGACCGAGGGTATCAAGGTGTTCCGCGACATAGTGGCGGCGAACGGCATTTCGGTGCGCAAGGGCCATACCCTCCTTTCCAACCTGGTCGTCTCGGGCGAGGTGCCGCTCGCCCTCACCGTCTACTACTACCGGCCGGTGCAGTTGAAGGGCAAGGGCGCGCCGATCGACTGGTTCGCGCTGAAGCCGGCGGTCGCGCGCCCGAACGGCGTCGCCGTCGCGCGCAACGCGCCTCATCCCCACGCCGCGGTGCTGTTCTACGACTTCATGCTGAACGAGGCCCAGGACATCATGCCGAAGCGCAACTTCATCCCTTCTTCCGCCAAGGTGGCCGCGACGCTGAAGGACGTCCCGCAGTTCTCGGTGATCGATCCCAAGGTGGTGCTCGACGAGGGCGAGAAGTGGGTGAAGCTCTACGACGAGATCTTCGTCAAGCATGCGCGTTGAAGCGGCGGCACCGCAGCGGGACGACCAGCCGGAGCCGGAATTGGGGTAAGCTGTACGCTGGATTCGTCACCCGGCAGCCCCGGTGACGGCAAGGAGACTTCATGGGCAAGGCATCGCATTACCACGACAAGAACGACCGGGTGTTCGTCCGGGCGATCCAGGGACACTACAACCTGAAGGAGGAACTCGCGCGGCTGCGCTCGATGCCGCGGGTGGTCAAGGGCAAGGAGCTGAAGTTCCAGGACGGCCCGCAGTCGTTCAGCAAGCACTACGTGGAGCCGGTGGACGGCATCACGCAGACCCTGCACATCCACCTCGAGGAATACGCGCCGGGCGGGACGACCCAGAAGCACGGGCACGTCAACGAGGCCGCGTTCTACATCCTCGACGGGCGCGGCTACGAGGTCCACGACGGCGTGCGCTACGACTGGAAGGCCGGCGACATCGCGATCGTGCACAACAACTGCGTGCACCAGCACTTCAACGGCGACCCCGACAAGCCGGCGCGCCTGCTGGTGCTCAAGTCGAAGCCGATGTTCCTGTGGATGAACATGCTGTTCCAGAAGACGGTGATCCCGAAGCCGAAGGAGCCGACGCCCGGCGGCAAGGACTACCAGGCGCGGGAACTGGACCAGGACTACAACCACGACCAGTGACCCCCTCCCCATCCCTCCCCCTTGAAATAAGGGGGAGGGGGAAGGGGAATTGAGACAGCGAGACAGAGAAACTAACCAGTTCCTCCTTCTGTCCCCCCCTTTCGTTGAGGGGGAGGGTCCGGGAGGGGGTTAGGAGACGCATATGGCCTGGGGTGAATCGAAGCAATGGATGCGCGGCGCGGCGAGCGGCAAGCTCTACCAGAACCTGCTCGACGACGCCACTAACGCGCCCACGCGCAACGCGAAGCGCAGGAAGATCCTGCATCCCGAGGAAATGCCGTGGGAGATGTCGCGGCAAGGGCTGCTCAAGCACCTGCTGAACGAAGGCATGAACACCCGCATGGAGACGGTGGACGCCTACATGCAGATCATTCCGCCCGGCAGCCGCTCCGGGAAGCACCGCCACCTCGCGGAAGAGTGCCTCTACGTGGTGGAGGGTCGGGGCTACGACCTGCACCAGGATTGCGACGTCGAGATTACCGATACCTATCACTGGAAGCCGCAGCCCGAGGTGAAGCGCTACGAGTGGGAGGCGGGCGACGTGATCTACATTCCGCCCAATACCATCCACCAGCACTTCAACGCCGACCCGGACCGTCCGGTGCGGCTCATCTCCGCGATCAACCGCATCTACAAGAACAGCGGGTTGAACGACCTCGAGCAGCTGGAGGACGCGCCGGAGTACGACGCCAAGGTCGTGCTCAATGCCGAGACGATCAAGCGCTACCTGGTGGCGAAGGTCAAGGAGCCAGCCTGAAGCGTTCAGATGTCGGTGGGAGGGCGAGGACGTCGCCCGCTTCAGGCTGACCGGAAAGAAACCAATCCAACAAAGAGATAGTTACGACAATCAGCCCATTCGCGGCGCGGCGCTTCGTTGCCGCGCTTTTTATTTAATGTCGCCGGAAGGAAGAAGAACATGCATCGCTTCGCTCGCCCGCTCCTCGCGCTGGCCGGATGGATCCCCGCCGGCGCCGCTTACGCCCACCCCGGCGACCATTTGCACGCCCATCCCCACCTCGACCTCTACGTCATCGTGCTCCTGATCGCCGTGGTGGCGGGAATAGCCTGGGGTGCACGTCAGGCCAAACGTAACAAGCGGCCGCCCAGCGAATGAACAAGCCCAAAACCAAGCCGGAGGAAATGCGGCCCGCCGCCGGCACGACCCGGCGCTGGGGCTCCGACGTCATCGTCGACATGCTGCACCACTACGAGCTGCCGTACGCGGCGCTCAATCCCGGCGCGAGCTACCGCGGGCTGCACGACTCGATGGTGAACTACGGCGGCAACAAGCCGTACATGATGCTGTGCCAGCACGAGGAGACGGCGGTGCAGATCGCCCACGGCTACGCCAAGGCCTGCGGCAAGCCGATGGTGGCGATCGTGCACGATCTCGTCGGCCTGCTGCACTCCAACCTCGCCATCTATTACGCCTACATCGACCGCGCCCCGATCTTCATCATCGGCGCCACCGGCCCGATGGACGAAACCAAGCGGCGTCCCCGCATCGACTGGACGCACACCGCGCTGGTGCAGGGCAGCGCCGTACGCGACTACACCAAGTGGGACTACCAGCCGACCACGGTGGACGGCGTGCCCGAGTCGTTCGCCCGCGCCTACGGCGTGATGATGACGGAGCCGCAGGGGCCGATCTACATGTGCTACGACGCGTGGATGCAGGAGCAGCCGCTCGACCACGAGGTGCCGCTGCCGCCGAAGACCTCCATGCCCGTGCCGGCGCAGTTCACGGCGGACCCCGCCGCGCTCGCGCGCGCCGCCGACCTGATCGCCGCGGCGCAGCGGCCGGTCATCCTCGCCGAGTTCGTCGGGCGCGATCCGCGCGGCTTCAACGCCCTGGTCGAGCTCGCCGAGACGCTGGGCGCGCCGGTCTACGACGTCAACAGCCGCCTCAACTTCCCGGGCAGCCATCCGCTGAACCTCAGCATGGTGAAAGACGTGTTCCGGGACGCCGACCTGATCCTGTGCCTGGACGTGCGCGACTGGGAGCGGGCGACCACCGAGCTGGTGAGCACCACGCGGCAGCTGACCGGCATCGAGCCGAAGGATTGCGTCTGGATCGACATCGGCTTCGGCGACCTCGAGCTGTCGAGCTGGGCCATGGACTACCAGCGCCTGAAGCACGCGCAACTGCGCATGCTCGCGGACACCACGCTTGCGATCCCGCAACTGACCGAGCTCATGCGCAAGAGAATCGCCGCCAACGCGGGACTGCAGAAGCTCGTCGAGGCGCGCAGCCGCAGGACCGCCGAGCGGCATCGCGAGACGAGGGCGAAGTGGGCAAAGGAAGCGCGCGAAGACTGGGATGCGACCCCGATCCCCCTGCCCCGCCTCGCCAGCGAGGTCTGGGAAGCGATCAGGCACGAGGACTGGGTGCTGACCGCCGGCACGCTCGAGGACTGGACGCGCAAGCTGTGGGACTTCGACAAGCCCTACCGCCATCCCGGCAAGTCGCTCGGCACCGCGACGCAGATCGGCATGTCGCTCGGCGTCGCGCTGGCGCACCGCGACGCCGGCCGTCTCGTCGTGGACCTGCAGCCCGACGGCGACCTCATGTTCGACGCCGGCGCGCTGTGGGTGGCGGTCAAGCACAAGATCCCCATGCTGGTCGTGATGTACAACAACCGCGCCTACTACAACGACTGGGAGCACCAGATCCGCATGGCGCGGCTGCGCGGCACGCCGATCGAGCGCGCCCATATCGGGATGGACCTGGAGGGACCGGACGTCGATTTCGCGGGCCTCGCGAAATCCATGGGCTGGTACGCCGAGGGCCCCATCGAGCACGGCAAGGACGTGGGGCCGGCCCTCGAGCGCGCCATCGCCAGGGTCAAGGCCGGGCAGCCGGCGCTTCTCGATACCATCACCCAGAAACGCTGAGCCGCCGTGCAGAATCTTGACGCAAAGGCGCAAAGCCGCAAAGAAGACCAAGAATAAAATTGTCTTTCTGAATTGTTTTATTCGTATTTCTTTGCGCCTTCGCGGCTTTGCGTCGAGGGTTCGATCTTATGAGCGGGGAAAAGGCATCCACGATCAAGACTGTCGGAGTCATCGGGGCAGGCCGGATGGGTCAGCCGATCATCGGGCACCTGACGCGCAAGGGATTTTCCGTCCTGGTGCACGACATCGATGCCGGCAAGCGCGGCGCAGCCGAGGAACGCGGCGGAAAGTGGAGCGCCGACGCGGCCGCGCTCGCGCGCGCGTGCGACGCGATCCTGATCTGCGTCGGCTACGACCACGAGCTGCGCGAGCTGCTGTCCGGGAAGGGCATCCTGAACCACGTCCCCCGCGACGCGATCGTCGCAGTGCTCTCCACCGTGCACCCGGACACCGTGCGCGAGCTCGCCCGACGCGGCCGCGCGCGGGGCGTGCATGTCGTGGACGCCACGATGTGCCGGGGCGCATGGGCGGCCGACGCGGGCACCCTGCTCTCGTTCGTCGCAGGAGCCCCCGGGGTCGTCGATCGGCTGCGGCCGGTGCTGGGGGCTTTCTCGACCGACATCGTGCCGACCGGCGACATCGGGTCGGCGCAGGTCGCCAAGGCCGCCAACAACATGGTGATGTGGGCGTGCCTGGTCGCGGACCACGAGGGGCTCGTTCTCGCGCACCGCTACGGCCTCGACGTCGAGGCGATGCGCAAGGCGCTGCTCACCACCCATGCCGCGAATGCCGGGCTGGAGCACTGGGGCCGGAACAGCATGGCGTGGGCCGACGACGACATGGAAATCGTCCACGCCATGGCGAAGGAGAAAGGGCTGCCGCTGCGCCAGGCCGAGGTCGTGCAGGAAATCTGCCGCTGGCTCAAGCCGGTCCGGTTCCAGCTCGAGCAATACGGCAAGGCCGGCAAGAAGAAGTCCCGGAGACCGCGTTGAATCACGGCCCGCTCACGATCGTCGACGCCGCGCTCCT
>JBIOVQ010000223.1:0-2100 GCA_044867805.1 Burkholderiales bacterium | reverse complement strand
ACCGACCAGTAGCCGCCGATGATCAGGTTGTTCGCGTCGATCGGACCGCGGTCGAAGTAGGCGATTTCCTTGATGCTTGCGGCGTTGGTGAAATCGAAGACCGTCGCGCCACCCTGATAGAAGGCCTGGGCCATGATGTCGCGCCCGGGCACGGGCACGAGGCTGCCGTTATGCGCGACGCAGTTCTCGCTCGCGGTCTGCCACGCCGGCATCTTGAAGTAGCCACCGAAGCGCAGGTGGCGGCCGTCCCCCGTGCCCTGGATGTCGAACACCGCGTTGCCGCCCCACATCGGTGGATGGATTGACTGGCACATCGGCGAGGTGCCACCGCCCCATTCGTCGGAGAACAGCAGCTTGGTCCCGTCGTTGTTGAACGTCGCGGAGTGCCAGAACGCGAAGGCGGGGTCGGCGACGTCATCCAGGCGCTTGGGTTTCGTCACGTTCTTGGTGTCGAGCAGCAGTCCGTTGCCGGAACACGCGCCGCCGAGCAGCTGGTGGAACGGGAAGCTCGTCACGTCGTGGCAGCCGGCGGTCGGGTTCGGGCTGGGTTCGCCCGTGCCCTGGCGACGGCCGCGGAGGCTGGCGAGTTCGCCGGTATTCGCGTCCGCAAAGATGTAGGCGTGGCTGACCACCGCCGACTGCTCCGGGTTCTTGAGTGGCACCTTGATCACGTCGATGCCGAAGGTCGATGTGTTCGGCGCGTTTGGATCGGCGACACAGCCCGCCTTCTCCTCGGCCGATCGAACGCCCGAATTGCCGGAGACGTAGATGTAGATGTTCTCCTTGTCGTTGGGATCCGTGACGAGCGAATGCGTGTGCGAACCGCGGCAGGTCTGCACGGCCGCGACCTGGCGCGGCTTCCGCGGATCGGAGATGTCGAAGATGCGAACGCCGAACATCCGATCCAGATCGGGCGGAGCCGTGCCACGTCCGGCGCCCGCTGCCGGAGGAGCCGCCGCGCCTCCAGCCGGTGGCGTCGCGCCAGCGGCCGGTGCCGCCGCTCCCCGTCCCCGACCGGCCGGCCCCTGCGCGCCGCAATCGATCCGTCCATAGCTCTCAACGGACATAAAGGCGAGGTTGCCCCAGATCGACACATCGCCCTGCCCGCCGGGACACGAGACGATCGTCTGCAGCGACGTCTTCGCGGCGTCCTCGATGTTGTAGAAGATCAATCCGTGGAAGTTGCCCTGCAGCGCCAACCTGCCGTTCATGCCGAAGGCGAGATCGGAGTTGGCGTACTCGAGGCTGCGCGGGTTCGTGGCATTCGGATCGAACATGCCCTCCGGCTGGCGCATGCTCGTGACCAGCTTCATGTTGAGCGCGGCCTCGCCGGCGTCGTACTTGCCCGGCTTGAGGCCTTCGCGTGGATCGGGCATGTGACAGGGCACACCGCCGCCGCGACCACCACGACCTCGCCCGGCGGCTTGCGGTTCGGCTGGCGCCTGAGCCGCCGCAATCTGCTCGGGCGTGCAGGGCTGCGGAATCGGGATCTGTCCCACCGTGGCGCCGCGTCCTTGCTGCGGCGCTGGGGCGCCGGCACCCTGCGGCGCTGCGGGAGGATTCTGTGCAAAGGCCGTGGCAACTGCCAGACACAGCGCGGCACTAATAATAATGAGGCGAACGTGAGGGCGCGGGTTCATGACCATTCCACTGGCCTCCCTAAGAGTCCGAACATGCGAACGATTTCCATCCGCTGATCGTTGTCGACCTCGTTCAGGAAGTCGCCGATGTTCGGCTCCTTCCCTCCCCCGGCGGCGCGCAGATCGGCGACCATTTTCAGCGCACCCTTGTGGTGCTGGATCATGCCGGTGAGAAAGAGCTCATCGAATTTGGCGCCGCGCGCGGTGTCGAGCGCCTTCATCTGCTCTGGCGTAAGCATGCCGGGCATTGCCGCCATGCCGGCGTGACCCGCGCCGATCATTACCGAACCATCCGCCATGATCATCGGCACTTCCTGTTTCCGTGCGGTGAGCCACTCCTGCATCGCCTGAATCTCGCCGCTCTGCGAGAGCTGGATTTTCTGCCCCATCGCGATCAACTCCGGACTCGCGGTATGCGTGCGAATCATCGCCACCATCTGGAGCGCTTGATGGTGGTGAT
>JBIOVQ010000222.1:0-8573 GCA_044867805.1 Burkholderiales bacterium | reverse complement strand
CGCCTGGAAATCGGCGGCGCCCGAGGAGATGTGCAGGAACTGCCCGTCGCCGGTCCACACGCAGTGCACGCCCAGCGAATGCGGCCCCGACGCGTCGAAGTGCGACAGCTTTTTCGGCTGCTCGGGCGTCGTGATGTCCCAGATGTCCACCCCCGCCGGCTTCATGCCGAACTCGCCGCGGATCTGGTGCGCGACGTAGAGCGTGTCGCCGAAGACTTCCAGCGAGTTGGAGCGCATCTTGTTGTGCGGCAGCTCGGTCTGGATGATCATCTTCGGCTTGCGCGGGTCGGTGACGTCGATCGCCGTGAAATTCTTCGGCGCGCCCTCGTGGCCGAGCCACATCACGCGCCGGCCGTCCTTCGTCTTCTGCATGCCCATGCCCTCGCCCACGCCGCCGAAGCCGCCCATGTCGTGGTGCGCGAGCAGCTTCATGTTGAGCGATAGCGTCTGCGACGACTGCTTGCCCGGGCTTACCGTTCCGCTTTGTGCCATTCCTTCCTCCTCTAAGTTAGACGCCAGCCGTCAGCCGCCAGCCGTCAGTCACAAGCCTACAGGTTACAAGCTTCAAACGTCCTCGCTGTATCGCGTCACGCATCACCGCGTCACGCATCACCGCGTCACGCTCTATCGCGTCACGCCTTACCGTGTCACTCCTTGGCCAGGCCGGCATCGACCAGCGCGCTTTTCAGCTGGGCGTAGAGCCGCGCCATGCGCCGCGCGCTTTCCTTGCTGCCGGCGTAGTCGGGAATCGCCTCGTTGCGCTCCACTTCCTTTCTCCATTCGCTGGTCGCGACGATGCTGGCCAGGGCCGCGTCCCAGTACGCGACCTGCGCCGCGCTCAGGCCCCTGGGGCCGAGCAGCAGCCGCACGTTCGCGAACACCACGTCCACGCCCTGCTCCTTCCAGGTCGGCACGGCGGCGAGGGGCCCGTCGCCGCGCCTGGCGGAGGTGACGCCGATGATGCGCAACCGGCCCTGCTGCGCGGCGTTGATGGCCGCGCCGGCCGAGAGCGACGCGATGTCGATGTGCCCGCCCATGACGGCGGTCACGGCCTGGCTGTTGGTGTGCGTCACCACCATCTTGAGCTTCCTCGCATCCACGCCCATCGACTTCGCCAGCAGCGCGACCGTGAGGTGGTTGGTGGCGCCCACCGCGACGCCGATGGCGATGCTCAGCGACCGGGGATCCTTCCGTAGCTGCTCCCGGATGTCGGCCGCCGTCTTGAGCGGGGAATCCGGCTTGACCACGAGCGTCATGTATTCGCTGAACAGGGTCGCGAGCGGCGTGTAGTCGGTATAGGTGGTGGCCGACCTCCCGAGGATGTGGCTGGTCATGATGCTCATCGTGGAGGCGAGCAGGTAATGCCCGTCGCCGGCGTGCTGGTCGAGATAGTTCGTCGCGATGTTGCCGCCGCCCCCGGGCTTGTTCACCACGACCACCGGAACCTCGACGATGCGATTGAGCTCGAGCACGCGGTGTATCAGGCGCGCCGTGCCGTCGATCGAGCCGCCGGTTCCCGCCGGCACCACGATTTCCACGGTGCGCTCCGGCCGCCACGCGGATTGCTGGGCATAGGCGGGGACCGCTGCGGCCGCCAGCGCCAACGCGGTGCACCATCGGAGTGCACTGTCAGCGTATCTAGTCATCCGCATCCTTCGAAATCCCAAGCACCAAACTCCAAATCCCAGACAAATTCCAATAGCCAAACTCCAACGCCCAAACGGTTGGGTTTGAGACTGGGGCTCGTTTGTAATTTGGAGCTTGATCCATTGAAACTTGTTTGTTATTTGGTGCTTGCGGTTTGGTGCTTCCGGCGCCCCGGATGATACCTCGGGCGCCCGGCCCCGTCTTAGAGCCTATCTCAATGATAGGCGCGTGATGCGTTGTGGCCAGGACGGGATGGATGCGAGACGCACGGCGAAGTCCATATGTCGATATGGACAAGCCGGGCAACGAAGCAGACGGCGCGCCGGAGCGTTGAGCAGGGATCGGCGGAACGTGGAGCAGGGGCCCGCTTGCGGGATGCGACCGTGGAGCCGATCAAAGCGCGTCGCTTCGAAGCCGATCCATGCGCGTCACCGGGGGTCAGATCCCAGAGGGTCCCTCTTCCGCCCCTCGACGCGCCCCGTCTTCGGGGATGCGACCGCGGAGGCGCGCATGGGCACGCGGATTCAATCCGGCGCGCTTGGCCCGCTGCGGGGTCGCACCTACGCCCACGGGCGCAGGCACTGCTCCGCCCTCCGCGTGCCCTCCTGGCCGCAACCCGGAGGGACGGGGCGATCTGGGCGCATCTTGTTGTCGGTAACCCTTGCATTATCGACATATTGCTGCGGGTTATCCTCCTAAAGCTGCATCCCACATCGCCGCCGTCGCACACGTGCCTATCATTGAGATAGGCTCTTATGCGAACCGCCGGCACCCGCTTCAAAATATATAATTCGTTCCTTCCGCGGGCATGCCGCGACTTTACTGCCCGTATCAGGATGAGCGATACGGGTCCTGGAGCAGGGGAGCATGAGGGGAGTATCCCCTCGTTCGTTCAAGGGAGATGACGATGAAGCTGATGTACTTCGATGACTTCAAGCTGGGCGTGGTCGAGGGCGACCGGGTCGTGGACGTGTCGAAAGCGGTCGGGGATATCCCGCACACCGGGCCGCACGACCTCATCAGCGGGCTGATCGAGCGCTTCGCCAAGTACAAGGCCAAGCTGGAGAAGGCGGCCGCCGCCGGCAAGGGGGTGCCGCTGAGCAAGGTGAGGATCCGGCCGCCGCTGCCCAAGCCGCACAACATCGATTGCATGGCGGTGAACTACATGGAAGACGGCACCCGCACGGAGCCGGCACCGATCAACGCGTTCCACAAGTCCCCCAGCGGCATCATCGGCGACGGCGACACGATGGTCCTGCCGGATGTCCCCGCCACGATTTTCGAGGGCGAGGCGGAGCTCGCCCTGGTGATCGGCAAGCGCGCCAGCAAGGTGTCGGCCGCGAAGGCGATGAGCCACATCTTCGGCTACGTGAACTTCATAGACGGCTCGGCGCGGGGGCTCCCGCCGACCGGCAATACCTTCTACCAGATGAAATCGCGCGATACCTTCGCGCCGATGGGCCCCTATATCGTCACCGCGGACGAGGTTCCCGACCCGTACCGGCTGCAGGTTCGCCTGTGGAACAACGGCACGCTCATGCAGAACTTCAATACCAGCGACATGGCGCACAACATCCCGCGCTGCATCGAATGGGTGAGCTCGATCCATACGCTCGAGCCGGGGGACGTCCTGGCGACGGGGACCAACCACCGCGGGCTGAACCCGTTCCAGGACGGCGACAGGATCGAAGTCGAGGTCGAAGGCATGGGCCGGCTGCGCTTCAAGGTCCGCGACGACCTCAAGCGCACCTGGGCGAGGGAAACCCGCCTCGACCGCCAGAACAAGAAGCTGGAGGGGCAGACGCCGCAGCTGACCGGCAAATACGCGAAGGTGTGACCGAATCAGAGTTGACAGTTGGCAGTTGACAGTTGGCAGTAACTGCAAACTGCCCACTGCAAACTGCAAACTTGGCATTGATGAGCGAAGAGGTCAGCAAGGAGCGAAATGTATTGGGCGGGGCGCTTCGCGCCTGCAGCTTCGACCCGGTGACCGGCTATTTCCGGGACGGCTGCTGCGCCACTCACGGGCAGAAAGGGGTATCGCACCTGGTCTGCGTCAGGGTCACGGCCGATTTCCTCGAGTTTTCCCGCCAGCGCGGCAACGATCTCATCACGCCGAAGCCGGAGATGCGCTTCCGCGGGCTCAAGCCCGGCGACCGCTGGTGCCTGCACGTGCTGCGCTGGATCGAGGCGTGGGAAGCCGGCAAGGCCCCGAGCGTCGTGCTCGAAGCGACCCACGAGGAGGTCCTCAAGTACGCGCCGCTGTCGGCGTTGAAGCGCCATGCCCTAGACCTGCATTGACCCCCTTCCAACCCTCCCCCTTGTCAAGGGGGAGGGATAGGGTGGGGGTATTCGTGCTAGAGTCCAGCGCCTCCACTCGTCACTCATCACCCATCACTCATCACGCTTCATAAAGAAAAGTGGCCGACCAACCCCTCGAAATGGACCTGAGCCTCCAGGTCGGGAGATACGAGGTCCAGAAACTTCTCGGCAAAGGCGCGACCGGAACGGTCTATCTCGCGAAAGACAGCTTCTCCGGCAAGGAGGTGGCGCTGAAGACGATCGAGCCGGAGGTACTCCGCGACCGCGAGTTCGGGGCGCTCTACCGCCAGCAGTTCCTGAACGAGTCGTCGCTGGCGGGCAAGCTCAGGCACCCGCACATCATCGGGATACTCGACGCCACGCTGCAGGAGCATTCTGGCTTCATCGCGATGGAGCTCGTGAGGGGCCACGACCTGGTGCGCTACACCAAGGCCGGCAGCCTGCTGCCGGTCGCGGACGTGCTGCAGATGGGCTTCAAGTGCTGCGGAGCGCTCGACTACGCCTTCAGGGAAGGCATCGTGCACCGCGACATCAAGCCGGCCAACCTGCTGCGAGTGCAGGGCACCGACGTCAAGATCGCGGATTTCGGCGCCGCCTACCTGCGCAAGAGCCAGGTGGTGCAGACGGCCGCCATGGGCTCGCCCTATTACATGTCGCCCGAGCAGCTCCAGGGCCGGGACCTCACGCTGCACAGCGACATGTATTCGCTCGGCGTGGTTCTCTACGAGCTGCTGACCGGCCAGCGGCCTTTCACGGCGGCCAACCTGGACGGGCTGCGCCAGAAGATCCTCCAGCAGGAGCCCGCGCCGCCGACCAAGCTGCGCGCCGACCTGCCGAAGGAGGTGGACCGCATCGTGCTGCGCGCGCTCGCGAAGAAGCCGGAGCAGCGCTACGCGACCTGGGCGGAGTTCGCCCTGGCGCTGACCCAGATGGTCGAGAAGATCCTGCCCCCGACCGCCATCCCCGACACGGAGAAATACTCCGCGCTGAAGAAGGTCCAGATGCTGTCCGGGCTCTCGGACTACGAGCTGTGGGAGCTCGCGGGCGCGGGTTTATGGATGCGCGTGCCGGGCAAGCAGACGATCTTCCGCGAGAACGAGATCGGGAAGAAGCTTTATTTCCTCGGCAAGGGGCAGGGCAAGGTCAGCCTCAAGGGCCGTGTCCTCAACATGATCAACGAGGGCGAGTGCTTTGGCGAGATGGCCTACATCTACGACGGGAGCCGCCCGCGGCGCGGCACGGTGGAGTCCGTGACCGACCTCCTGCTGGCCGAGTACACGCCCCAGGCGATCTCGGGGATGAGCCTCGGCTCCCAGCTCTACCTGACGCGCGCGCTCGTGCGCAACCTCGCGGACCGGCTGGAGCTTGCGAATACCCTGGTGCCGGGCGGTGAGGCGGTAAAGGCAAAGAAGTGAAGGCGTCCCAGATAGAGCGTCCCAGATAGAGCGTTCCAGATGAAGCGTCCCCCGGTGTAGCGTTTCAGATAATGCGCCCTATCTGCGACGCCCTTTCGCTTTATTCGAGCTTTACCCCTGAAGCTCGAACGACTTCTCCCCAGTTTTTGTAGTCGGAGCGGACGAGCTCGGCGAAGGATTTGACCGAGCCGCCGATCGGCTCGATGCCGGAGTCGACCAGGCTCTTCCTGACCTTGGGGTCGTCGATCACCCCCTGCAGCCGCGCGTTGAGGAATTGGATGATCTTCGGGCTCGTCGCTTTCGGCGCGAAGACGCCGAACCAGGTCGTCATCTCGTAGCCGGGCACGCCCGCTTCGGCCGAGGTCGGCAGATCGGGGAGGGCGTCGAGGCGCCGCTTCGACGCGACGGTGAGGGCCTTGAGCGCGCCGCTCTTGAGATGGGATTGCACCGGTCCCAGTCCGACCGATAGCATCTGCACGCGTCCGCTGATCAGGTCGGCAAGCGCCGGTCCCACGCCCTTGTACGGAATGTGCACGAGCCAGACGCCCGCAAGGCGGCCGAAGTGATCGGCGGCAAGGTGGGTCGTGCTGCCGAGTCCCGCCGATGCGTAGTTGATGGACCCGGGACTGGCCTTGGCCAGGGCGACGAACTCGCGCAGGTCCTTCACCGGCAGCGAGCCCGGCACGATCAGCAACTGGGGCGCCCCGGCGATGTTGAATACCGGGGCAAGTGCGTTCACCGGGTCCACCGGCAGCGAGCGGTAGAGGAAGGGCGTGATGACGATGTTGCCGCCCGCGACCGTCAGCAGCGTGTAACCGTCGGGGGATGCCTTCGAAACCAGGTCCACCGCGACGGTGCCGGTCGCGCCCGGCCGGTTGTCCACTACCACCGTCTGGCCGAGCATCGTGGTCAGATTCGTCGCCGCGACGCGCGCGAGGTGATCCGTGATGCCACCGGGGGAGGTCGCGGCCACCATTCTTATCGGCCGCGACGGGTACGGCTGCGCGCCGGCAACGCCGCAGACCAGCGCCATTGCCAGAAGCGCAGCCTGAAGTCGAAAGGCGAAAGCCGGGCGCGCATTATCTGGGACGGAGTACCTGGGACGCATTATCTGGGACGATTCTGGATCCGTCAGTCGTCACCGGCCGGGGCCTTCCCCGGCCGCTTGTCGAGAAAGTCCTTGTCGAAATGCCCCTTCCCGCCCAAATCGCCCTTCTCGAATATCCAGGTATAGCCGCCCCTGGGGTTGGAGAGGATTTCCCAGGCGTTGTCGTCGGCATCCCAGAAGAGAAAGCTGTAGGTGCCGTGGCGCGCGATCGGTTTGGTGATCTCATGCAGGCCCCATTTCGCCGCCTCGTCGTTGCACCGGCGCCAGGCCTCGTCAACCTCGGCATCGGTCGCGACGTCGAGTCCGTTGTGGTAGATGCGCGGCATGCGCCCCTTTTTCTTGGTGAATACGACCGCGTAAACGTGCTGTCCACCGAGCCGGACCATCAGCGAGACCGGGCTCGTGCGCACAACCTCGAGGCCAAGGAATTCCTCGTAGAAGCGGCGCGTCGCGTCGAGATCGCGCGAGCCGAGCGTGCCGTGCGAGATGAATGTGGTCCTGATGGCGGAAGCGATCTTCTTCGGCGCGGCGGTGTCTGGCATGGGAGGCCTCCAGGATCGCCTTGCGATTCTAGCTCAGCAACCGCGAACGAGGGGTGGGTGCCTTAGAATAGCCGCACGAGTGACCAGTGACCGGTGACGAGTGACGAGACACCTTTACTTCCGCCTTTCGCTGCTCCCTTCGTGCCTTCCAGGCGCGGTGTTCTGCGCCTTCCTCCTCGTGGTCGGCTGCGCCGTGGCCAGCGCGCAGCCGTATCCGGGCGGGCGGCCGGTGCGGATCATCGTCCCGTTCTCCCCGGGCAGCGGCATCGACACGCTGGCGCGGAGCTTTGCGGCGAAGCTCGCGGAACGCTGGAGCGCCGGCGTGATCGTGGACAATCGCGCGGGGGCGAGCGCGAACATCGGCCACGAGCTGGCCGCCGCGGCGACCCCCGACGGCCACACGCTGCTCCTTACGGCGGCGACCTTCGTCACCAATGCCGCCGTCAATCGTTCTCAGCGCTACGATCCCGTGCGCAACTTCGCGCCGGTGGTGCTCATCGCGACCGGCATCCAGTCGCTGTCGGTTCCCTCCGCCTCGCCGCTGCGCTCGGTGCGTGACCTCGTCGCGCTGGCGAAGAAGGAGCCCGGCAAGCTGCACTACGGCTCGCCCGGGATCGGCACGCCGCACCACCTGGTGATGGAGCAGTTCAAGCTCGAGGCGAGTATGGATATCGTGCACGTTCCCTACAAGGGATTCGCCGGCGCGATCACCGATTTCATCGCCGGCCGCGTGGACGTGATGGTGATGCCGGTCTCGGCGGTCGCTCCCCACGTCCAGGGCGGCCGCGCCCGGGTGCTCGCCGTCATGGCTCCGGAACGCTCGCCGGTTTTTCCCGCGGTGCCGACGCTCGGACAGGAAGGCTACCCGAACGTCCAGGCATCGAACTGGTATGCGCTGCTCGTGCCGGCGGGAACGCCCGCGGCTATCGTCGGCCGTCTGAACGCCGAAGTGAACGCGCTGCTGGGCGACCCCGCGATACGGGAAGCGCTCGTCAAGCAAGGCTTCAACCCGGCGGGCGGCGCCCCCGGAATACTGTCCGCCCAGCTCCGCTCGGAGCACGAGCGCTGGCTGCGTATCGCCGAGCGGGCGAAGATCAGGGCGGACTGAGCCGTCGTCAGTCATCAGTCGTCAGTCGTCACGCTTTCAGGAAAGAGACCAAGTGAAAATTTGCCACTATGACAGGAACCAGGTCGGCATCGTCGAGGGAGAGAAGGTGTTTCCGATCGGCCAGGCGCTGGTGAAGGCCAAGCACCTCAAGAGCGGCTACACCATGCTCGACGTGGTCGAGGCGCTGGCGAACAAGCCGGGCGCGATGAAGGGCGTGCGCGATGCGGTGCGCGTCGGCTCGCCGGTGGCGCTCGCCTCGGTGAAGCTGCTTGCGCCGATACTCAACCCGCCGTCGTTCTGGGCCGCCGCGGCGAACTACAAGGACCACCAGGCCGAGATGCGCGTGCAGTCGGGTTCCGAGGACCGCTCGAAGCTGTCCAAGGACGACCTGATGGCGGAGTTCTTCCTCAAGCCCACGTCGTCCATCATCG
>JBIOVQ010000221.1:0-11078 GCA_044867805.1 Burkholderiales bacterium | reverse complement strand
AAGTTTGCAGTTTGCAGTGGGCAGTTTACAGCTTACTGCCAACTGATAACTGCCAACTGCCAACTCCGGCCGCGAACTCGCGGCCGGTCAGAGGCCGCTCGTCCCCGCCGTCACCGCGTGAGCGGACGCATCCCAGATTTCGGCGTAGCGGTCGAGCAGCTGCTGCGCCCCGACGACATCGTTCGTGCCCTGGGCGGCGCGCAGGTACTTGTAGTGAAAGCGGTGCACGTAGTGGCTCGCGTCGAACACGACGAACGGATCGTACACGTGCTTCGCCGGGCTCAGCGTTTCGTGGATCCGCACCGCAGCGCTGAACTGGCGCACCAGGTCCATCATGCGCGGACATTCGCGCTCGATGGGCTCGGCGTCGTGCACCACGATCAGCAGGCGGTTCAGGCGGTTTGCCAGGAGGAACTGGCGCAAGGCCTCGTGACGCTGCGGCGATGTCCAGTTGCGCGACAACGTCCTGTCGAAGACCCGGATGAAGCGCTGGGTTTGCGGTATCAGCGCGTCGATCACTTCCTCGTACTCGCGCAGGCCCTCGAAGCGGCGGTACTCCGCATTCGGCAGGTTGCCGGTCGGCTCTATGGCCGGGATCTTGTCGTCAGCCATCAGTCGTCAGTCGTCAGTCGTCACCGAGCGTGACGTAGCCGGCACGATACCACTGGTAAAGCAGCCCGGCCGCCTCGCGGTTGATGCGGCGCAGCGGCGGGAGCGAGCGCCGGTCGGCGAGCCGCGACAGTGATTGCACCGCGGGCGCGCCGGCCGGGTGCGCCTCGCCGTTGATGAAAATAATGGCGCCCCGGAACAGCATGCGCGTTTGCGGCGCGAGGCGCACGCCGCGGCCTGCCGCCTGTGCGCCGAACACGCCTTCTGCAACGGGGCGGCGCGGGCGCTCGAACACCACCGTGTCCCCGGGCTCGGACAGGTAGCTGCCCAGAAAGCGCACGATGTCCGCGTCGTCCCAGCGGATGCGCCCGAGCGTGTTGCGCGCCTTTCGCAGCATGCCGTCCGGCAGACGGGCCGGGCGGCGTTGCAGCTTCAGGCCGGGATCGCTGTAGATTCCGTCGAGGCGGATGCGTTCCTGCAGGAATTCGAGGAAGCGCGATCCCAGTTCCTGGGCGCGCGGCGCGCGGAAGCCGATGGAGTAGGTGATGCACGGTCCGACGGCGATCCCGTCGTGCGCGCAGCGGGGCGGGAGGTAGAGCATGTCGCCGGGTCCCAGCACCCACTCCTTCGAGGGCCGGAAGCGGCGCAGTATGCGCAGAGGCGCGTCGTTGACCAGCGACAAGTCGCGCTGACGGCTCAAGCGCCAGCGCCGCCGCCCTTCACCCTGCAGCAGGAAGACGTCGTAGCTGTCGAAGTGCGGCCCGACCCCTCCGCCGTCCGGCGCATAGCTCGCCATGACGTCGTCGAAGCGGGCGTAGGGGATAAAGGCGAACCGCCCGGACAGCTCCTGCATGCCCGCGAGCGCCCGGTCAACGCCGTGAACCAGCAGCGTCCAGCCGGAGCGCGGCAGACGCGCCAGGTCCCGTGCATCGAATGGCCCATGACGAACCCGCCAGCGTCTGCCGCTGCGCAGGACCAGCCGCGATTCCAGGTCTTCACGTGCCGCGAGATCGAAAAGCGCTTCGCGCTGCAACAATCCGGCGCAATCGGGCAGCGCGCGGCGCACCAGCAGCGGCTGCTTCTGCCAGTAGCGGCGCAAAAAAGTGGCAGCTGTCAGTCCGCCGAGACAGCTTTTCATCATGCAAGACGATGATAACGTACGCGTAACATGCATCCGCGATAATTCCCCGCCGAAAGCGCTTGACCACGGTTCACACAATGGGATTAGACTTGCGAACATGCTTCCGGTAACCGTAGACGTCTCCGCCATGCTGCATCCGGGGCAGCCCGCGCCGCTGTTCGATCTGCCGGATGCGGACATGAACGTCGTCAAGCTCGAGAGCTTCCGCAACCGCCGCAGCGTCGTGCTCTATTTCTTCCCGAAGGACGACACGCCCGGCTGCACCATGGAAGCGATCGAGTTCAGCGAGAGGGAAAACGAATTCGAGGCGCTGAAGACCGTCATCCTCGCGGTGAGCATGGACGATTGCCTGGCGCACGGTAGTTTCCGCGACAAGCACGGGCTCTCGGTCCAGCTGCTCGCCGACGTTGACGGAGACGTTTGCCGGCGTTACGGCGTGTTGCATGACAAGGAAGTGGACGGCCGCAAGAAGCCGTGCATCGTGCGCTCCACCTTCATCATCGACCGCAAGGGCGTGGTGAAGCACGCGCTCTACGGCGTCAACGCGCGCGGGCACGCCGAGGAAGTGCTGGCGCTGGTGAGGGGCATCAGCAAATGCAAGTAGGCCAGGACACTGTCGTCGGGCTGACCTACGAATTGCTCGACGCCGATGGCAAGGTGATCGAAAAGACCGACGAGCCCTTCGAGTACCTGCACGGCGGCTACCGGGGAATTTTCCCGCTGGTGGAAGAAGCGCTGGCCGGCAAGCAGATCGGCGACCGCTGCCGCGTCCTGCTCGAGCCGGACGACGCGTTCGGCGAGTACGACGCCGAGCTGGTGCACCTGGAGCCGCGCAGCAAGTTTCCCGAGAAGCTCGCGGTCGGCATGCAATTCTCCGGGCACGGCGTCGAGTCGGGGACCACGCTGATCTACACCGTCACCGACATAGCCGAGGACAAGGTCGTGGTGGACGGCAATCATCCTCTCGCCGGAAAAACGCTGCATTTTTCCTGCACCGTGAACGCGGTGCGG
The DNA here is from genome assembly GCA_044867805.1 of Burkholderiales bacterium. Taxonomy (GTDB): domain Bacteria; phylum Pseudomonadota; class Gammaproteobacteria; order Burkholderiales; family SG8-41; genus SG8-41. The sequence continues at coordinate 8,317 of JBIOVQ010000221.1, read as the reverse complement.
GCGGCCACGCCGGAGGAAGTGGCCCATGGGCACGTGCATGGGGCGCACGGGCATGAGCATGAGCATGGTGATGGTGGGCACCACCATCACGGATGAAGCGTGACGCGATGGAGCGTGACACGGTGGGGCGTGACACGGTACTGCGTGACGCGGTGAAGCGAATTTACCTGCCTGTAAACCTAGACGCCTGATCGCGTCACGCCGTATCGCGTCACGATCTATCGCGTCACGCCCTATCGCGTCACGTATTTAATCTCCAGGCTCCGCCTGGAACCTCACGCGCCCGGCCTCTTCGCTGACGCGAATCCTGACCCAGCGCATCGAGGGGCTGCCGAATACCATTACGCGGAGAAAGTTGCCGAGCGGCATGTTGGTCGCCGGGTCCCGCAGCGGGCGGTCCACGCGATAGCGGTGCGAGTCGCCGTTCACGAGCAGCACCTCCCCGCCGTAGTTGCGCGTCTCGGCGGTCAATGTCTCGAGCAAGCCCGCGAATCCCTGGCGTGGCCGGCCGGCGGCGCTCCAGGCATCCGCATGCATGAAGACCACGACTCCGCGCAATCCACGAGCGCGGGCGGACGCGAACGACTCGGTCAGCCATAGCCGCACCGCCCTGTCGCGGACGAAGTATTCCGCGGCGGCCTGCGGGAAGTTGCCGGGTCCCGGCGCGTTGAGGGTCAGGAACAGGACGTCCTCGTGCTCCCACCGCGCGTGCTCCGGGTAGCGATAGCCTCCGGCGGGGGAAGATTGGCGCGCGAGCGGCAGCCGGCGTTGGCCCAGGCTCGCCAGTCCGGAGAAGAAGATCTCGCGCAGCTTGTCGAGCCGCTCGAGCGGGTCGCGCGCCGCTCCGAAGGGACGGCGGCAGTCGGCCCACTCGTTATCGCCCGGCACGAAGATGAACGGATGGCGCGACGCATCGAACCAGGCGCGGCGCTCCAGATAGACCTCGTCGCTGCAGGTGGCTACGGCGCTCTTGAAGTCGCCGACGTGAACGACGAACGCGAGCTCCTCGCGGTTCATGTCCGCGATGAGCCCGGGGAAGCGCTCCTCCTCGTCCTGCGAGTAAGGCATGTCGCCGAGCGCGCCGAAGCTGAACTCTGCCGCGACAGGGTCGCCGATGAACGCCGCGCAAAGTGCCAGCGCGGCTATCGCCCTAAGAATCAATATGAAGCCGCCGATGAACGCCGATCACATCGAGAACGATACCCGAACCACGGAGACGCGCAGGGATTCCAGAGGAGGGCAGATTAACGTGTCGCGCTCACCTGCGCGCGAGACAGCGACGCGACTTGCGCGTCAGCGTGGAGCGAGGGGTTGGGCATCGCTCTATCGCGCCTGATCCGATAGGGGCACAACAAACTCCATGCCGCCAGAGACGGATCAAATGGCGCGTCACCGTCCATTTTCCGTATGGAATAGCGCTCCGTGTAAGGAATGAGTGTAGTCCCCAGCATGGCCGCAAATGTGAGTGCAAGAATGGGGACGGAAAGCACGTTTCTTACGGTAGCTCCAGTAACTTGGAACCTTTGGATATTGGACGCGACAAGATGTGCAGCCGGGATCAGCATCAGGGCTACGAGATCTGAGTAATCTACAACCCTGCCAATGCGCGCAATTCCCAATGACCGAAAAAAATCGATGAGAGGTTGCGACAGGGGACTCTTCCAAAGGGCGAAACCCAGCGCTATCAGTCCAGCAGTTCTGTAAACAGTCCTGGGAAAAGCGCTAAGCAAGAGGAGTGAAACGAAGAAGATTCCCGAGAAGTCCGAGAGTTTTCCCGTAATCCAGTTGGAATAGGCGGCTTTCAAATACAAGTCGTTAACAATCAGCAGCGAAACGGCAGCAAGAAATGGCCACGAGGCTACGGTTCGAATTACTCGCGGTCGATCAATGAGGCCGACGGTCATTGGGCGATGCTTAACTAGCATTAGCTGGCATCCGTGGGATGCCGGAAACATATATTGGCATATACAACTATGCAGATATAGATATCTACATATGCGTCGGTATATGCCGATGCATATATATGCGGGTATCCATCCCCGGCTTTTATCGGCGTGTATCTGCGTTCATCTGCGGTTGCATCCTCGACCTTCAGGTTTCAATGGTCACGATGTGCGCCTGGATCTTGCCGTCAACGGGACCCCGCCCGAACCGCCTCGCGATCGCCTCCGCCGCGGTATCCGTTGCTTCGCCAAGCCGCGAGGCATCACGGGCCTCGATCTCGTTTCTCAGCGGTGTCCCCTGGCAGTACGCGATTGCCGGAATCCGGGCGGACGCTGCCCGGCTGCGCGCCGCGAGCGTGTCGAAGCGGGGTGGGGCAGGGAATCCGCCGCTCGCGAGATCCTGCTCGATGGCGAGATGGTCGTGGTAGCCGTGGGGCGTGCGGGCCATGAAGCGCGGCGGATCCCCGGGAAAGAGGGATCCCAGCGCGGTCGTGACGGTGTCGGCGAATTCGTTTTCCGAGATTCGATCCCACACGTTGAAGATGAAAGCGCCCCCCGGTCTGAGCACTCTGCGCGCCTCGGAGAACGCCCTGGATTTCTCGGGGAAGAACATGACTCCGAACTGGCACACGACGGCGTCGAACGTCCCATCGAGGAAGGGCAGCTGCATCGCATCCGCCTGGCGCCACTCGACGGCGCGCTTCGTTCCCGCCGCGGCGGCCTGGTCGAGCATCGCCTGATTCAAGTCCGTAGCGACGATCGAGACGCTCTCGGGCAGCGCGGACGCCAGGGCACGGGTCACCACGCCGGTGCCGGCTGCAATTTCGAGCACGCGTGAGAGAGACCTCGAGCGTAGCCGGTTCGCCAGGTCCGCGGCGTAGGGCTCAAAGATCAGCGGTACCAGGTACGTGTCGTAAACCTTGGGGACCGATCCGGCAAATACCTTGTCGCTGTTCTGCATGTTGTGACTTTCAAACTGCTGGCGTCGTTGGCGGTTCAATCATCGAGCTTGCGGCGCAGCTGGTAGAGCAGCTCAAGCGCCTCGCGCGGCGTAAGCGTATCGGGGTCAATCTCCCGTAGTGTCTTCAGTACTGGGCTTTCTTCCCCTTCAGGCGCCGGGGAAGGGGCCCCGGCGCCTGTGCCGAAGAGACTCTGCTGAGGTCCGGCCGCCAGGCCGTGCTCTTCCAGTTCGGCGAGGCGCTTGCGCGCGGCGCGAACGACCGTGCCGGGGACGCCAGCGAGCCCCGCCACCTCGAGCCCGTAGCTCCGGTTGGCCGGGCCTTCCTCGACGTTGTGCAGGAACACGATCCGGTCCTTGTGCTCTACCGCGTCGAGATGCACGTTCACGGCCTCGCGGAAATCCTCCGCGAGCCGGGTCATCTCGAAATAGTGCGTGGCGAACAGCGTCAGGCTGCGGGACTTCTCCACGAGATGGCGCGCGATGGCCCAGGCCAGCGCCAGCCCGTCGAGCGTCGAGGTGCCGCGCCCAATCTCGTCCATCAGCACGAGGCTCGAGCTCGTGGCGTGGTGGAGTATGTAGGCTGCTTCCGTCATTTCCACCATGAACGTGGAGCGCCCGCCCGCGATATCGTCGGCGGCGCCGATGCGCGTGAAGATCGCGTCGAGGGGCCCGAGCCGCGCGCGCCGCGCCGGGACGAAGGAGCCGCAATGCGCGAGGAGGGCGATCAACGCGACCTGGCGCATGTAGGTGGACTTGCCGCCCATGTTCGGGCCGGTGACGATCAGCATCCGGCGCGCGGGCGAGAGCCGCGCGCCGTTGGCGATGAAATTCTCGACCTGGCGCTCGACGACGGGATGGCGGCCCGCCTCGATCTCGATTACCGGCTCATCCGAGAACTCCGGCCGGTGATAGTCGAGCGCCACGGCGCGTCCGGCAAAGGCGGACAGCATGTCGATCTCGGCGAGCGCGGCGGCTGCGTCCTGCAGCCGCGGAATGTGCGGCGCGAGCTCGTCGAGCAGCTTGTCGTAGAGCTGCTTTTCGCGCGCCAGCGCGCGCTCCTGCGCGGACAGCGCCTTGTCCTCGAAGGCCTTCAGCTCGGGCGTGATGTAGCGCTCCGCGTTCTTCATCGTCTGGCGCCGCCGGTAGTCGTCCGGCACCTTGTCGGCCTGCGCGCGCGTGACTTCGATGTAGAAGCCGTGCACCCGGTTGTACTCGACCTTGAGATTGGCGATGCCGGTGCGGGCGCGCTCGCGCGCTTCCAGCTCCAGCAGGAATGCGCCGCAGTTGGTCTGGATCGCGCGCAGCTCGTCGAGCTCCGCGTCGTAGCCGTCGGCGATCACGCCGCCCTCGCGCAGCACCGCGGCCGGCTCGGGCTTGATCGCGGCCTTGAGCGCGGCGTGAAGTCCAGCCTGCGGCGCGCAGCCGCGCGCAAGTTCGGCGAGACGCGCGCCGCGCAGCGCGGCAAGGGCGGAGGCGAGCCCCGGAAGGAGCTCGAGCGTGTCGCGCAGTCCCGACAGGTCGCGCGGCCGGGCGGACCTCAGCGCGATGCGCGCGGTGATGCGCTCGACGTCGGCGCATTCCTTGAGGATTTCGTGCAGCGCGCGCCAGGGCGCCTTGCCCGCACCGCCGATCAATTGCTCCACCCCATCGAGGCGCGCCGCCAGCACGGCGCGGTCCCGCAGCGGGTGATGAAGGCTGTGGCGCAGCAGCCGGCTGCCCATGCCGCTCGCGCACTCGTCGAGCAGCGAGAGCAGCGTCGGCGCGGGCTCGCCGCGGATGGTCTCGGTGAGCTCGAGATTGAGGCGCGTCGCGGGGTCCATGCGGACGTAGGCGCGCTCCTGCTCCACGGTCAGGCTCCGCACGTGCGCGATGGCGGTGCCCTGCGTGGTGCGCGCGTATTCCAGCAGCGCCCCGGCCGCGGACACGGCGGCGGTCAGCTCGGCGGCGCCGAATCCCGCGAGGTCGAGCGTCTCGAACTGCTTCGCCAGCGCGCGCCGGGCTGCGTCCAATTCGAATTGCCACGGCGGCAGGCGCCGGACGGCGATCGCCGCGCCGTTCAGGAATTCGGCCGCCGTCCCTTCGGGAAGCAGGATCTCGGACGGTGCGATCCGTTCCAGCTCGGCAGTCACGTTGGCGGCGGCTGTTTCCATGACAGCGAAGCGGCCGGAAGCGAGCGACAGCCATGCGAGGCCCGCGAGGCTGCGCTGCGGACACAAGGCCAGCAGCAGGTTGTCGCGCTTCTCGTCGAGCAGCGCGGCGTCCGTGAGCGTGCCCGGCGTCACCACGCGCGTCACCTTCCGCTCGACCGGGCCTTTCGACGTGTTCGGGTCGCCGATCTGCTCGCAGATTGCTACCGATTCGCCGAGCCTCACCAGCTTCCCCAGGTACTGGTCCACCGCGTGGTACGGCACACCCGCCATCTTGATCGGCTCGCCCGCGGACTCTCCGCGGCGCGTGAGCGTGATGTCGAGCAGCCGCGCCGCGCGCTCGGCATCGCCGAAGAACATCTCGTAGAAATCACCCATGCGGTAGAAGACCAGCATGTCCGGGTACTGCGCCTTGATGCGCAGGTACTGCTGCATCATCGGCGTGTGCTGGGCGAGCGCCGCGGGCGCTTCCGGCTTCATCGCCGACATTATAGTTGCAGCCGCCAGACGCCAGATGCCAGCCGTCAGCTGCCAGCCGTCAGCCGTCAGACGCCAGGACGCCAACCGTCAGTTACAAGCTACAGGCTAGCTTGGAGCTTGAAGCTTGGCCGTTGGGCCGGCGCTTTACGCGCCCCGGCGCCGCCATTAATATCCAGTCATATCCCGTATTCACTTGAGAAAACCGGGAGAGGGGAGATCTATGAAGAGGCTAGTGATGGTTGCGGCGCTCGCATGCGCCGGATTACTGCCGGTCCAAGCGGCCGAGAAGCTCAAGATCGGTTTCCTGAGCACGCTGTCCGGCCCGTCCGCGGCGCTCGGCGTGGACATCCGCGACGGCTTCAATCTCGCGATCAGGCACCAGGGCGGCGGGCTCGGGGGCCTGCCGGTCGATCTGATCATCGGCGACGACGCGTTCAGCCCCGATACCGCCCGGCAGCTCACCGACCGCATGCTGAAGCGCGACGACGTGCACATCATGACCGGCATCGTGTTCTCCAACATCATGCTGGCGGTGGCGCCGGCGATCTTCCAGGACCAGACTTTCTACATCAGCCCGAACGCCGGCCCGGCAGAGCTGGCGGGGGAAAAATGCAGCCCGTTCTTCTTCAACGTCGCGTGGCAGAACGACAACCTGCACGAGGCGATGGGCAAGCATGTCGCCGACAAGGGCTACAAGAACGTCTATCTCATCGCTCCCAATTACCCTGCGGGCCGGGATGCATTGAACGGGTTCAAGCGTTTCTACAAGGGCGCCACCTCGGGCGAGGTCTATACCAAGCTCGGGCAACTCGACTACGCCGCGGAGCTCGCGCAGCTGCGCGCTGCGAAGCCCGACGCCGTGTTCATCTTTCTGCCCGGCGGCATGGGCATCAACTTCATCAAGCAGTACGACCAGGCCGGGCTCGCGAGCGCGGTCCCGCTGTTCGGCCCGGGATTCTCCGCCGACGAAGACGTGATCCGTGCCGTCGGCGACGGGATGCAGGGCATGTTCAACTCCTCCCACTGGGGCCGCGACATCGATAACGCGCAGAACCGGCGCTTCGTCGCCGACTTCGAGGCGCAATACAAGCGCGCGCCGACCCTCTACGCCTCCCAGGGCTATGACGCCGCGTTGCTCATCGATGCGGCGGTGCGCGCGGTGAAGGGAAAGATCGAGGACAAGAACGCGTTCCGCGCCGCGCTGCGCAAGGCCGACTTCAAATCGGTGCGTGGTGCCTTCCGCTTCAACACCAACCACTATCCCGTGCAGGACTACTACCTGCGGTTGATCGCCAGGGACGACAAGGGGCGCCTCACCAACCGCATCGTCGGCACCATCTTCAAGAACCACGCCGACGCGTACGCGGGCAAGTGCAAGATGTGACCACCCCGCCCAGGAAGCACTAATTCACAAGCACCAAATAACAAACAAACACCAAGCATCAAGCACCAACTTCCAAACGTTTGGAGCTTGAGATTTGGGAGTTGCGATTTGTTTGGGATTTGGAAGTTGAGATTTGGAGCTTGGCAGTGGCTTTTTGCCACTTCGTTTGCGCGGTATCAGGCTGATCCATAGCACCGATGAGCGCGTTGCTGCTGCTCGAGCAGGGGCTGAACGGCCTGCAGTTCGGCCTCATGTTGTTCCTGCTGGCCGCGGGGCTCACGCTCGTGCTCGGCATCATGGACATGATCAACCTCGCGCACGGCTCGCTCTACATGATCGGCGCCTATCTCATGGCGACGATCGCCCAGGCGAGCGGATCGTTCTGGGTCGCGCTGCCGCTCGCGCTGGTCTGCACCGCGCTGATCGGCATGGCGCTCGAGATGGCGCTGCTGCGCCGGCTCTACCAGCGCGACCACCTGTCCCAGGTGCTCGCGACGTTCGCGCTGATCCTGATCGCGAACGAGCTGGTGCGCATGATCTGGGGGCCGCAGGCGCTGCTGCTCAACGTGCCGCCGGCGCTGGCGGGCTCGGTCGAGATCATCCCGGGCGCGCCCTACCCGAAGTTCCGCGCTTTCATCATCGTGGTCGGGCTGGCGGTCGCGGCCGCCCTTTATTGGCTGATCGTGAAGACCCGCGTCGGGGCCCTGGTGCGGGCCGGCGCCTCCAACCGCGAGATGGCGCTCGCGCTGGGCGTGGACGTCAAGCTCCTGTTCACGCTCGTCTTCGGTCTCGGCGCGGCCTTGTGCGCGCTCGCCGGGGCGATGCTGGGCCCGCTGCTCGCGGTGCAGATCGGCATGGGCGAGAACATCCTGATCCAGGCCTTCGTGGTGGTGGTCATCGGCGGCATCGGGTCGATGCGCGGCGCGCTGGTCGGCGCGCTGCTGGTCGGCATGGTGGACACCATCGGCCGGGCGTTCCTGCCGGCGATCTTCCGCAGCTTCATGTCGAACACCATCGCGGACGCGCTGGGCCCGACGCTGGCCGCCATGGCCGTGTTCATCCTGATGGCGGCGGTGCTTTACTGGCGGCCGACGGGGCTGTTTCCCGCCCGCGGGTGAGAGCTCAAACCTCTCACCGCAGAGGACGCGGAGGACGCAGAGGAAAGCCAATACGGAATGAATCGCCAAGACGCCAAGGAAATCAAGATCGAATCAGAACGAAAAGCAGATCACCCGTTCGAGCACTGGCTGATGGCGGCGGTGTTTGCTGCTGCGATCGCGTTTCCCTTCGCGGCGGGCGCGCTGGGCGGGGACTACTACGTGGGGCTTGCCACGCGGATCATGATCTACGCGCTGGCCGCGTCGAGCCTCAATCTCGTGCTCGGCTACGGTGGCATGATCAG
>JBIOVQ010000220.1:0-2087 GCA_044867805.1 Burkholderiales bacterium | reverse complement strand
CTGGCGCCGGGCGGCTTCCCATGGACACGCTGCGCACCCTCTTCGGCGACGTCACGCTTCACGAGACCGGCTTCCAGGAATACCCGTGGGACTCGCTGCGGATCGGTCCTCCACCCGTTCTCACCGGGTGGATTCCGCCGCCGTTCAAGTCCGGCGTTCCGCAGTTTCGAGTGGAACGGCGGCCGCGTCAGAGCGCCGACGCGAGCGGGCGGCCGCGGTCATCGGGCGAGGGTGGCGAGGATCGGGAGAGCCAGCGGTGATCGGGTGCGGAGCGCCGGCACCAGAACTGAATTGGCAATGCGGCATGCAGACATTTGCACCAAGACAAATCAGACCCGACGACCGGTAGCAGCCCGCAGTCCTCGGTCGAGAGATGCCACATCGTTCCCGATTCACATCCTGTCCTTGCAGCGAGCTATCGGCAATCAAGCCGTGCAGCGACTCGTCGCCCACGAGCTGACGCATGTTATTCGACAGGCTTCGAGCCAGAGCATCCTGAGCCGAAAGCCCGGCTGTACCGCACCCGGTTTCCTGGACACTGAGCAGGCCGCGATCGTGAGCTTCAGCCTTCTCGCTTCCGATGCTCGGCGCCGTGAGACCGCCATTTCCGGGAGTACCCAGATAGCCACCCCCCTCGTCAAGTCGTCGCTGAGAGCCTCTGCGGCCCTCGGTTTTCCGCGCGAGCCTCGGCATCATGGTCACGCCACCCGGGCCAGGGCCTCGGCGCGCGCCTGCGCCGGGGTCCGATGGCCGAGCCGTTCGATGAGCCACTCGGCGTTGTACCGCGCGATGAACTCCCCGATGAGGCGCCGCGCCTCCTCGAGGCTCGCGAACTGATGCAGGTAGATGCACTGCTCCTTGAGCGTGCGCATGAAACGTTCGGCGACCCCGTTGCACTCGGGTTCGCCGACGTACGACGGCGAGATGGTGCACCCGAGCCACTTCACCTCGTTGATCCAGGCATCGGCAATGTACTGCGGACCCCAGTCGCACCGGATCGCCAAGCCCCGCGCCACCTCTTTGCCGAACCGTCCAAAGGCATGGCGGACGCCCTGGCGAATGGGCTCGAGGGCGGCCCAGCGATCGCCGAGCTTGGCGGTGTGCCAGCCGACGACTTCGTCCAGATGGTGATCGATCGCGCCGAAGAACCAGCACCAGCCGTCGCGCTCAGTGTAGAAGCGTGTCGCATCCGTGCCCCACATCACATCCGGCCGGTCGGTGGTGATGGTCCCGTCGTGGGCCGGGTTGCCATTCGGGGGCCCCAGGCGGCGCGGGGCCAGCAGGCCGTGCGTGCGCATCAGCCGGAGCACCCGCTTGCCACTGACCGCCCGGCCGCGGTGGGCCAGCCGCGCGCGCACCTTGCGATAGCCTTCGCCGTGAAAGGGACACGCCGCCAGCACGGCACGGATCTCCTCCACGAGCTCCCCGTCGCTCACTCGCGTCTTGGGCCCGCGCTTGCCCGGCGGCCCCCACGCTGGCCCCGGGGCGGCGGCATAGACCGACGACCGCGCGAGCCGATAGATCGTACAGATCATCGTCAACGGGTACCGGCGCCCCGTGCCCGCACTGCGCTGCCGGCTCATCCCCTGCGCCTCTTCCACTCGTCCGTGAAGCCCCTTTTTTCGATGAGGTCCTCGGCCAGCTCCAGGCGCATCATCAGCTCGCCGATTTTGGCGCGCGCCAGGATCAGCTCGCGCTCCTCCGGCTCGGCCTTCGTGCGCAGCCCGCGCTTGCCCTGCTCCAGGAAGATCCGCTGCCAGCGCTCCAGCTCGTGCGCCGGCACCTGGTTCTCCCGCGACACGGCATCCAACGCCTCCCCACGCAGCAGCCGCATCACCAACTCCGTCTTTCGCTGCACGCTCCAGCGCTCCGGCAACTCATCCGCGCTCGCTCCTGGCGTCGGGTCGGTGCCGCCAGATTTGCCCTTCAGAGGCTTCGCCTTCATTCCAACCTCCTTGGTTGCTGCTCATCCCACCACTAGCCGGTGAGATGTCCAAGGAAATCGGGTCCGGTTTACAGCAAGCCTGCGTGAGCTCGGGTGGCGTGAGGGCCAGAAGATCGCCATCGAGCAACCGATTCGCGGAGGG
>JBIOVQ010000219.1:0-17603 GCA_044867805.1 Burkholderiales bacterium | reverse complement strand
CGGCCGCGAAGGCGGCGCTGCCCTTCTGGGAAGCCTTCTTCAAGGGCGTGCTCTGCAACCTGCTGGTGTGCCTGGCGGTGTGGATGGCCATGGCCGGCCGCGGCGTCACCGACAAGATCCTCGCGGTCGTATTTCCGATCTCGGCATTCGTGGCCGCGGGTTTCGAGCACAGCGTTGCCAACATGTACCTCATCCCGCTCGGCATCCTGCTGTCGGCGGGCGCGCCGGTCGCGGGCGCCGCGCCTGACTGGGCGGGGTTCCTGTCCAACCTGGTCCCGGTCACGCTCGGCAACATCGCGGGCGGCAGTATCATGGTGGCGGCCGTCTATCACCTGATATACAACCGCTCACTCAGGGCACGCGCAATACCGGCCGGCGACAATGCGGGCGAGCGGCGGGAAGGGCCGTGACCGTCCGCAACCTGGAGTACCTGTTTCGTCCGCGCTCAATCGCGGTGGTCGGAGCGTCCGACCGCGAGGCGAGCATCGGCGCCATCGTGACGCGCAACCTGCTCGCGGGCGGGTTCGCCGGGCCCCTGTATCCGGTCAACCCGCGCCACGCGAGGATCGCCGGGCGCCGCGCTTTCCGCGACGTGACGAGCCTGCCCGAAGCGCCCGATCTGGCGGTGATCGCGACGCCGCCCGCGACCGTTCCCGGCGTCATCGGCGAGCTCGGCGCCAGAGGCGGGCGCGCCGCGGTCGTGCTCACGGCCGGCCTGTCGGGGATGCGCGACGGCGAGGGAAGAAGCCTCACGCAAGCCATGCTCGACGCGGCGCGGCCCCACCTGCTGCGCATCCTGGGGCCCAACTGCGTCGGCCTGCTCATGCCCGGCCTGCGGATCAACGCGAGCTTCGCGCATGCCGCCGCGCTGCCGGGAAACCTCGCCTTCGTTTCCCAGTCGGGCGGCCTCACGACGGCGGTCCTCGACTGGGCGACGTCGCGCGGCATCGGCTTCTCCCACTTCATCTCGCTGGGCGATGCCGCCGACGTGGATTTCGGCGACGTGCTCGACTACCTCGCGAGCGACGGCAAGACGCGCGCCGTCCTGCTCTATATCGAGGCCGTGCGCGCGGCGCGCAAATTCATGTCCGCCGCTCGCGCTGCCGCGCGCAGCAAGCCGGTGCTGGCGGTGAAGGCGGGGCGCGTCCCGGAAGGCGCGCGCGCTGCCGCCTCGCACACCGGGGCGCTCGCCGGCGCCGACGACATCTACGACGCGGCGCTGGCGCGTGCCGGAATATTGCGGGTCGAGACCACCAGCGAGTTGTTCGACGCGGCCGAAACCCTCTCGCATGCCCGGCTCGTCCACGGGGACCGCCTCGCCATCGTCACCAACGGCGGAGGGCCCGGGGTGATGGCGACCGATGCATTGGTCGCCGGCAGCGGCCGCCTCGCGACGCTGGCGGAAAGCACGCTGCGCGAGCTCGGCGGGTTGCTGCCGGCGACATGGTCGCGCGGGAATCCGGTGGACATCATCGGCGACGCGCCGGCTGCGCGCTACGTGGGCGCGCTGCGGGCAGTGCTCGGGGATCCGGGAGTCGACGCCGTGCTTTTTATCCACGCGCCGACCGCGATCGTGCCGAGCACGGAGATCGCCCGCGCCTGCGTTCCCGTGCTGAGAGAGGCGCAGTGCAGCGTCTTCGCCTGCTGGCTGGGCGGCGAGGCGGTCCGGGAGGCGGATGCCCTGTTCCACGCGGCCGGAATCCCGACTTACGCGACGCCCGAGGGCGCGGTGCGGGGCTTTCTCCAGAGGGTCACGTACCGCCGCAATCAGGAGCTTCTGATGCAGACCCCGCCTTCGATTGCGGAGGAATTCGCGCCCGACACGGCGGCCGCCCGCGGCGTGGTCGAAGCAGCGCTGGCCGAGCGCCGCACCGAGCTGTCCGAGCCGGAAGCGAAGCGCGTGCTGGCGGCCTACGGCATCCCCGTCGTCGAAACGCGCGCCGCCCGCGATGCCGAGGAAGCGGTGCGTGTGGCGGATGAGCTGGGTTATCCCGTCGTGCTGAAAATCCTGTCTCCCGACATCAGCCACAAGTCCGACGTGGGCGGCGTGCGGCTCGACCTGAAGTCGGCCGGCGAGGTGCGCGGCGCGGCGGACGCAGTGCGCAGGCGCTGCGGCGAACTGCGACCGCTGGCGAAGCTGGAAGGTTTCGCGATACAGAAGATGGTGCAGCGCGGCGATGCGCACGAACTCATCGCGGGCATGGCGACGGATCCCGTCTTCGGGCCCGTGATCCTGTTCGGCCACGGGGGCACCGCCGTGGAAGTGATCGGCGACAGGGCAGTGACGCTGGCACCGCTGAACCTGGCGCTCGCCGCGGACCTCGTTTCGCGCACGCGGGTGGCGAAGCTGCTCGAAGGCTACCGCGATCGTCCGCCCATAGACCGGGCAGCGTTATGCCTGACGCTCGTGAAGATTTCACACCTGGTTGTGGACCTTCCGGAGCTGGTGGAGATGGACGTGAATCCCCTGCTTGCGGATTCGCGCGGCGTCGTGGCGCTCGATGCCCGTATCCGGATTGCGCCGGCCACCACCACCGGCGCCGGGCGGCTGGCGATCCGCCCCTATCCCAGGGAGCTGGAGGAATGGGTCGAGTTCGGCGGCCAGCGGGCGCTGCTGCGGCCGATCCGGCCCGAAGACGAGCCCCGGCACCGGGACTTCCTTGCGCGGATCACCCCCGAGGACCTCCAGTTACGCTTTTTCCACGCCAAGGGCGCGTTCGAGCACGCGGAGCTGGCGCGCTTCACGCAGATCGACTACGAGCGGGAAATGGCTTTCATCGCCGTGGCGGCCGACCCCGGCGGAGCCCGCCAGACGCTGGGCGTCGTGCGCGCGATCGCGGATCCGGACGGCACGAGCGCCGAATTCGGCATACTGGTGCGGTCGGATCTCAAGGGGAAGGGTCTCGGGAGGCTGCTCATGGAGAAGATCGTCCGCTATTGCCGCGACCGCGATATCGGGCAGCTCGTGGGCGACGTGTTGACGGTGAACCACGGCATGCTCGCGCTGGCGCGCGATCTGGGATTCCAGATCGCTCCGGACCCCGATCCGCAAGTGCTGCGGGCGCGGCTCGTGCTGCGCGCCGCTTCACGCCCGGAGCCGCGCGCGCTGCTGCGGTAGCGAATGGAGTCTGCCGCAACGAACCCGCAGGGCCTGAGCGCCGCGGAAGCGGCGCGGAGGCTCGCCGCCGAGGGCCCGAACACGCTGCCGGCAGCGGACCGCCGCGGCGCGTTCAGGATCGCGCTCGAGGTGGTGCGTGAGCCGATGTTCCTGCTGCTCGTCGCCGGCGCGCTGATCTATCTCCTGTTGGGCGACGTGAGGGAGGCGCTGGTGCTCGCAGCCTCGATCGTGGTCGTCATGGCGATCACCGTCGCGCAGGAGCGCAAGTCCGAGCGCGCGCTCGAGGCGCTGCGCGACCTTTCCAGCCCGCGCGCGCTGGTCATCCGGGATGGCACCGCGCTGCGCGTGGCGGGCGCGGAAGTGGTGCGCGGCGATCTCGCGATCCTGTCCGAGGGCGACCGCGTCCCCGCCGATGCGCTCATCGAAGCGGCGAACGATCTCATGGTCGACGAGTCGCTGCTGACCGGGGAATCGCTGGCGGTGGACAAGCGTCGCGGAGACTCCGTGTATTCCGGGACCCTGGTCGTCAGAGGACAGGGACGCGCCATCGTCACGGCGACCGGGCCGCGGAGCGAATTCGGCCGGATCGGCCAGTCGCTCGCCGCGCTGGATGTCGGCAAGACCCGCCTGCAGACCGAGACCGCGCGGATCGTCAGGATGTTTGCCGCGCTGGCCCTGGGACTGTGCCTGCTGCTGGCGGCCTACACCATCGCGACGCGCGGCGACTGGCTGGCGGGCACACTGTCCGCCGTGACGTTTGCCATGGCGATGCTGCCGGAGGAGTTTCCGGTGGTGCTCACCGTGTTCCTTGCGCTCGGCGCCTGGCGCATCTCGCGCCACGACGTGCTCACTCGCCGGATGCCGGTGATCGAGACCCTGGGCGCCGCCACCGTGCTGTGCGTGGACAAGACAGGGACGCTGACCGAGAACAGCATGGCGGTCGTAAGCACGATCGCCCCCGGCGGCGACGCCGGCCGCGCCATCGAGGCTGCGGCGCTGGCCTGCGAGCTCGATCCTTTCGATCCGATGGAGCGCGCGATCCTGTCCGCCGCCGGCGGGAACGCCGGCGAGCTGCGCCGCACGTGGTCGCTCGACCGCGATTACCCGATGACGCCCGAGTTTCTCGCCGTGTGTCATGCCTGGCTCTCGCCCGGCGGCGAGCGGCGCGTCGCGATCAAGGGCGCGCCGGAAACGGTGCTTGCATTGTGCCGGGTCGACGGCGAGGCATTGCGGAATGCGATGAAGGACGTCGAGAAGGCAGGCGGGCAGGGGCTGCGACTGCTCGGTGTCGCGGAGGCGCGCTGGGACCGGCAGGAGTGGGCGGCTGACCCCCGGGACTATCGCTGCGAATGGCTCGGATTCGTCGCGCTTGCGGACCCGGTGCGCCCGCAGGTGCCGGACGCCATTGCGCAATGCCGCCAGGCGGGCGTTCGCGTCGTCATGATTACCGGAGATTATCCGGGGACGGCGCTGGCCATCGCGCGCCAGGCAGGCATCGCGACCGGCGCCGGCGCGCTGACGGGGGCCGAGATCGCGGCCATGGACGCCGCCGCGCTCGCGCAAGCGGTGCGGCGCGTCAACGTTTTTGCGCGCATCCGGCCCGAGCAGAAGCTGCTGCTCATCACCGCATACAAGAGCGGCGGCGAGGTGGTCGCCATGACCGGGGACGGCGTCAACGACGCGCCGGCGCTCAAGTCCGCTCACATCGGAGTGGCGATGGGCCGGCGCGGCACCGACGTCGCGCGGGAAGCCGCCGCGCTGGTACTGCTGCAGGACGATTTCCAGTCGATCGTCGCGGCCATCCGCCTGGGCCGGCGCATCTACGAGAACGTGCGCAACGCCATGCGCTACATCATCGCGGTGCACGTGCCGACGGTTGGCATGTCGTTTCTCCCGCTGGTGTTCGGCTGGCCGGTCTTCCTCTATCCCGTCCACGTCGTGTTCCTCGAATTCGTGATCGATCCCGCCTGCTCGATCGTGTTCGAGGCCGAGCGGACCGAGGAGGGCGTCATGCAGCGTCCGCCGCGGGACCCGCGCGAGCCGCTGTTCAGCCCGCAGATGCTCGGCGTAAGCCTGCTGCTCGGCGCTTCCGTGCTCGCTGCCGTGGGCGTTGCCTACTGGTGGGCGGTGGCGGACGGGCTCTCGGGCCGCGAGGCCGGGTCATTCGGTTTTGCCGCGATCGTGTTCGGCAACCTCGCCATGATCCACGCGACGCGGTCGCGCGAGCGCACGATCCTCGACACGCTCCGCCTCCCCAATCCGGCGCTCTGGTGGATCACCGGCGCGACGCTGGTCGCGCTGGCCGCTTCGATCTACGTTCCGCCGGTCGCCGATCTCTTCCGGTTCGCGCCTTTGGCTCCCGGCCACCTCGCTGTCGCGGCTGCCGCGGGCAGCGCGGGGGTCCTCTGGTACGAAGCCTACAAGCTGGTCCGGCCCCGACGCGGCGGCGGGGAGGCCGCGCGCTTGATCTAGGTCAAGAAGCGGGAGCCGGGCGCGGCTACGATGCAACGGTGCGTCCCGCCATCACTGCCGAAAGCGCCCGAGCCCGGGCGCAATCCGGGAGGAAACCGTCATGAGCGCCAGGCTCCTGCTGCTGCCGCTGATTCTCGCCATCGCCGGGTGCGGCCCGCGCGATCCGTACGACTCGTCGAAGATGGTCCTGAAGTCTCCTCCCGCGGCCGTGAGCGGCGAGCGGGGCAAGGGCGAATACGCCTCGGGCAAGTCCCTCAGCATGGGCGCCGAGCTCAAGCCGCTTGATCCCGCCGTGGTCAAGGAAGTGCGGCTGGACACCACCCACAGGATCATCGAGATCGCGCCGGGCGTGAAGTTCAGCGCCTGGACCTTCGGCGACCAGGTCCCGGGCCCCACCGTGCGCGCGCGCGTCGGCGACAGGATCCGGTTCACCATGACCAACCGCAGCGACGAGGCGGTGCCCGCCGTGCGGCTCGTCGCCGCGCCGATGATGCATTCGATGGACTTCCACGCCGCGATGGTCTCGCCCCAGGACAAGTACCGCTCGATCGCGCCCGGGCAGACCATCACCTTCGAGTTCACGCTCAACTATCCCGGCATTTTCATGTACCACTGCGGCACGCCGATGATCCTCGAGCACATCGCCTCGGGGATGTACGGCGCGGTGGTGGTCGAGCCGCGCGAGGGCTACCCCACCAGGGTGAATCGCGAATATGTGATCGTGCAGAGCGAGTTCTACGCGAAGCCGGACCCCGGCAAGCGCAGGATCGACGGCGCGCCGCTGTACGTGCTCGACTCAGAGCGCCTGCGCGCGGCGCAACCCACCCACACGGTGTTCAACGGCTCGCACAACGGCATGGTGAGAAACCCGCTCCCGGCGAAGGCCGGGGAGCGCGTGCGGCTTCACGTGCTCAATGTCGGGCCGAGCAGGACCTCCAGCTTCCACGTCGTCGGAACGATCTTCGACCGGGTCTGGTTCGAGGGCAATCCCGACAACCAGTTCCGCGGCATGCAGACGGTGCTGCTCGGATCGAGCAACAGCGCGACCGTGGAGTTCATGATCCCGGAGGATGGCGCCTACATCATGGTGGACCACCATTTCGCCAATGCCTCGCAGGGGGCGATCGGCCTCATCTCGACCGCGGCCAAGCCCGTGACGCAGGACGTCGAGCATCACAATCTGCCCGCCACTTCCACTCCTACGGACCCGGACACCGTGGCGGGCAAGCTGGCGTTCGAGAGCAAGTGCCTCGCCTGCCATTCGATCGGCCAGGGCAAGAAGCTGGGGCCGGACCTGCTGGGCGTGACGAAGAACCGCGACGACGCGTGGCTCGCGCGCTGGCTCAAGGAGCCGGACAGGATGCTCGCGACCGACTCGCAGGCCAAGGCCTTGCTCAAGGAGTACAACAACATCCCGATGCCTAATCAGAACCTGTCCGACGCGGAGATCCGGCAATTCATCAGGTATTTTCACTGGATCGACTCGCAGCCGGCGGGTGCGGTCAGCGCGGGCGGGAGCGGGCATTGAGCTTGCCGGTCGGCCATGGAATTCCCTGCGATAGACTTCGACGCCGATCTGGTACACCGCTATGACCGCAGCGGGCCGCGCTACACCTCGTACCCGACCGCCGACCGCTTCGTAGAGGCCTACGGCGAAGGCGCCTACCGGGGTTGGGCCGAACGGCGCAACATCGGCGGCATCGAGCGACCGCTGGCGCTTTACGTGCACCTGCCGTTCTGCCGCGACGTCTGCTTCTACTGCGGCTGTAACAAGATCGTCACGCGCAATGCCGAAAAGGCCGCGGGCTACCTTACCTACCTGGGCAGCGAGATCGAGCTCCAGGCCGAGCTTTTCCGGGAGGACCCGCGCGTCACCCGGATGCACTGGGGCGGGGGCACGCCGACCTACTACGAGATGGGACGGCTGCGCTGGCTGTTCGACCAGATCGCCAGCCGCTTCGCGTTCATGTCGCGCGGCGAGTACTCGATCGAGGTCGATCCGCGCGCCGCGGACGCCGCGACGATGGAGGCGCTGGGCGGGATGGGATTCAACCGCGTGAGCTTCGGCGTGCAGGATTTCGACCCCGCGGTCCAGGCAGCCGTCCATCGCGTCCAGAGCGAGGAGTGCACGCGAGCGGTGATCGAGGCGGCGCGCCGCGCCGGCTTCGAATCCGTCAACATGGACCTCATCTACGGCCTGCCGCGGCAGACGCTGGAGAGTCTCGACGCTACGCTGGCGAAGGTCATCGCGATGCGACCCGATCGCATCGCGTTCTACAACTACGCGCATTTGCCCGCTACATTCAAGCCGCAGCGCCGGATCAATGAGGCCGATCTCCCGGCGGCGGACGCCAAGCTGAAGCTCCTCGGGCTGGCGATCGCGCGCTTCACGGAGGCGGGCTACTGTTACATCGGCATGGATCACTTCGCTCTCCCTGGAGACGAGCTGGCCACGGCCCAGCGCCAGGGACGACTCCACCGCGATTTCCAGGGCTATTCGACACGCGCCGAGGCGGACCTGGTCGGGCTGGGTGTGTCCGCCATCGGCGCCCTGGGGCCGACCTACAGCCAGAACCACCGCGACCTCGAGTCCTACTACGAGTGCCTCGACCGCGGGGAGCTGCCGATCATGCGCGGAATCGAGCTGACGCCCGACGACCTGGTGCGCCGCGCCGTGATTCACGGACTGATGTGCAATTTCGCCTTGTCCAAGGAGGCGATCGAGATCGCGTACCTGGTCGATTTCGACCGCTATTTCGAAACGGAGCTCGGCGAATTGCGGGAGTTCGAGAAAGAGGGGATGCTGGTTGCCGGGGACGAGTGGATCACGGTCAGCCCGCGGGGACGGTTCATGATACGCAGCATCTGCACGGTGTTCGACAAGTACCTGAGGGCCGGCCGGGCGCGCGGACGCTACTCGCGCGCGATATGAGCGCCGGGGCCGGAAACGCGGCCGTCGAATCCTTCGCGGCTGCCGCGCTCCCGCGCCCGGTAGCAGTCTGGTGCGCGACACGCCGCGCGATGGCCGGCCGCTATGCGGGATACGCGCGCAATCTCGCGGTGTCGATTATCCGGATATCGCGGCCGCCGATTTCAATCAGGCCGGCGGCCTGGATCTCATGGAGAATGCGCGAGAAGTGCTCCTGGGTGAGGTTGAGACGCGAGGCGATGAGGCTCTTCTTCGCGGGCAGCCTGATCGTGAACGGCGTGCCGTTCACCGTGTCGGGCAACTGGCTCAGCAGGTAAGCGGTCACGCGCTGCGAGCCCGAATGCAGCGTGACGCTCTCGAGATCGCGCGTTCGCTGCGCGAGCCGGCGGCATACCGCCTCGAGCGCGCGCCCGGAAAACCCGGCGTTGCGCCGTATCTCCTCGAGCACGGCGTCCCTGCCGAGCTGCACCAGGACCGAGTCGGCGATCGCCTCCGCGACCTCGCAGTGGGGCTCGCCGAGGAAGAGGGCGGTCTCGCCGAAGCTCGAGCCCGGCCCCATCAGGTCGATCACTTTCTCGTCGCCGCGCGCGTTTTGCAGGGTGAGCTTGATCTGTCCTTCGACCACGAAAAGCAGCCCGCCACAACCCTCGCCCTGGCGGAATATCACGGTATCGCGCGGCACCCGGACTTCCGTCGCAGAGCGGGCGAGCCGCCTGACGTCGGCTTCGCCCATCCCGGCGAACAGCGGTAGCCCGGCGAGGAAACGTTCGTGCGAGTTAATGGACACGTCTGGCTCATGCAGTCGGGTTCACGGTTCCGATTATCGGCGGGACGCGTTGCCCCATTTTGATGCAGATCAAGAATGATGCGCCGCAACACCCTCGCGTAGGGCGTTCTCCCGGCGCCGGCAACCGGCTTGATTCAGGTCAAATCTGTCTGGCGTCGCGGTCCTTATCCTAAGGTTCGCGAGAAGGCAAGGCTAATCACGGGGTTAGAATGCGGCTTTCGACAGATAGGATGCCGTCGATGGACAATCGAGCGTCTAGTGGTGCCCACGCGTCTTCCGCGGACGTGCTGCCGCGCCTGCTGACCGCAGCCGTTCTGGCTGCTGCGATCCTGGCTGTGCCGCGAATGGGCCATGCCCAAAGTCCCGAGCGCACGGGGAAGGAGGTCGTGGATGCGGTGTGCGCGGCCTGTCACCGGACCGGCGCGAAGGGTGCACCTAAGATCGGCGACAACAAGGCATGGGCCAGGCTCTCCGGGCGCGGCCTCACAAGCCTTACCGACAGCGCACTCAAAGGCGTGCGCAACATGCCGGCGCACGGCGGCGACTTGCGCCTGAGCGACATCGAGATCGAGCGCGCCATCACCTACATGGTCAACCAGTCCGGAGGCAGGTGGACCGAGCCGACCGGCGGCTTGACGCCGGCGGTGGAGCGCAGGGGCGAGCAGATCGTCAAGACGCAGTGCGCCAAGTGCCACCAGACCGGGGTCAACGGGGCTCCCAGGATCGGCGACCGCGATGCCTGGATACCGCGGCTCAAGCGCGGGATTGATTATCTCGTGCGTTCCGCGATCAACGGCCACGGGCCCATGCCCCCGCGCGGCGGCATGGCCGATCTCACCGATTCCGAGATTCGCGGCGCGATCGTCTACATGTTCAGCAAGGGCGAGGCGCCGGCGAAGAGCGGGGCGGTCTCACCTCCCGCGGCGCCGGACCGCAATCACAAGATCGCGGATGGCACCGAGATCTACCTGGGGGTGGTACCGGCGGAAACGATCCGCTCGCAGTACCCGAAGGGCACGAGCGAAGCCTCGATGCACGGCGGCATTCCCTCCGGCAGGGGCTATTACCACGTGAACGTGTCGCTGTTCGACAGCAAGACGCGGGCCGCGATCACCGACGCGCAGGTCGAGGTCAGCGCGAAGGAGCCGGTCTCCGGCGGACAGACGAAGACGCTGGAACTCGTCACCCTCGACAATACGAAGAGCTACGGAAATTATTTCCGGATGACAGGCAATAACCCCTACACCATCACGGTGCGGGTGCGGCGGCCGGGCGCGCCGCGCGCGGTCGAGGCGAGCTTCGACTTCAAGCGCTGAGGAATTCGTCGCCACCTCGCGTGCGACGAATTCCTTAATCCGGGCCCTTCACATTGTTCGAGGGTATTGTTCCCTTGGCGTCCTTGGCGCCTTGGCGGTTCAGTTATTGTTTTCGTCGTTCTTTGCGGCTTTGCGCCTTTGCGTCGAGGTTTTCCTCTGGCGGCTGACGGCCCAAGAAGCCGTGAATCGTGATTCGAGCCATTTCCTGCGCCTTGGTGGTTTGATTACTTGTTCTGCCTTTCTTGGCGTTCTTGGCGCCTTGGCGGCTAATTTCCGGTATTTCTGGCGTCTGGCGGGCTTATTCAGGCAGCTTGTGCGCGATGCCCTTGTGGCAGTCGATGCACGTTCCGCCTTCCTTGAGCGCGGCCTGGTGCACCGGGGCCGACCATTCTTTCTGCTTCGTGAAGTCCATCGAGGCGAAATTGTGGCAGTTGCGGCACTCGTGCGAATCGTTGGCCTTCATCTCCCGCCAGACGTTCTCGGCCAGCTTCTTGCGCTGCTTCTCGAACTTTTCCGGCGTGTCGATCGTGCCGAGCATCTTGTGCCACAGCTCGTTCGAGGCCTTTATCTTGCGCACGAGCTTCGGTCCGTACTCCCTGGGCACATGGCAGTCGGGGCAGGTCGCCCGTACCCCGGTCCGGTTCTTGAAGTGGACGGTTTGGGTCAGTTCCTTGTAAACCGTGTTGCGCATCTCGTGGCACGAGATACAGAAGCGCTCCGTGTTGGTTACTTCCAGCGCCCAGTTGAACCCGCCCCAGAACAGGATCCCGCCGGCGCCGCCGACGATCAGCAGGGCGCCGAGGGAATAGCGGCTGGAAGGCGACCAGAAGGATTTCCACAGGCGCTTCAGCAGGCTTTCATCCATATTGCGACCCCCCTTCATGGGGCAGCGGCAAATCCTCGCGCCTGCCCCCCGGCAATATACCGCACCCGTTTCGCGCGGATGGAGTATTCTATAAAAAATGGGCCGCATTTGATTCAGGTCAAGGAATCCAGGCAGCCCGGGCTTTAGCTTGTGCTTGTTG
Source organism: Burkholderiales bacterium (assembly GCA_044867805.1). Taxonomy (GTDB): domain Bacteria; phylum Pseudomonadota; class Gammaproteobacteria; order Burkholderiales; family SG8-41; genus SG8-41. The sequence goes on along the minus strand of JBIOVQ010000219.1, from coordinate 5,956 downwards.
TGCGGCTGCTGGACCAGGGAGGTTGACGCATATGCGCGCACAGGGTAGACCCCCGCGTCCGTGGGCAGCGATACTGGCTTGCGGCCTGCTCCTTTCACCGGGCGCCGCCGCCCAGTCCGCCGACGACATTCGCGAAGGCAAGGTCTGCGCTACCTGTCATTCCGAGCAGCTCATCGTGTGGGCAGGCAAGCATGGTACCAAGGGCGACGCCCGGACCCCGATCGCTGGCGCCGGCTGCGCCACCTGTCACGGAGATCCCGCCGAGCACCTGAAGAGCTTCAGCAACCCGATGCCGCGCCGCTTCAGCAAGATGGCGTCGGCGGACAAGAACCAGGTCTGCACCTCCTGCCACCAGGGCCGCGCACGGATCCACTGGCAGGGCAGCACGCACGAGCGGAGCGATGTGGCGTGCGCAACCTGTCACAAGGTGCATACGGCCCACGACCAGGCGCGCGACAAGTTGACGCAGCCGGAAGTGTGCTTCGCCTGCCACAAGGAGCAGCGCGCCCAGATCAACCGCCCGTCGCGCCACCCCATCCGCGAAGGCATGGTGGCGTGCTCCGATTGCCACAACCCGCACGGCTCGGTCGGCCCGAGCATGGTGGTGCGGGACAACGTCAATGACACCTGCTACACCTGCCACATGGAGAAGCGCGGGCCGTTCGTGCGTACCCACCAGCCCGTGCAGGAAAACTGCGCGATCTGCCACAACCCGCACGGAACGACGACGCCGGCGCTGCTCAGGCAGCGCCCGCCGTTCCTGTGCCAGCAGTGCCATGAGCCGACGAGCCATCGCGGCACCGTCGGAAACACCAGTCTCACCAGCACCAGCGCGAACCTGCTGGCCCGGGGTTGCCTGAATTGCCACACCAATATCCACGGCACGAACAACCCGGTCGACCAAAGTAACGACCGGACGTTCCGGCGGTAATCGGGGTGAGGGGAAACCATGAATGCACGCGATTGCTTCAGATTGTCGGGAATCGCCGCGGCGGCGGCTGCGGCCCTCGGAACGGCGCAGGCGGCCGAGGTGCTGGCGCCCTCCGGCCTGAATACAGCCGCCAGCAGCGCAAGCGTGGGGCTCGGCTATACGCCGGATGACGGCCGGCGCTTCGGCCAGTACAACGGCGTCAACGAGGACGGCACCTACGGCCTGCTCGATTTCAACCTGGTGAAGCGCGACGATGCGACGGGCACCTGGCTCGGCGTCTTCGGCCGCAATGTCGGGCTCGACAACCGGCAACTGCGCTTCGATCACTCGCGCCAAGGCAACTGGGGCTACTACCTCGAATACGACCGCATACCGCGCTTCGAGCCGCTGACACCGATCACCGCGGTAGGCGGAATCGGCACGAGCAATCTGACAATCCCGACGGCGACACCCGGTTCGCCGATCGAGCTCAAGACCGTGCGCGACAGGGTCGGCCTTGGATTCGAGAAATTTCTCTACGGCAATTGGGACTTCCAGGCACGCTTCCGCAACGAGGAGAAAGAAGGCGCGCGCATATTTGCCCGCGGCAACACCGGGGGCGGGGTCGTCGGAGGACCGGTGTTCGGGAACTTCGACTTTGCGCCCGAACCGATCAATTCCACCACTCGCCAGCTCGACGCGAAGATCAACTACACGGGCTCGCAGCTCCAGCTCTCGGGGGGCTATTACGGGACGATGTTCAACAACGAGTTCAACCGCCTCGACCTGACCGGTGGGTCATCGACCATCACTCCGATCGGGCTGCCACCGGACAACCAGTCCCACCAGCTCTATCTCACCGGCGGCTACGGATTTACGCCTACCACCCGCGGTAATTTCAAGGTGGCCTACGCCAAAGCGACTCAGGAAGACTCCTTCATCGCGGTCACTCCCGTCCAGGCGGGCATAGGCACTAACCTGGGGGGGCGCGTGGACACCACTCTAATGCAAGCCGGCGTGACCTCGCGACCGATACCGAAGCTGACGCTGTTCGCGGACCTGCGCTACGAGGACCGCGACGACAAGACGCCGGTGCGGACCTATCAAACCGCTGTTGTCGGGAACACCCACAATGGCCAGAACGAGCCGCGTTCCATCAAGACGACGACCGGCAAGGCGGAAGCGAGCTACGCGCTCCCCAACGCCTTCCGCGTGACCGGCGGCATCGGCTACGAGGAGAAGGAGCGCAATACTTCGCCGGTACGGGTCGTGAGCTTCAGAGATACAACCGAAGAGATTTCATATCGCGCCGAACTACGGCGCATGATGTCGGAAACGGTTACTGGCGCCCTTTCCTACGTCCGCAGCGACCGCGACGGCTCGCCGTTCCAGCAGACAACGCTCAACGGCGGTGCAACCGGCAGCAACCTCATCGCGCCGATCCACCTCGCGGACCGCAAGCGCGACAAGGTGCGGCTTTCGGTCAACTGGCAGGTGAGCGAGCCGCTGACGCTCAACTTCTCCGTGGACGAGGCGCGCGACGACTACGAAACCCGCGACGGCTCGCCCGTTGGCCCCATGGAAGGCAGCGCGCGGACCTACTCGCTCGACGCCGCCTACGCGTTCACGGAGAGCTGGCAGGCCAATGCCTGGTACACCTACAACGACACGAAGGCCGAGCAGGTTACCTGCATGGGCGTCACTGCCGGTGCCTGTACCGCGCTTACGCCAAACCCGATCTGGAGGGCTGACCTGCGCAACACCAGCGACAGCTTCGGCCTGGGATTCCGCGGCAAGCCCGCGGGAAGGCTGGAAGTCGGCGCGGAAGCGAGCTATTCCGACATCACGGACGAGTACCGGCAGCAGGCCCTCGTCGGCTCGTTCGCGGCGAACGTTGTGCTGCCTCCGGACATATCCACCAAGCTGACGCGGATTAACCTGTTCGGCAAGTACGCGCTGCAGAAGAACTCGGGGGTGCGGCTCGACTACATCTACGACCGCTTCAAGACCGACGACTGGACCTGGGCAACGTGGCAGTACGCGGATGGCACGCGCATCACCCAGGACCCGACCCAGACGGTCAATTTCTTCGGCGTAACGTACTATTACCGCTGGCAATAGCGGCTGACGCGCAGTATGTCCGCCCCCGGTTTTGGTAAACGGGGGAGGCCGCTCGCGCGTTAGGATTCCGGCACGATCAACCCGAAATGGAGGACTACATGGGAAATCTGCGGTTTTTGGTGGGAGTCGTGGGCGCGATCGCGGCGGGCGTGGTCTTTGCCCAGTCCGGCGCCGACGTGGTGAAAGCGAAAGGCTGCCTCACCTGTCACGCGGTGGACCAGAAGAAGGTCGGGCCCTCGTACAAGGACGTCGCGGCCAAGCACAAGGGCGACGCGAAGGCTGCCGGCATGCTGGCGGCCAAGCTGAAGGAAGGTAAGGGGCATCCCAAGGTCGCGGCCACCGATGCCGAGCTCAAGGCAGCGGTGGAATACGTGTTGTCGCGATAACGATCGCTTGGGCGCGGGCAGCCTCGCGCGAAGCACAGCGTCCGGCGCCGGTTTGATCTAAATCAATAACGCCGGCCGTGGCCCCGGCTACCGTTCATCCCGGTTGGCATCCGTGCGCGGTGTTCCCGTTGCGCCCGGCGCCGTTGGTCGCTTTTCGTGCAGCGCTCGCTCGGAGGCATTATGAAACCTTTCAATGCGATATCCCTTACGGTGGCCGCCGGGGCGGTCGTGGCCGGCTGCGCCATGCTGGCTGCCGATTCATCCAGGCCGGACTGGTCGCGCGTCCCGGCCACGACGCTGACCCTGTTCTACCCGGCGCAGTCGTCCTTCCAGTGGCTGCGCAGCCAGGATCACCCCGGCGCTGCGCTGGTTGCCCAGGGGACATCGTGCGTGACCTGCCACAGCGGCCAGGAAGAAAAGCTCGGCACCAAGCTGGTGAAGGCGAATCCGCTCGAGCCCGCCCCCGTGAGCGGGAAGAACGGCACCGTCAGCCTGAACGTGCAGGTAGCGTACGACAACGAGAACGCCTATTTCCGGTTCCAGTGGCGGACGCAGGCCAACCGGCCGGGCGACGCCTATCCCGTCTATCGCTACGACGGGAAGGAATGGAAGGCGTACGGCGCACCGAGGCTCGCCGCCGCGGCGCGCAAGGGCGAGCAGCCGGCGATCTACGAGGACCGGCTCTCGATGATGATCGACGACGGGTCGGTGCCGGGTTTCGCCAACCAGGGCTGCTGGCTCACCTGCCACCGCGGCGAGCGCGACATGCCGCAGCAACCCACGACGGCGAACGTTCTGGCGAATCCGCTGTATGCCGCGATCAAGCGCAACGACGTGCGCAAGTTCCTGCCCTCGACCCGGACCGACGGTCAGGCCTCGTGGGAGAATGGCAGGACCGTGGCGGAAATCGAGAAGATCAAGGCATCAGGCGGCTTCCTCGATCTCATCCAGTGGCGCGCGCACCGCTCCAACCCGGTCGGCATGGCGGATGACGGTTACGTGCTCGAGTGGCGCAACTTCGACGCGGGCAGGAACCCGTTTACTTCCAACCTGGATGCCAAGACGCGGCAGCCGAGATACATGTACGACGCGAGGAAAGTCGGCGCATCGGCGCTCACCGAGGCGACGATGCGGAAGTCGCCGACGGCGTTGGTGCCCGGGGAGAACGCCGTGCCGTTCGATCCCAAGACGGGATGGAAAGCGGGCGATCTGCTGCCGCAGTACTATCTGAGCCGGACCGAGGCAGCGGGCTCGGCCGCCGACAACAGGAACGCCAAGGGCGTGTGGAAAGACGGCATGTGGACCGTCGAGTGGGTCCGTCCCCTCAACCTGGCGAACGCGGACGACAAGGCGCTGAGAGCAGGCAAGGCCTACAACTTCGGGTTCGCCGTCCACGACGACAACATCACGTCCCGGGGACACCAGATCTCGTTCCCCGTCACCGTGGGTTTCGGGGCGAAGGCTGCGATCGAAGCGACCCGGTTGAAGTAATTCCAACAGGGCAGGGCGGCCCGCGCCGCCGCCGGCCACACAGGTAGAATACGGGCGACTCTAGCTCGAAAAGGAGGCTTCAATGAGCAACCTGCGGTTCGTGGTGGCAGCGGCGGGCGCAATTGCGGCGGGCGTCGCGCTAGCGCAGTCCGGCGCCGACGTGGTGAAGGCGAAGGGTTGCCTTACCTGTCACGCCGTCGCCGAGAAGAAGGTTGGCCCGTCATTCAAGGATATCGCCGCGAAGAACAAGGGCAAGAGCGCGGCGCTGGTGGCAAAGCTCAAGGAGGGCAAGGGGCATCCCAAGGCGGCGGCATCCGAAGCCGAGCTCAAGGCGGCGGTCGATTACGTACTGTCCCAATAGGCCTGGCCCGACAGGGGCCTAAATTGAAAACGCCGCGCGGCGAAAACCGCGCGGCGTCTTGCTTGCGGGGAGCTTTTTTCCCGCGACGGTTCAGCGCTGGTGCTCGTTATGTTCGCCCCGGCGCGGACCGCGGCCTTCGTGCGATCCCATCTGAGCGTGCATCGCCTGCATGCGCGCCTGCATCTGCGCATGCCGAGCTTCGCGGTTGCCATGTTCACCACCCATGGCGCAGCCTTCCGTCGCCGCGGTTTGTGCCGGCTTCTCGCCGGTTTGCGCGAGCAGCGGGGTGGCCGCGATGGCGGCGGCAGTCAGGGTAGCGGCAATCAACAGCTTCTTCATCATCGTCTCCTTGCGGTTGGTTGAGTCGTACTGTTTGACGGCAATCGCGCGACACCAACCCCGCCCCCATCCCCGGAATTTGATCCAGATCAAGAACCGGACCGGCCTGCGCTTACTAATGCAGTCGGGATGATGGACAGCAGATTCAAGCGGAAATTTTGTAACGCTTCGTAACAGGGGGAATTGGCGTACCGGCTGCGCCGAGCTTCGATTTCCCGAAAGGCCCCTTGGCCGGCTCGCAGCCGGGCATCGTCATGTCGCTCCAGACCGTCGCGCCCCAAAGCGCGGGATGAAGGCGGGCGTCGCCTGCATATAGCGTCGGTACGCATCGCCGAACTGCGCGAGCGC
>JBIOVQ010000218.1:0-20208 GCA_044867805.1 Burkholderiales bacterium | reverse complement strand
TCGCCAGCGACTCGGAGCCGATCACCCCGATCGTGACGGGGGTTTCCGGGCCCGCGAACGATTTCGTTGGCCATTCCACGTAGCCCGCGAACTTGTAGAGGAAGGCCGCCTTGACGCGCAGCTCGAGTGATTCGGGATCCTCGGCGGCGCTCACGTGCCAGGACGCGGTCGCAGTTACCCACGCAAGAAGCGCGGCGCACATCAATGCTCCCATCCCGCGCAGGCAGCGGGCCGCGCACCCGCGGACCGGCGGGTTTTTCACTGAAACCGCGCTGTTCAGGTCGCTGGTCACAGTCGCCACAGCAGCTTGAGAAATGCGCCGCGCTCGAGCTCGCTGCGCGGGTTCGTTCCGGTCGCAGACCCGAATTCAGGGTGCTCGGCATCGAACAGATTCTGCAGCGTCAGCGACAGCTCCACGTCGCGGATCGGCCGCCATCCAAGCCGCACGTCCACCGCGACATAAGCAGGAACAACCGGGTTAGGCAGGGATCCGACATTCCGCACGATGACGTCGAAGTCGTGCCGATCCGTCAGGTTCAGGCTCGATCGCAACTGCCACTGGTATTCGGGGTCGTTGCCCTGCGCGTCGGGTCCGGTCGGATCGAGGCTGCCGGGTTTGCTCTTGAGATCCTTGTCGAGGTACATTCCCCCGGCGCTCAGGCGCCATGGCTTCGTGGCCTGCCAGGCGCCCCACGCCTCGATCCCTTTCGTCGTTCCCTCGACCCCGTTGGCGATGACCAAACCGCCAGTGGGTCCCAGTTCCAGGCTGCGCAGGTGATCGTAGTCGTGGTAGAACGCCGTGATCGAGTACGAAAACGCGCTCGATAGCTGACCGCGGTTTCCGACCTCCAACACGTTGGCGACCTCGGAACGGAAGTTCGGCCCGCCGTTGAGCTGAAACTGGGGACTCGTGAAGAATAGATCGCGATCGAGCCGGGCCGGGGCGCGCACCGCGCGCGAAAGGGCAGTCCAGAGCAGTTGGGTGGCCGACGGCTTCCAGGCGAGGCGCAGGTTCGGCAGGGTCTCCCAGCCGGTGTAGTCGTTGCTCTCGAGCTTGATGCCGATCGTCAGTTCGAGACCTTCGCTGAGCCGTATCTCGTCCTGCACGAATACGTTGGCCCAGGCCAGGTCCTTGTCGGCCGGAAGGAACGCGAACCCCGGGCTGTTGCGGATGCTGTCCTTCGCGGAACGGTAGCCGCCGCCCCACAGAATCCGGTGGGCGCCCGCGGCCGGCAGGGCCTGCTGCAGCTCCACATCCAGGATGTCCAGCGTCTCACCGAAGATGGCCTGGTCGCGCTTGGTGCGATCGTAATAGAACTGGACGCGCAGGTCCGAGCCGCCCGCGAGCCGCTCGTTCCAGCGGGCGGTCAGGTGGGCCCCGGAGATGTTGATCTTGCCGGTGGGCGCCTCCTCTTCCTTGCCGTCGTAGAAGTCGCCCTGCACGGTGAACCCCCGGCTGGCGCCGCTGGACCAGTCAGCACGGAAGCCGGCCTGTCCCTTGTCCCAGCCGTCGGCCACCGCGGTGCCGTTGGCGCGCTTGGTATTGTCGCGGTCGAAGTATTTTCCGTAAACGCGGTAGTGGCCGTCGGCGCCGAACTTCCCTCCTTGTCGAACACTCCCTCCGGCCTCGAGATTTCCGCCGCCGGCAGCCACCAGCGTCCCCTGGGTCGCCTGCGCCTGACGCGTGATGACGTTGATCACTCCGTTCACGGCGTTGGCCCCCCACAGGGTCCCGCCCGGCCCGCTGATCACCTCGATGCGGTCGATGTCCTCCAGCATGACGTCCTGCGAGTCCCAGAACACCCCCGAGAACAGCGGCGTGTAGACCGTTCGGCCGTCGATCAGGACGAGAAGCTTGTTGCCGATGGAGTTGTTGAAGCCGCGGGCGCTGATGGCGTAGGCGCTCGAGCTGGTCCGCGCTACCTGGAGGTTGGGGGCGAGCCGCAGCGCTTCCGGCAGGCTGGTGACGCCCGAACGCCGGATGTCGTCGCTGGTGATGACGTAGATCGACGCCGCCGCATCCGCCAGGCGCTCCGCCCGCCGGGATACCGACGTCACCTCGATATTGGCGAGCTGCTCGAGCGAGAGATCCGCAAGATCCGCCACCTGCAGTCCGGCGGCATGTGCGTGGGTCAAGGCCAGCGCGGCCAGTGCGCCCACTGCCAGGCGGAAAGCCAGGCGTGATGTGCAATGCAGCGGGGATCGGGTGCCAGTGCAGCATGCCCCCGGCGGTCCGGGCATACGCGCACCGGCGAGTTCACCGGCGGCCCCCTGTCGCCTTACCCCTTCCCGCACAGCCAGTTCCTCCTTCACCCGCGCAGAAAAAACGCGAACGGAGCAACACCGTTATTTGCGGGGCAGGTCCTGGGCCCGGGCCGGTCACGCTGCGGGGACTGGGCAGCGATATACCGCAACGACGAAGAACGCAGACAGCGGCGGGGGTGGGGCCGCTTATGGGATACTTTAGAACTTCAATTCAATCAGTTGCAAGCTCTTTCTGCAAAACCGAATCAGGTTCCCCATTTCAGAATTTCGTAAGAATTTCGGGACCTTTAGGTATCGGATCGCTTCTTGCGCCCGCCGCTCTTTTCCAACTTCTTGATTGTATATAGATTTTCAGCGGAGGCGAGCAGCTCCTTGGCGACTTTGGCAATCGGTCTGCGCTGCGCGCGCGCGTTGCCGCGCAGCGTCTCGAACGCCTGCTCGCGGTTCATGCGGTCGCGCATCATGAGGAGCCCCACCGCCATGCTGATCTCGCGATTGCCTGCCAGGGCGGTGGTGAGCTGCTCTTCGCTCCGGCGCAGCCGGGCGATGTCCCGGGCACGCGTCAGCGCGGCCTCGATCGAGGGCACGATTTGCTGGATGTCGAGCGGCTTGACGAGGTAGCCCAGAGCGCCTTCCTCGACCGCCTGGCCGACGATCTTGCTGTCGCCGTACGCGGAGAGGTAGAGGAACGGTATCGCGCCCAGCTCCCGCAACTTCCTGCCGAGCTCGATGCCGTCCATGCCCGGCATGCGCACGTCGAGCAGCGCGAGGTCAGGCGCGTCGCGTTCGGCGATGCCAAGGGCGTCTTCGGGCGTCGCCGTCCCCGTCACGCGATAGCCGGCCGACCGCAGCCCCTCGCACAGCGCGGCGAGCACCAGCCGGTCATCGTCCACCACCAGGATGTGCCGTTGCTCCTGCTTTCCGTCCTGCGTCGCTACCTTTTGCTCACTTTGCATAGGCCTTGCGCTGTCCCGCCAGCAACGGCGGGGCGAGCGTCAGCTTGACCTCCACCCTGCCGCGCCCCCCGTTGAAGGTGATCGCTCCACCAGGAGGGGCGAGCAGGGTCCGCACCAGCCCGAGACCGTAGCCCACGGCACGCCCCCGCTCGAAATCGAAGCTCCGCGGCAGGCGCCCGCGGTTCGTGATGCGAATTTCCGCGGCCCCCGGTGCTTCGCTCAACCGTACCGTTGCGCGTTTCCTGCCCGCCGGCGCCGGTTGATGCTTCAGTGCGTTGAAGACCAGCTCGTTGAGGGCCACTGCTACCGACACCGCCTCCACGCCGGCGATGCACGCCTGGCGCCGGGTCTCCCGCCCGAACGCCCTGTTCACGCGACCACCGACCAGCTTTTCCGCCGACGAGCAGATTGCATCCGTGATTTCCGCAAGGCTCAGCAAGCCATCAGGGCGTGTCTCCTGCAGCCCATAGACCAGCGCCAGCGACTGCAATTGCCCGATCGCCTCCTCGATATCCGGGGCGACCGCGGGATGCTTTCTGATTTTCTGGCGCAGCAGCCACACGACGCCTTGCAGGCTGTTCTTGATCCGGTGGTGCACCTCGCGCACCAGCGCATCGCGCTGGTGTATGGCGTGCGTCAGCTTCTCCTGCTCCGCGGCCTTCAGGTCGGTGATGTCCTCCGCGATGCCGCAGGCGACCTGCGTGCCGTCGGCCGCCTTCATCGGATAGGAGCGGTCTCGTATCCACCGCAGCGTTCCGTCCGGGCGGATGATGCGGTACTCGACGTCCAGCGGCCGGCCGCGCGCCATGCTCTCCGCCGCGGCTCTCACCCGCGGCAGATCGTCGGGATGCGCGGAATCCATCCAGCTTCGGGGATTGCGATACAGCGAGTCCCTGCTCCTGCCCCAGATTTCTTCGTAGGCCGGGCTGATATAGATCAGCTTGTCCAGGGGCAGCGTGGCGATCCAGAACACCTGGCGTATGTTTTCGGCAAGCTGGCGGAATCTCTCCTCGCTCTCGCGCAGCGCGTTTTCGGCGCGTTTATAGTCGGTGATATCACGTGAAACCACGAGCAGTTTTTGTGGCCGCCCGTGCTTGTCGAGTATTGGCGTAACGATCTCATCCCACCACTTTGGATGGCCCCTGACGGTAGGGCAAAAACCCTCGAACCGGCCCATGTCTCCACCGCGCGCGATTCGAAGGACCTTTTCGGCGGTGACACGATCCTCGCCGCTCCAGAAATCCAGGTACAACTTACCCACGAGCGCGATGGCATCGTCTATTTCCATCAGGCGCTGGCCGCCGGCGTTGATCGACTGCAGCCGGCCGTCGAGATCGAGCACCTTGATGCAGTCGCGGCTGCTCTCGATCACGCTGTGCAGAAACTCGTTGCTTTCCCGCAGAGCGTTCTCGGCGCGCTTGCGGTCGGTAATGTCGTCGGCAATGCCGACAAGGAGTTGCGGCGTGCCATCCTCTCCGCGCAAGGGAACCTTGCGAACGTGAAACAGGCGCGGCTCGCCCGACCGTCCCAGCATTTCCTGTTCGGGAACCTCCACCATCTCTCCGCTTTCCAGCGCCTTGCGGTCGGTGGTGACGCAGATATCGGCCTGATCTCGCGGGAACAGATCGTAGGCGGATTTGCCGATCGAGGTATCCACTTTGTAGCCGTTGGACTTTTCCAGGAAGCGGTTGCGAGCGACATAGCGCAGCGTCTCCGCGTCCCTGATGAAGACGCCTACCGGCAAGTTATCGATGATCGCCGCGAGCAGGTTCTTCTGACGCTGCGCTTCGTTCTCGGCCTTCTTGCGCTCGGTAAAGTCGCGCGTGACCACGAGTACCGTTTCGATCCCCCCGTCGGCGCCCCGCTCCGGGATGATCCGCGATTCGTAATGGCGTTCGCCACCGGGTCCGGTAAAGGCACACTCGAGGCTCTGCTCGCGCGCCGTCGCGAAGGCTTCTTTCAGTACCGCCAGCCATCGCGCCGTGAGCTCGGGGGACATGCCCACTTCCGCAACGGTCCTGCCGATGAATTCCTGCGGGGACCGCCCGGTCGCCGCGGTAACGGCCGAATTCACGTAGAGATGGCGGTAGCTGCGATCGATCCGGGACACGATGTCGGGCGAGTGCTCCACCAGCCTCTCGAACTCCTCCTGGCGCTGCCAGAGCAGCTCCTGCATGCGCAGGCGTCCCGTGAGGTCCATGGTCAGGCTCAGCCTCGCCCGGCGCCCGTTGTAGAGGATGTCCTGGGTAACAAGCTCCACCGTCATGATTTCGCCCGACTTCGTGACGTGGCGGCGCGGCGGACGGTGGCGGAGATAGTCCGACTGTTCCGCGAGGCTGTTCCTGAGCGCACCGTGCTCGTCCGGATGGCGGAGGTCCGTGACCGACATGCCGAGGAACTCCTCGCGGTTGTAGCCGTAGAACGACACAGCCGCGTCGTTCACCGCCAGAAACTTCAAGGTCGCGAGGTCGAAGATCCGCATGGGCGACGAGCTCCGCTCGAACTCGCGCATGGCCCTCTCCCCGAAGACCGGGAGGCCGGCGGCCTTGTCGGCCGACGCGATGCGGGCGACCGCCTGCTCGGCGTCGCGCTCGCGAAGTCGGCCGGCTATCTCCTCGTGCGTACGCCGATAGCTCTCGTTCATTCGAGCCCCATCATCGGACGTTCCGCGTCCATTCTACGCCCGCGTCCCATCGAGGCCGGAGGCGGCCGGGTCCGCGTCCCGGGGCGGCGATTTCCGTGGGGTGCGGCGATTCGAGCCGGATCGATCCCCCAGGCAGGAAAATTGCCGGCGCAAAGGCTTTAAATCGGCCGTGTCAAACCCCATTTGAACGATGTGGGTCGGCACTGGTCTCAAGAAAACAGCGAATGAGTTGTTCTTTTGAATCAGTTAGCTAGGGTGGAAACCCGCGCTTCCGCGTGCCGAACGACCTGTTCCTGCACAGTGAATTTGGGTAGACTGCCGCCAGTGGTTGGCCCAGTCGCATAGTCGCATAACTTGAAGTAGAGGAGGCCAATGTTTACAGGGGTCTGGGACATACCGTGGTGGGGCTACGTGGTCTACACGCTGGCCGTTACCCACATCACCATTGCCGCGGTCACCATCTTTCTCCACCGCTGCCAGTCGCATCGCGCGCTCGACCTGCACCCGGCAGTCAGCCATTTCTTCCGCTTCTGGCTGTGGCTCACCACCGGCATGGTGACCAAGGCCTGGGCCGCGATCCATCGCAAGCATCACGCGAGGGTCGAAACCGAGGAAGACCCGCACAGCCCCCAGATTTACGGCATCAAGAAGGTGCTCTGGGAAGGCGCCGAACTCTATCGCGTCGAGGCGCGTAACCAGGAAACGCTCGAGAAGTACGGCGCCGGCACCCCCGATGACTGGCTCGAGCACAAGCTCTATTCGCACGACCGTATCGGCATTTCGCTCCTGATGGCGATCAACTTCGTGCTGTTCGGATTCATCGGTATCGCGATCTGGGCGGTGCAGATGGCGTGGATACCGTTCCTCGCCGCCGGCGTCATCAACGGCATCGGCCACTACTGGGGCTACCGCACGTTCCAGCCGGAGGACGCCAGCACCAACATCGTGCCGTGGGGGATCCTCATCGGCGGTGAAGAGTTGCACAACAACCATCACGCCTACGCCACCTCCGCCCGCTTCTCCATCCGTTGGTACGAATTCGACATCGGCTGGCAATATATCCGCGTGCTCGAGTGGCTCGGGCTCGCGCAGGTCAAGAAGGTCGCACCCGAGCTGAAGCTGGACACGGCCAAGACGCGGTGCGACTTCGCCACGGTGCAGGCGGTGATTACCCATCGCTATGAAGTGCTTGCCAAGTACGCCAAGTCGCTGCGCCGGACCTGCGCCGACGAGATCCGCAGCCTGAAAGCGCGCGCGGTCCGGGTGGACGTCGGGGCGATCAAGCGCATGCTCCATAGCGACAGCAGCGTGATGCCGGCGCACGTTCGCGCGAACATGCACGACGCGCTCGACAAGAGCAGGGTCCTGGCCACCGTGTATGCCATGCGCCAGGAGCTGGCCGAGCTGTGGCAGCGCTCCAGCCTGTCCAAGGAACAGCTGGTGCGCCAGCTGGAAGACTGGTGCCTGCGCGCGGAAGCTAGCGGGATAGAGGCCCTGCAGCAGTTTTCACGGCGGCTGCGCAGCTACGCCTGATGACTTCGGTGAATGGTGACCGGTGACCGGTGACCGGTGACCGGACGAAAAAAAAGCCCGCCTAGGCGGGCTTTTTTGTTGCGGCTGGATCCCCGCCTGCGCGGGGATAGCCGCCGGAGCCCGGCGGCTACTTGATCTTCGTCTCTTTGTAGACGACGTGCTTGCGCGCCACCGGGTCGTACTTCTTGATCTCCATCTTCTCCGTCATGGTGCGCTTGTTCTTGGTCGTGGTGTAGAAGTGGCCGGTGCCGGCGGTGGATTCGAGCTTGATCTTCTCGCGCATGCTTCGACTCCTGTTAAAAGCGAATGGACAGGATTTACAAGATTTACAGGACTAAAGCAAAAGCCATCAAGAACAAGGCGTGGTTTGAAGCTTGTTAATCCTGTCTATTAGACGTTCTCGCCGCGCTTGCGCATCTCCGCCAGCACGGTCTCGATACCCTTGCGATCTATGGTGCGCAGGCCCGCCTGCGATACCCGCAGGCTGACCCAGCGGTTCTCGGCCTCGACCCAGAAGCGGCGATACTGCAGATTCGGCAGGAAGCGCCGCCGCGTCTTGTTGTTCGCGTGGGAAACGTTGTTACCCAGCATCGGCTTCTTGCCGGTGACCTGGCAGACGCGGGACATGATGAAAAGCTCCGGAATCTCGAAAGGCGCGGATTCTACAGGCTTTTCGGCTCCGCCTCAAGCTTTCTCTAAGTCGAACACGCAACCGCAGATGAACGCCGATAAACGCTGACAAAGGCACTCAAAATCCGCGTAATCCACCGCTGGGCGGCGACTCTAGTAATTGGAAACAATGCGCTTGATCTGGACCCGAGGAGCGCCGAAATTGACCAACAAGCAAATGTTCAAATTGCTCGCCCGTAGATAGTTCATGCACTGAGCAGAATGTATCTCATCGAAGGCTTTGGTTGCTTTTAATTCGACGATGACCCGGTCCTCGACCAGGAGATCAACCGCGAACTCCCCAACTGTCAAGCTATCGTACAGGACCTTGATCGGATGCTGCTGTTGAAACTGGAGCCTGGCGCGATTTAGCTCAATCACAAGGGCGTTTTCATAGACTTTCTCGAGAAATCCACATCCGAGCGTATTGCTCACGCGATAAACGCAACCAATGATCTTCTTGGTGATTTGGTTGAGTTCAAATCTGTGTTCATCTGCGTTCATCTGCGGTTCCGATTTACAAGAGCCCGCGCTCGGCGAAGGACATCGCCGCCCCGGCCCCGATGACGAAATGATCGAGCACTTTGACGTCCACCAGCGCCAGCGACTGCTTGAGCGCCTGGGTGAGCGTTTCGTCGGACCGGCTGGGCTCGGCGATGCCCGACGGATGGTTGTGCGCGAAGATCAGCGCGGCCGCGTTGTGGTGGAGGGCGCGCTTCACCACTTCCCGCGGGTAGACGCTGGTCTGGGTGAGCGTGCCGCGGAACAGCTCTTCCACCGCAAGCACCCGGTTCTGGGCATCGAGGAAAACGCCGACGAATACCTCGTGCGGCCGGTCCTGCAATTTCAGCCGCAGGTAGTCGCGCACCGCCTGGGGCGAGCCCAGCGCGGAGCCGCGGTCGAGCTTTTCCTTCAAGGCGCGCCGCGCCATCTCCATCACCGCCGACAGCTGCGAGGCCTTCGCGGCGCCGAGCCCCACCACCGAGCACAGTGCGGCCGCATCAGCCGCGAACAACGCGGACAAGGAGCCGAATCGCGTCATCAACTCGCGCGCAAGGTCGACCGCGCTGCGGCCGCGGACGCCGGTGCGCAGGAAAATCGCCACCAGCTCGGCATCGGACAAGGCAGCCGCGCCCTTCGCGATCAGTTTCTCGCGCGGGCGGTCGTCTATCGGCCAGTCGGCAATGGACATAAGGCGTGATTCGTGATTGGTGATTCGTGATTCGATGACTCCTTAACGGGCCGGCCATGCGCGGCGTTTACGCAGTTCGCATACTTTCTGATTGGATAGTCGCTTGCTGTTCACTGTTTACGGTCCACGGCATTTACAGGTACACTTTGCAGCGCTATATGGCTGAAAGTTCGCGCAAATCGGTTGTTCTCGGGGTGACCGGCGGCATTGCGGCCTACAAGGCCGCCGAGCTGACGCGGGAGCTGATGCGTAACGGCATCGACGTGCAGGTCGTCATGACCGAGGCAGCCCGCGGCCTGGTAGCTCCCGCCACCTTCCAGGCGCTGTCGGGCAAGCCGGTGCACAGCGACCTGTGGGACGCCAGCGTCCCGGACAACATGGCGCATATCGAGCTGTCGCGCGGCAAGGACGCGATCGTGGTGGCGCCTGCCACTGCCGATTTCATCGGCAAGCTCGCGAACGGCCTCGCCGATGATCTGCTCTCGACGCTGTGCCTGGCCCGTGAATGCCCGCTGATCGTGGCGCCGGCCATGAATCGCCAGATGTGGGACCATCCCGCGACCCAGCGCAATATCGACCGCCTGCTGCGGGACGGCGTGGCGGTGCTGGGGCCCGCGAGCGGCGACCAGGCCTGCGGCGAGATCGGCATGGGCCGCATGCTCGAAGCCGAGCAGATCGCGGAAGCCGTCACGGGCTTCCTCGCGCCCAAGGTACTGCGCGGGACGCGCGTGCTGATCACCGCCGGCCCGACGTTCGAGGCAATCGACGCCGTTCGCGGCATTACCAACCAGAGCTCGGGCAAGATGGGCTACGCCGTGGCGCGCGCAGCGGTGGAAGCCGGTGCGAAGGTCACGCTCATCTCCGGGCCCACCGCGCTGGCGACGCCCGCCGGCGCGCGGCGCACGGACGTGATATCGGCGCGCGAGATGTTCGATGCCGTGAAGAAGCACGTCGCCGACACGGATATATTCATCAGCGTCGCCGCGGTTGCCGATTACCGCGCCACCCGTCCGAGCCGCCACAAGATGAAGAAGACGAGCGACCGCCTCAAGCTCGAATTCACGCCCAATCCGGACATACTGGCGTGGGTCGCCAGCCGGCCCCGTCCGCCCTTCTGCGTCGGCTTCGCGGCGGAAAGCCGCAACCTGCGGCGGCAGGCAGAGGCCAAGCGCCGCGCCAAGAAGGTGCCGTTGATCGCCGCCAACCTTGCGCAGACCGCCGTCGGCGCGGATGACAACGAGGTCACCCTGTTCGACGACAAGGGGGCGCACAAGCTCCCCCGAGCGCCGAAGGAAATCGTCGCGCGCCAGCTGATCGCGCACATTGCGAAGCTCTACCGGCCCGCGGGCCGCAAGCGGAGATCCGTGATCGGCGCCTGATTTCCTTGCCCGCCGTCGCGCGGGCGCCGCTGCTCATCCGACCATACCCCTTACCGCGTCGTGAGACGAATCGAAGTCAGAATGCTGGACGACCGCCTGCGCGGCCAGCTACCGCAGTATGCGACGCCCGGCTCGGCGGGACTCGACCTGCGCGCCTGCATCCCGGCGCCGCTGACCCTCGCGCCCGGCCAGTCCGAGCTGATCGCCTCCGGCATTGCGATCCACCTGGGAGACCCCGGCCTGGCGGCAGTGATCCTGCCGCGCTCCGGCCTCGGCCACAAGCACGGCATCGTGCTGGGCAACCTGGTCGGGCTGATCGATTCCGACTACCAGGGGGAAATCCTCGTTTCGACCTGGAACCGCGGCACGGCCGCCTTCACCATCAACCCGCTGGAGCGGCTCGCCCAGCTGGTCGTGGTGCCGGTGGTGCAGGTCGCCTTCGACGTCGTCGAGGATTTCGGCGCCAGCAGCCGCGGAGCGGGCGGCTTCGGCAGCACTGGTCGATGAAAGCGTGATTCGTGATTGGTGATTTGTGATTCGAAGCTTGCTTGCGGCGGGACCCGCCGCCGCTTTTCGCCTTCTGGGTCGATTCACGATTCACGAATCACGATTCACGCCTTTTTCCCTGCGATAACGGAGATCCAGCGCCAGCCATGGCAGCCGCGAAGAAATCCGCACTGGTGCTGTTCGCGCACGGCGCGCGCGACGCGCAATGGAGCGAGCCGTTTCGCGCGATCCGGCAGGCGGTCGCCCAACGCCGACCGGACCTCACGGTAGAGCTCGCGTTCCTGGAGCTGACGCAGCCGGCCCTCGCCGACTGCGTCGCGCGGCTGGTGGAGAATGGCCACACGCGGATCACCGTCGCCCCCCTGTTCCTCGCCCAGGGCGGTCACCTGAAGAAGGACCTCCCGCGCCTGCTGAAAGAGGTGAGCGCCCGGCACCCGGACGCGGATATCGAGGTGCTGGCGCCGATCGGCGAGGTGACCGAGCTGCTGAATGCCATCTCCGAATGGCTGGTCAACAGCACGCCCCGTTGAGGCGTTGATATTCGCCATGCCGAACGCCCGCGCCGTCCTTTTCTTGCCGCTCTGGCTTGCCGGCGCACCGGCAGTTGCGCAACTGCCGGAGGTCCCGTTGACGATCAACGGCCACGGCCTGACGGCGGAAGTGGCGGCAACGGCGGAAACACGCGCGCGGGGCCTGATGCACCGCCGCGTGCTGCCGGAAAACCGCGGCATGCTGTTCGTGTTCCGCGAGACCGGCTCGCACGCGATGTGGATGATGAACACCTACATCCCGCTGTCGGTGGCGTTCCTCGACGAAAGCGGCCGCATCATCAACATCGCCGACATGCAGCCGCACACGCAGGATTCCCACGGCGCGGCGAAGCCGGCCAAGTACGCGCTGGAGATGAACCAGGGCTGGTTCGCGAAACGCGGCATCAAGCCCGGCGCGCGCGTCGAGGGGTTGGAACGCGCGCCACCGGCGCGATAGCAAGGAGCGTGAATCGTGATTTGTGATTCGACAAAAGAAAAACGCCCGGGAGACCCGGGCGTTTTCGCTGAAGCCGGCGATGCCTAGCCGAAGAAGACGCCCTGGTGCCCCGCCGCCGCCATGAAGAACAGCATCGGTATCGAGAGCATGGTATTGGTGCGTGAAGCGAGGAATGCGACGCGGCGTGCCCTGCCCTTCTCCTCGTCGGTCGCCGAGACGATGCCGAGGATCTTCTTCTGGTTGGGCCAGATCAGCACCCATACGTTGAAGAGCATGATGGTGCCGAGCCAGGCGCCCAGGCCGATCGCGTAAAACGCGCTGTCCAGGAACAGGAATGCCTTGAAGAAGTTGCCGCCGAGCAACAGCGCCCCGGCCAGCCAGGTCACCACCGCAGCCCAGCGGAACCAGAACAACGCGCGCGGCGCGACGTGCTTCGTGATGCCGGCCCCGGTACCGTCCTTGCCGGCGTCCGCCAGCGCCGGCACCTGGACGAAATTGAAGTAGTAGAGCAGGCCGATCCACATGACGCCGGCCGCGATATGCACCCAGCGTCCAATGCCGAGCAGTATGAAGTCCATCATGGCAGTCCCCCGGGTTACTGCAGCGTGTACTTCACGACGTTATAGAGGATCAGCGTCAGGATCAGGCCGCTGATGACGGTGCCCCACAGCGAGTCGAGCGGGTTTTTCATTCTGATTCCTCCAGGTGGAAGCGGGTTTCGACGACAGCACCGCGGCCATTCTAGTGCCTTTCAACCGGGCCAGCAACGTTGCGGAGTAAAATCTTTCGTTCTGAGTCAACGACTTGACCGGCATCGCGGCCTTACGCGAGCGCCCCGGCGCGCGGTTCGTGACGTCGTAGATTTTCGGCTACGGGACCCGTAGCCTGATGTTGCGTGAGCGAGACAGTGTTGCAACCCCAGCTTCCGAAATTGATACACTTGCAGTCAGCGTAGGGCGCGCCCGGGATGCCCCGGTTGAAGTGCCCGACATGCGACAGGGACAGCAGCTCGCAATGCGACAACGGTTCCATCTCTCTGTCATTTCGCTTGCACTGGTTGCCGCAGGTGCGGCGAGCCTGTGCGCCGCGCAATCCGGGCTTTCTCCCCAGACCTCGTCGGGGCTGGGCCTCAGGCCGGACAGCCGTGCCGGCGCGGCCCCTGCGGACGCGCTCTACAGCGGCGACGGTCCGTCGCTGTGGCAGCCCAGGGGCTCCGACTTCACGCTCTACGGCGGGGCGCGCGATCTGCCCGCCTTCGGCCTCGGTCCTGCCGAAGCATACAGCGGCGTCGCCTATGCCTTGCCGCGGGGATGGGGATCATCCTCTCTCGAGGCCGCCTATGCCCAGGAGTCCCAGTTCGCGCCGCGCCGCTACACCGTGGCGGGCCAGGTTCGCACGGAACTGAGCGCGCCCGGACGCGCGCTGAGCGCGGGCATCAGGTACCGCGTCTACGACATGGACACCGGCGCGCGCGGCCTGGCGCCCGGTGAATCTTTCGTCCCGAACGGTTACTCGCTCGCTCCGTCCCGCGACCCGGGATACCAGTTGCAGTTCAGCTACCACCACAGCGCGGCCAGCTCGTTCGGGCTCGCGTTGGGGCGCGACGTGGAAACCTATACGTCGTCCTACGATCCCACGAGCACCGCCCCGCGCCAGCTGACGTTCATGGGCCAGCACTGGCTCACGCCGGCCTGGGCGCTGAGCTACGACGTGCTCTACAACGATCCGGCCAATATGAGCACGCTGCGCCTGCAGGGACTGGGACTGCGCCTGGGCGTGCGCTACCGCTTCTGATCCCGCGCTCCGTTGCTTGAGTCCGGGGGCGCGCCGCCGGTTTGCAGGCTGCGCGCCGGGATGCAACAATGCCGCCGCGTCGCACGGGCGGCAGTCCGCATGTTGCAGGACGGGCTCCGGTTCGACCCCCATCCCAGGAGACCCGAAATGGCCTTTTCAGGACAGAGCATCCCCATAGCCGCGCTTGTCGCCTTGACCGGCCTGAGCGCTTTCCCCGTCCAATCGCAGGACTATCCGGCCAAGCCGGTGCGGGTCATCGTGCCATTCGCCCCCGGCGGAGGAAGCGACATTACCGCGCGTCAAGTGGCGCAAAAGCTGAGCGAGAGCCTCAAGCAGCAGTTCGTGGTGGACAACCGGGGCGGCGCCAGCGGCCTGATCGGGATGGAGCTGACAGCCAAGTCGCTGCCCGACGGCTACACGCTCATGGTCATGTCGGGCAGCTTTGCGGCGACGCCCGCGACCCACAAGCCCGCGTTCGACCCGATCAACAACATCATTCCGGTCGCCGAGGTCGGCTACACGCCCTTCGTGCTGTCGGTCCACCCGACGCTGCCGGTGAAGACGGCAAGGGAACTGATCGCCCTCGCGAAGGCCAGGCCCGGGCAGCTCAACTACGTGACGCCGGGTGTCGGCAGTCTTACTCACCTCGCGACCGAGCTCGTAATCAACATGGCGAAGATCAGCATGGTCGGCATCGCCTACAAGAGCACCGGCGCCGCCCTGCCCGACCTGCTCTCCGGCCAGGTCCAGCTGATCGTGGGCAGCCTCCTGCCGACCTATCCGCATATCCAGGGCGGCAAGCTGCGCGCGCTCGCGGTCACCACCGCCAAGCGCTGGTACTCGCTGCCCGATGTCCCGACGCTGAACGACACGCTGCCCGGCTACGAGGTCGAGCTCTGGTTCGGCGTGATGGCGCCGAAGAACACGCCGCGCCCGATCGTCGACAAGCTCAACGCGACAGTGAACCGGTTCCTGCAGGACCCCGACATGAAGCGGAACCTCGAGCAGCAGGGGATGGTGCCCTCCGGCGGCACGCCCGAGCGGTTCGGCGGGCGTATCCGCAAGGACTACGACCGCTGGGTCAAGGTGGTGCGGGAACAGAACATCAAGCCGGAATAGCGTGCGAGCAGTTTGCATGCCGGGATTGGTGCGCACGCGCGCGCAGGCGGCATTCGCATCGGCGGCGCTGCTCCTCGTCCTAGCCGGCTGTTCGGGTACGCAGGTCTATCCCAATCTGCAACAGCATCTCATCTCGCTGCGCGCGGGGGACCTCGAAGCCGCCGGCATCGCTTTTCTCACGCCCTCGACCGTCACGGGGCAGGAGCAGGAGAAGCAGGCCGTCGCGCTCACCTTTGCCGACGTGATGAAGCGCGAACGGCAGGGACTGCGAGTCGTGACGCTGGCCGAAACGCTGGGCGCCGTCAACAAGGCGGGCCTGGCGGACGATTACCGGCGGATGTACGACGACTACCGTGACACCGGCCTGCTCTCGCGGGATGTCCTGCGGCGGGTGAGCGCGGCGACCGGCGCCCGCTATCTCGCCCAGCTCAAGCTGCAGGGCTTCGACCAGGGCGGGAAAGAACGCTTCGGGATTCTCGGCCTGCGCATCGTGGAGACCAAGTTCGCGCACGTCCGGCTCTTCCTGCAGATCTGGGACAGCAGCGACGGCTCGATCGCGTGGGAAGGCATGCAGGAGATGCGTATTTCACAGGAATCGATGAGCGAGGAGCCGGTGATGCAGCGTACCGTGCTCGAGCGTACCGCCCGCGATCTCGTTGCGAAGCTGCCGTGAATACGGCAGCTCCAAGCTACAGGCTTCAGGCTGCAGGCGACAGGCAGCGCCTTTTTGTAACTTGTAGCTTGCGGCTTGTGGCCGATTACTGCTGCCGCCCGGCCTTGTCCCTGAGAGGAACGAAGCGGACCGCGAGCACGGTGCGGCGCGTCACTCTCCCGTCCGGCTGCTTTGCGATCAGCAGCAGCGATTGCCCCGCCGACTCGCCGCCGACGGGCACGACCAGCCGCCCGCCGGGCTTGAGCTGGTCGATCAGCGCCTGCGGCACTTCACGCGGCGCCGCCGTGACCATGACCGCGTCGAACTGCGCCTCCTCCGGCCAGCCCAGGTAGCCGTCGCCCACGCGCGTCACCACGTTGCGGTAGCCGAGGCGCGCCAGGCGCTGCTGCGCCTCCCGCGCCAGGGGCTCGACGATCTCCACGGAATAGACCATTCCCGCCAGCTCGGCGAGCACGGCCGCCTGGTAGCCGGAGCCGGTGCCGATTTCCAGCACCTTGTCGCCCGGCTTGATATCCATGAGGTCCGTCATGAGGGCGACGATGAACGGCTGCGAGATGGTCTGGCCCATCCCGATCGGCAGCGGCCGGTTGGCGTAGGCGTTGCGCCGCTCTATCGATGGAACGAATTCGTGGCGCGGCACCTTCGCCATCGCCTCCATCACGCGCTCCGACAGGCTGGCGCGCCCGGTCTCGTGGCGCGTGTCGCGCACCAGCGCGGCGATCTCCTCCACCATGCGCTTGCGTGGCAGCTCGAAAGCATCCCGGGATTGCGCCTGGGTCGTGTTCACGCCCGCCGGCGCCAGCGCACCGGCCATCGCGAGCACGCAGCCAACCACCTTACGCATGAAGGTACGGGGCATACCGGTTGGCCACGCTGACCTGCATCGGGCGCATCCCCGCCATGGCCGATCAGCCGGACCCTTTCATGAACTGCTCCAGCACCCCGCACCACGCCGCGGCGAGGTTGGCGCGATTGTAGCCGCCGCCGCCGAAGCCCATGATGCGCCCGCCGGCCATCTCGTTCGCCAGGGCGCAGAGACGCTTCGCCGCGTGCGCGTGCGGCGCCGGTGTGTATTGCAGCATCGCCAGCGGGTCGCCGGCGAGGCTGTCGGCGCCGCACTGAAACAGGATGAATTCCGGCTTGAACTTGCGCAGGTGGTCCTCGACGTGGGGCCACACCTGCATGAACTCCTTGTCCCCCATGCCCGGCAGCAGCGGGATTTTGAGCTTGGTGCCTTTCGCCGCGCCCTTGCCGGTCTCGTTCGCGTGGCCGGTTCCCGGGTAGAGCGTGCGGCCGTCCTGGTGGATATCGGCGTAAATGAGGTCCGCGTCCTCCTCGAACGGGTAGTAAAGCCCGTCGCCGTGATGGACGTCGATGTCCACGTAGGCGACGCGCCGGATGCCGAACTCGCCGCGCAGGGTGTCGATCACGACGCCGACATCGTTGAACACGCAGAATCCCGCCGCGCTGCCGGGGCGGGCGTGATGCAGCCCCCCAATCGGCTGGAAGGTGCGCAGCGCGCCGCCGCTCATGATAGTGTCGAGGCCGTGCAGCGCGGAGCCCGCGACCGTCGCCGCCGCCTCGTAGACCCCCGGGTAGGCCGGCGTGTCGCCGTAGTCGATGGCGCCGTAGCCTTCTTCCGATTTTTCCTTCACCCACGCCACGTGGTCGGGCGTGTGAAAGCGGTGCAGCTCCTCCTCGGCCGCCATGCGGGGATCGGCGACCGCCGCCTGCTTGTCGAGCCCCCGCTTCACCGCTTCCTTCCAGAAGGCGTCCTGGCGGTCCGGCCCGAACGGGTGACCGTTGGGGAACCCGTAGCGGCCGAGCGAATCGCCGACGTAGAGCTTGACCTCGTTTTTCATGTTTGTAATCGCAACCGCCGATTAACGCGGCTAAACACGGATGATTCAAAACCAGAACAATGCACCGGCGCGGTAGCGGCCGTCAATTGCTCACGTCTCGTCGAATAGTGACAGCTGTCCGTCGCGCCGCGGTGCCCGGAACTGCGTGGTATCGAGGCCGCGGTTCCGGGCCCCGGCGTTGAAGCCGAGTCGCGAGCAGGCATTCTTGAAGCGCTGCGCGAGCAGTTGAGCGAGCTCGCCCTCGCCCTTCATGCGGCTGCCGAACCTGGGATCGTTGTCCCGCCCGCCGCGCATCTCGTGCACGCGGCTCATGACGTGCTTCGCCTTGAGCGGGTAGTGGCGCTCGAGCCAGTCCTTGAACAGGTCCTTCACCTCCCACGGCAGCCGCATCAGCACGTAGCCCGCCTGGCGCGCGCCGTTTTCCCACGCCGCCTCCAGCACCGGCTCGACTTGGTGATCGGTGAGAAAGGGAATCACGGGCGCGACCAGCACGCCGACCGGGACGCCGGCCTCCGAGACCTTCTTCATCGCCTGAAGGCGCCGCGTCGGGGCCGAGCAGCGCGGCTCGAGCCGGCGCGCGAGCTCCTGGTCGAGGTTGTTGCATGAAATGTACACGGCAGCCAGGTTCTTCTTCGCCATCGGCGCCAGGATGTCGAGGTCGCGCTCGACCATCGCATTCTTGGTGACGATGCCGACCGGCTGGTTGAACTCCGCACACACCTCCAGTATGCCGCGCGTGATGCGGTGCTCCCGCTCGATCGGCTGGTACGGGTCGGTATTGGCACCGAGCGAGATCACCTCGCACCGGTAGCCCGGCCTCGACAGCTCTTCGCGCAGCCGCTCCGCCGCGTTCACCTTGGCAAACAGCCGCGTTTCGAAGTCGATGCCCGGGGAAAGATTGCGATACGCGTGCGAAGGGCGGGCGTAGCAATTGTGGCTCACGACTCCGTTCGCGATGAAGTCCTCGGTCGTTGTGGTCATATCGTAAAGACGCATTCCCCTGCTATAGGGCTCGATGTTGATGACACCGAGCCGTGCCTCGCTCTTCACGGATTGGCCCTCGATGTTGCATTTGCGCCTGATCGCGGGATCGACACAATGGAAAAAACGCAGATGCTCACGCAGCCCGCCGGTCACTCTGACCACCTGGATCGGTTTAAGCGGAGGACGGACAACTTGCTCGACAACAAATCGAAAACCAAAGACTCGCAGGCACCTTGACAGCCATTCGACGATATCCGGTTCCGTGTTACTGATCCGCAGCACTCCCCGGCTGTAGCTTCCTTCCGCATCGAAAATCCCCGCAAGAAACCCGGCAGACCAGCTCCGGGGGGGATCAACTGGCCACGCAACGAGCTCGCGGATCCGCTCAACTGAAGGGCGGGAGTAAGAACGGATTGCGTTGAGGGAGCGACGTCCTGCTATTGCTCGCTGGAAAACAAATTCGTGCGTTTCTATCCCGATATTCTGCAGATAGTTGCGCGTTCTCTCTAGCCCTTCCGCGTCACAAAGAGCCAGGCGGAAATGGTACTGATCGCCATGAGTGCGCCCGGCTCGCTCATAGTGGTAATAAGCCAACAATCCGTCGCCGCGAATCATACCTGTCAGGTAGCCACGGAAATAATCGCCTTGCTGCGGCACGGAACTCCCGAATGCGCCGACTCCCATCAGCTTGTTTCCGGTAGTGAGGTAGGGCCGCTGCTGAGGTCCCGCCATAGCCCCCTTCACGTACTTCCACCCGCGTTCAGTGAGGAACCGGTGGTCAGGGCCCGCAACGAGAGAGGTCCCGTCCTCGAGAGTAATTCGGTACGCCGGCTTGATCACGCTCCAATGCGCCAATACGGTGCTTTTGACGTACTGCCTGAGCCAACCCTTGCGGGTTGTTCCGTAGACAACATCACCCGGGCGTATCTCGGCCATGGGGCGAGCACGCCCGTCCGCCATGAGGATGCGCGTATCGCCCGATACGCAGTAGACACATCCATGTTCGCATCCAGCGTAAGGATTGATCGACTGCGTGAACGGGATATCGGGCGACTCGTTGCGCGCGATGATGCTCTTCACGTGCTCGATGGTGACGTGCGTCTTGAGCGGGGGCAGCTCGCCTTGTCCCGTCGAGCTTGGGGATGCATTTCGTTGTCCCGATGACCGCGCCCTTGCTCCGCTTCGATCAAGGCCAGGCTCCACGACCGTCTCCGGGGTCACATCCCCTGAAGGGGCCCCTGTTCCGCCCTCCGACGGCCCCTCTTCTTGTTGATCCCACCCGTCGTCGAACGCTTCGCGCGCGACCTTCTCGAAGCGCCCTTCGGGATTGATGCCGGCGCCGCGACCCTTGCGCGGGTCGGCGTGCTTGCCGCTGACGGTCTTTAAAGGCATTTCGGCTGGATACTGTAAATACGTACAGTATACGCCGAAATGCAGCCGTCAGTTGGCAGTCGCCAGAAGTACCGGCTTCACGTTTCAAGCTACAGGCTGCAAGCCGCTTTCTGCCGCCCTCTGGGGAGACGAATCACGAACCATTAATCACGAATCACGCAGTTCGACTGGCGCGGGCGCTGACGGCTGGCGTCTGGCGTCTGGCGTCTGGCGTCTGGCGTCTGGCGTCTGGCGTCTGGCGTCTGGCGTCTG
>JBIOVQ010000217.1:0-3279 GCA_044867805.1 Burkholderiales bacterium | reverse complement strand
TTCCATATGTTGACGTAGCATTCCTGGAGCACGTCCTCGGCCCAGTCCTGTCTCCGCAATATACGTAGCGCCACCCCGTACAGTTTCGCCGACGTGAGGCCGTAGAGGTCCGCGAAGGCGCGCTGGTTCCTGAGGGCGCACTGCGCCAGCAGCTCGGCAAGCCGCATGGCCAGCGCGTCGGGAGGGGGCCGGTTCATAGGGAAAGCCGCCAGACGCCAGTCGCCAGTCGCCAGTCGCTGGTTACTGACGGCTGACGGCTGACAGCTGTCAACTGCCGCTCCTGCTCCTGCCCTGCTGCCACAGCACGTCCTGCCGGCCCGCGTGGCGATTGAGGGCCCGTGCGATGACGAAAAGCAGGTCCGACAGCCGGTTGAGGTAAGCCCGCATGTCCGGGGCAACCTTGTGCTTGCGGGAGAGCGTGACGAGGCGGCGCTCGGCGCGCCGGCATACCGTGCGAGCGACGTGGGCGAGGGCGGCTGCGCGTGACCCGCCGGGCAGGATGAAATCCTTGAGCGGGGGCAGTCCCGCGTTGAGGCGGTCCAGCTCGCCCTCGAGCCGCTCCACGTGCGCCCTGGTCATGATCGCATGGCCGGGGACGCTCAACTCCCCGCCCACATCGAAGAGGTCGTGCTGCACGCCGGTCAGGCAGGCGCGCTCCGCGTCGGGCAGCTCTTCGGCGAGCAGCAGGCCGACCGCGCTGTTCAGCTCGTCCACCACGCCGATCGCTTCGATGCGCGGGGCATCCTTGGCCACGCGCGAGCGGTCGGCCAGCCCGGTCGTTCCGCCGTCGCCGGTCCGCGTGTAGATTTTCGTCAGCCGGTTGCCCATGCGAATGCGGAATTATAGCGGCCGGCCCGCGCCCGGGCCCCGGCAATCGCGATTCATCTACAATGGCGGCGATCGCTGCGCTCATGAAGAACGACAAGAGAACGATCCGCGGCAGCGCGGCTCGATGGTGGGTAGCCTCGATGGCGGCGGTCTTGCCCGGGATCGCTTGCGCCGCCGGGACCCTCGATAGCGCGGTGCCCTGGTGGGTCTGGCCGCTTGCGCTGCTCCTTGTGTGCTTCGTGCTGGGCGTTATCGCGGTGCCCGCGGGCCTCGGCGGGGGAGTGCTGTTCGTACCTATCGTCAGCGGCTTCTTTCCATTTCATCTGGATTTCGTCCGAGGCGCGGGACTGCTCGTTGCGCTCGCGAGCGCGCTCGCGGCCGGGCCGGGCCTGCTGCGCGCCGGCCTTTCGGACCTGCGCCTCGCGCTCCCGCTCGCGCTGCTGGCATCGGCGGGCGCCGTCGTGGGCGCCCTCGTCGGCCTCGCGCTGCCCGCCAACATGGTGGAAGCCGCGCTCGGCGTCGTGATCCTGTGCATCGCCGCGGTCATGTGGCGCGCGAAGAAGGCGGAGTATCCCGAAGTTACCCGGCCCGATTCCCTCGGCGCGGCCTTACGACTCTGCGGTGTCTTCCATGACACCGCGGCGGGGCGCGAAGTGACCTGGCAGGTCCATCGCACGCCGATCGGCGTGGCGTCGTTCGCCGGCATCGGCGTGCTGGCCGGCGTCTTCGGGCTCGGGGCGGGCTGGGCCAATGTCCCCGTGCTCAATCTCGTGATGGGGGTGCCGCTCAAGGTGTCGGCGGGGACCAGCACGCTCATACTTTCGGTCGCGGACTCGGCCGCCGCCTGGATCTACATCAACAAGGGCGCGCTGCTGGCGATCATCGCGGTGCCCTCGGTCATCGGCATGATGCTGGGCGCCTTCATCGGCGTGCGGTTGCTCAGGATATTGAATGCGTCGGCGATACGCTGGCTCGTGATCGTGTTGCTGTTGCTGGCCGGCGCCCGCGCGCTGGCGAAGGGCATGGGATGGTGGTCCTGAGGGCACAGGAACCGGCGGCGACGGCTCCTTCGCCCGAGCAACTGCTCTACGCGCGCGTCCTCGACTATGGGATGAAAGCCGGGCTCGCGATGCTGATCGCCGGATTCGCCGCCTACACGGGCGGCGTGGTGTCCGCCCAGGTGCCGTTGGAGGAGTTGTCCCGCTTGTGGGCGCTGCCGGTGGAAGATTACCTGGTCGAGAGCGGGATGACCGCGGGCTGGCGCTGGCTCGCGCTGCCGGACCGGGGCGAAGTGCTCGCCCTCCTCGGCATCGTCTTTCTTGCGGGCGTTTCCGTGCCGTGCCTGATGGCGCTGGTGCCGGCGTATGCCGCCCGCCGCGAATGGATCTACCTCGTCATCACGGTCCTGCTGATCGGTGTCCTCGTACTCGCCGCCTCGGGCGTCCTGGTCGCGCACTGAGCGGAGAGGCCGCGACGCGCGCGGGATTTTGGGTATAATCGCCGCGGCATTATTGAAACAACAGCACGAGCCCATGAATATCCGACTCCTGGTTTCCACCGCAACGGCCTGTGTTTCGTTCGCGGCCACCTTACCGTCGCTTGCGGCCGAAGCCGGCGATGCGGCCGCGGGCCAGAGAAAGCACTCGATGTGCATCGGCTGCCACGGCATTCCGGGCTACAAGACTGCGTTTCCGGAGGTCTACAGTGTTCCCAAGCTCGGCGGGCAGCAGGCGGCCTACATCGTGAAGGCGCTGCAGGCCTACAAGTCCGGCGACCGTCCCCATCCTTCGATGCGCGCGATCGCGGCGGGGTTGTCGGACCAGGACATGGCGGACCTCGCGGCCTACTACGCGGCCGATGCGGTCAAGGCGGCGGCGAAGTGAGGGCGCAGACCATGAAGCGGATCGTATTGGGCGCCTGTGTGCTGGCCCTGGCCAGCGGCCCGGCAATGGCCGGCGATGCGGAAGCCGGAAAGAAAAAATCCGCGCCCTGCGCTGCATGCCATGGGCCGGAGGGCAACACGCCGACAGGGCCGGATTTCCCGCGCCTCGGGGGCCAGCACTACGACTACCTCGTGCAGGCGCTGGAAGGCTACAAATCGGGCGCGCGCAAGAACCCGATCATGAATCCCCTCGCGGCGAACTTGAGCCGGCGCGACATCGAGGACCTGGCGGCGTATTTCTCCAGGCAGCGGGGGCTCGTCACGAAGTACTAGAAATGCGTGATTCGTGATTGGTGGATTGTGATTCGTGACGCGCGCGGCGATGCCGCGCGTTGTTTTTCCTAATCACTAATCACTGGGTCTTGTGCTTGAACCCGCACAAGTCGCGGATCAGGCATGCGGGGCAGGCCGGCTTGCGCGCGATGCAGGTGTAGCGCCCGTGCAGGATCAGCCAGTGATGGGCATGGTGCGCATAGGCCGCAGGCACCAGCTTCACCAGCCGGTCCTCG
>JBIOVQ010000216.1:0-2134 GCA_044867805.1 Burkholderiales bacterium | reverse complement strand
TCCGCGGGGCGGCGCAGCTCCTCGACCGGGAGCTGGAGCGGCCCAATCTGCACGAGTACACGCAAGTGATCATCAAGGAGGCCGACCGGCTGCAATTGCTGATGGACCGGCTGCTGACGCCGCACCGCCTGCCCCAACCCGGCCGGCTCAACCTGCACGAGGTGCTGGAGCGGGTGCGCAGCCTGATCCAGGCCGAGTTTCCGCAGGGCGTCGTGATCGACCGCGACTACGACGTGAGCCTGCCGTCCATCAAGGGCGACAAGGAGCAGCTGATCCAGGCCGTGCTCAACGTGGTGCGCAACGCGGCCCAGGCCATCGCGGGCGGCGGTGGAAAGGGCACGATCCTGCTGCGCACCCGCGTCGTGCGCCAGGTGACGCTGGCGCGCCGCCGCTACCGCCACGCGCTGGCCGTCGATATCGCCGACGACGGGCCGGGCGTGCCGGCCGGGCTGCAGGAGCGCGTGTTCCATCCCCTCGTGTCGGGCCGCGCAGGCGGCAGCGGCCTCGGCCTCACGCTGGCGCAGACCTTCATCAACCAGCACCACGGGATGATTTCCTTCGACAGCGCGCCCGGCAGCACCACGTTCACGATACTGCTGCCTGTGGATGAGATCGTGAATGGTAAATCGTAAATCGGAAATCGAGCTGGAACAGGGCATGAGAACCTCCACCACGCGAAACGCGCGATTCACCATTTACGATTCACGATTCACGGAATTTCGATGAAGCCGGTCTGGATCATCGACGACGACCGCTCGATCCGCTGGGTGTTCGAGAAGGCGCTGACCCGCGAGAACATCGCGTACAAGACCTTCGGCTCGGCGCAGGAGGCGCTCGCCGCCCTCAATAGCGAGACGCCGCAGGTGGTCGTCAGCGACATCCGCATGCCGGGTGAATCGGGCGTGGAGCTGCTGCAGCGGGCGAAAGCGCTGCACGCCAGCCTGCCGGTCATCATCATGACCGCGTATTCGGACCTGGAGAGCGCGGTCAGTGCCTTCCAGGGCGGCGCCTACGAATACCTGCCCAAGCCGTTCGACGTGGACCACGCCGTGGAGCTGATCCGGCGGGCGATGGAAGAGAGCGTGCGCCAGGAAGGCGGCGCCGACGAGACCGGGGAGAGCCCCGAGATCCTCGGCCAGGCGCCGGCCATGCAGGATGTGTTCCGCGGGATCGGCCGGCTCGCGACGTCCCACGCCACGGTGATGATCACCGGGGAATCGGGGACCGGCAAGGAGCTGGTGGCGCGCGCCCTGCACCGTCACAGCCCGCGCTCAGGCAAGCCGTTCATCGCCATCAATACAGCGGCCATCCCGCGCGAGCTGCTGGAATCGGAACTGTTCGGGCACGAGCGCGGCGCCTTCACCGGTGCGCAGGTCCAGCGGCGCGGACGATTCGAGCAGGCCGAGGGCGGCACGCTGTTCCTGGACGAGATCGGCGACATGCCGCAGGAGCTGCAGACGCGCCTGCTGCGGGTGCTGTCCGACGGCCAGTTCTACCGCGTCGGCGGCCACCAGCCGCTCAAGGCCAACGTGCGCATCATCGCGGCCACCCACCAGGAGCTGGAGGCGCGGGTAAGCCAGGGACTGTTCCGGGAGGACCTCTACCATCGCCTCAACGTCATCCGGCTGCGCCTGCCGCCCCTGCGGGAGCGGCGCGAGGACATTCCGCTGCTCGCCCGTCACTTCCTGGCGAAGAGCGCGCGCGAGCTCGGGGTGGAGACCAAGCGCCTGTCCGACGCCGCTCTCAAGTATCTCGCCGCGCAGGATCTCCCCGGCAACGTGCGCCAGCTCGAGAATATCTGTCACTGGCTGACGGTGATGGCCCCGTCGGTCGCGATCGAGGTCAAGGACCTGCCGCCGGAGTTGCGCGCCGAGGCGCCGGCGGCCGCGGCGGGCTGGGTCGCGGCGCTGGAGAAAGAGGTCGAGGGCCTGCTCGGTCGCGGCGAAACCGCAGTCATGGAGGCGCTCGTGCGGCGCTTCGAGAAGGCGCTCATCCTGAAGGCGCTGGCTCACACCGGCGGCCGCCGCATCGAGGCGGCCCAGCTCCTCGGGCTGGGCCGCAACACCCTCACCCGCAAGATCCAGGAGCTGGGGATCGACTCCGGGAAAAAAGGAGAGTGAATCGTGACCCCTTC
>JBIOVQ010000215.1:0-10873 GCA_044867805.1 Burkholderiales bacterium | reverse complement strand
CGCGCAGTTCCCAGCCCGGCGTTTTACCGATATTTTTCAATCCTTTATCTTGCAATGCCGTTATCGTAGTGAAATAATGGCGATCCTGCCGCAGGGCAGCCAACCATGACGCAGTCGTCGCGCATCATCAAGAAGTACCCGAACCGCCGGCTGTACGACACCGAGACCAGCAGCTACATCACGCTGACGGACGTCAAGAAGCTGGTGCTGGACCAGGTGGACTTCCGGGTCGAGGACGCCAAGACCCGCGAGGACCTCACGCGCAGCATCCTGCTGCAAATCATCCTCGACGAGGAAACCGCCGGCGCGCCGATGTTTTCGAGCGACATGCTGTCGCAGATCATCCGCTTCTACGGCAATGCCATGCAGGGGATGATGGGCAGCTACCTCGAGAAGAATATCCACACCTTCATCGAGATCCAGAAGCGGCTGCAGGACCAGTCGCGGCAGGTCTACGGCGAGAACCCGATGCTCAACGCCGATGCCTGGAGCGAGTTCATCAAGATGCAGGGACCGGCCATCCAGGGCCTGATGGGCCGCTATCTCGAGCAGAGCGCCAACGCGTTCATGGAAATGCAGCAGCAGCTCCAGCAGCAGACCCGCAATCTCTTCGGCAATTTCCCTTTCCCCAATTTCACCGGGACGAGCCCCCGTCAGTCAAACGACGCCAAGTCGCCGGGGTCGCATGACAGCGGTAAGAACGAAGGCGGCGAAGGCAAGTCCTGATCGGCCGGGCCGGCCGCGCGGCACCCGGGCCATCCCCAAAGTCGGGTTCGTGTCGCTGGGCTGCCCCAAGGCCCTGGTGGATTCCGAGCGCATCCTCACGCAGCTGCGGGCCGAGGGCTATCTCATCTCGCCCAGCTACGAGGAAGCGGACCTCGTCGTCGTCAATACCTGCGGCTTCATCGAAAGCGCGGTCGACGAATCGCTCGGCGCGATCGGCGAGGCGCTGAATGCGAACGGTAAAGTGGTCGTCACTGGCTGCCTGGGTGCCAAGGGCGACATCGTCAAGCGCACGCATCCAGGCGTGCTGGCGGTGACGGGCCCGCACGCTACCGAGGAAGTGATGCGCGCCGTCCATGCGCACTTACCGCAGCCGCACGACCCTTACACGAGCCTCATCCCGGCGCAGGGGATCAAGCTCACGCCCGCGCATTACGCCTATCTCAAGATCGCCGAGGGCTGCAATCACCGCTGCACGTTCTGCATCATTCCCTCGATGCGCGGCGACCTGGTGAGCCGGCCGATTGGCGACGTCATGCAGGAAGCGGAAAACCTGGTGAAAGCCGGCGTGCGCGAGCTCCTGGTGATTTCCCAGGACACCAGCGCCTATGGCGTCGACGTGAAGTACCGCACCGGCTTCTGGCGGGGCCGGCCGCTCAGGACGCGCATGATCGAGCTGGCGCGCGCCCTCGGCAAACTGGGCGTTTGGGTGCGGCTGCACTATGTCTACCCCTACCCTCATGTGGATGAAGTCGTGCCGCTGATGGCCGAGGGGAAGGTCCTCCCCTACCTCGACGTGCCGTTCCAGCACGCCAGCACGCGCATCCTGAAGCTCATGAAACGCCCCGCCAGTGCCGAGAACAATCTCGCCCGCATCCGCCGCT
The DNA here is from genome assembly GCA_044867805.1 of Burkholderiales bacterium. Classification (GTDB taxonomy): domain Bacteria; phylum Pseudomonadota; class Gammaproteobacteria; order Burkholderiales; family SG8-41; genus SG8-41. The sequence continues at coordinate 9,266 of JBIOVQ010000215.1, read as the reverse complement.
GGCGCGAAATCTGTCCCGATATCACCATCCGCAGCACTTTCATTGTGGGATTTCCCGGAGAAACCGAAGCCGAATTTGAGGAGCTGCTGTCTTTTCTCGAGGAAGCCCGGCTGGATCGCATCGGCTGCTTCGCTTATTCGCCTGTCGACGGCGCGGCCGCCAACGCTCTTGCCGGTCACGTGCCGGAGCAAGAGAAGGAAGCGCGCCGCGCCCGCTTCATGCAACTGCAGGAAAGCATCAGCGCAGCCCGCCTGCAGCAGAAGGTTGGAAAGACGCTGACCGTGCTGGTCGACGAGATCGGCGCCAAGGAAGCAGTCGCGCGCAGCTCCGCTGACGCGCCGGAAATCGACGGCATCGTCCGCGTAGCGCCAGCGCGCGGCCTTAGGGTGGGAGAATTCGCGAAAGTCAGGGTGACGCGGGCGGGGGCCCACGATCTCTGGGCGGAGCCCGTGAGGGCGTGAATCGTGATTAGTGATTAGTGATTAGTGATTAGTGATTAGTGATTAGTGATTAGTGATTAGTGATTCGACTCAAAGCTGGCGCGACTCACCATTCACAAATCACCAATCACCAATCACGCTGTTGACCAATCGATTCCCATGCGCATCCCGCGAGTTGTCCTGTGATGGAGCGACTCAAGGAGTGGGCGCAACGCCTGAAGGCGGAACTGGTCGCGCTGTGGTTCTGCACGCGCCATCCGCGCACTCCCCTTCTCGCCAAGGTTCTTGCCGCAGGGCTGGCCGCCTACGCGTTCAGCCCGATCGATCTCATCCCGGATTTCATTCCGGTCCTGGGCTACCTCGACGAACTCGTCATCCTGCCGGCCGGGATCTGGCTGGTCCTGAAGCTGGTGCCTGGGGATGTGCTCGCGGAGTGCCGGGAGCATGCCGCGCGCTGGCTCGAAGAGCGGCGGCCCAGGCCGCGCAACTATCTTGCCGCCGCGCTCATCGTCGCGATCTGGCTGGCGGCGCTGTGGCTGGCGTGGCGCTGGGCCGAGTCCTGGCTGGCGTACTGAAAAACGCCGCCGCCTCGGCCGCGCTGCGCGTGAACCGCATCGGCGGCAGGCTCTGCAGTATGCGCCTGCCGTAGCCGCGGCTGATGAGCCGTGGATCGCACAGCATCAATACGCCGCGGTCGGCCTCGTCGCGGATCAGCCGGCCGGCGCCCTGCTTCAGCGTGATGACCGCCTCCGGCAGCTGGCATTCGAGGAACGCGTTGCGCCCCTCGCGGTTGGCCTTGTCGATGCGCGCGGCCAGCACCGGATCGTCCGGCGGCGCGAACGGCAGCTTGTCGATCACCACCAGCGACAGCGCCTCTCCTCTCACGTCCACGCCGTGCCAGAACGAGTGGCTGCCGACCAGCACCGCGTTGCCGAGGTCGCGAAAGCGCACCAGCATCTCGGAGCGCGAGCCCTCGCCCTGCACCAGCAACGGATAGCCGAGCCCCCGCCGCTTGAAATCTTCCTCGAGCAGCTCGTATCCCCGGCGCATGGCCCGCAGGCTCGTGAACAGCACGAATGCCCCGCCCTGCGCGGCCTCGATGAGCGGCAAGGCGGCCGCAACCACCGCCTCCGTGTGCTCCGGCGTATTGGGGTCCGGCAAGCCCTGCGGCACGTAGAGCAGGCCCTGGTTCGGGAAATCGAAGGGGCTGTCCCAGCTCGCGGTGCGCGCCTGCTCGAGGCCCAGCGCGCCGCAGTAGTGCCCGAACCCGCGGTCGACCGACAGGGTCGCGGAAGTGAAGATCCAGGCCTGCGCTCCGTCCTCGAGCCGCTTGCGGAAGACCTGCGCCACCGACAGCGGCGTCGAGTTGAGATGCAGCGCGTGGCTGAACAGCTCCGCCCATTTGACGCGATCTTCGTCCGCCCCGCTGCGCCACCGCTCGAGCTGCTCCGCGAGCCCAACCGCCCGCTGCCAGCAGAGCATGAGGCCTTCCGCGCGCTCGGCCTGGCTCTTCAGCGCGGCGGCAAGCTCATCCAGCTTTTCGAAAACCGCTGCCAGCGCCCGCTCGAAGTCCTCGCGCCCCTCCAGCGCGCGATAAGGCAGGCGCCCGCTGTCCTCGGCAAAGACCACCCTCAGGTCGCGCGCCGCCTTGTCGAGCGCCTGCGCCGCGTCGGGCAATGGCGCGTATTCCCTCGCCGCGGCGACTCCCTCGAGCCGCGCTTCGCGCGCGAGCCCCGTCAGCTGCGAGGTCGAGACGCTGTCCCCGAAGAACAGGGTGGCCGTTTCGGGCAGCTGGTGCGCTTCGTCGAAGATCACCGTGTTGCAGGCCGGCAGGAGCTCCGCGACCCCCTCGTCGCGCAGCACGAGATCGGCGAAAAACAGGTGGTGATTGACCACCACCACGTCGGCCGCCAGCGCCTGCCGGCGCGCCTCCATCACGAAGCACTTGTCGTAATGGCCGCAGTGCGAGCCCAGGCAGTTCTCGCGGGTGGACGTGGCGTACGACCAGGCGGCCGAGCGCTCCGGCACCGTCGGGCAATCCGCCTTGTCGCCCGTGGTCGTGGTGCGGGCGAAGCGCCCGATTTCGCCGAGGTGCCGCACATCGTCCCGCGACGGCAGCCGGCTGTCTTCCAGTGCGCGCGCGAGATGGTGGTGGCAGACGTAGTTCGCGCGCCCCTTGAGCAGTGCCACGGTCACCGGGACCTTGAGCGCGCGGCGCACCGTCGGTATGTCGCGGTCGAAGAGCTGGTCCTGCAGGGTCTTGGTGCCGGTCGAGATGATGACCTTGCCGCCGGACAGCAGCCCCGGCACGAGGTAGGCGAAGGTCTTGCCGGTGCCGGTCCCGGCCTCGGCGACGAGCACGCTGCGGCCGGCGATCGTGTCCGCCACCGCCTGCGCCATCTCGAGCTGGAACGGCCGCGCGCGGAAATCGCGGATCGTCCGCGCCAGCGGCCCGCCAGCGGAGAAAATCGTCTCGAGATCGGGCGCCGGGCCGCTGGTAGCTTGGGGGCGCCCCATGGCTCCGGAAATCAGCGGACCTCTTCGACCTTGATCAGGATGCGGCGGCTGTCGCGCGCGGTGGCGGATGACCGCCCCAGGAGCATGCTCTGCTGGCTGCTCGCGTCGCGGTTGACGCCGCCGATCTCGATCCACTCGCCCATGCGGCCGGACACCGTCGTCACCAGGCCCTGGACGCTGGCGGCGCCGGAAGCGCCTCTCAGCAGCGCCTCGCGCTGCTGGCTGATGTCGAGCATCAACCGGTCGCCGGAGAGGCGCGCCAGCACGTAGAAGCCGGACGCTATGTCCCGGTATTGCGTGCTTTCCACTACCCGCTCCACGACCTTGCCTCCCACCACGGTGCGCTGCACCTGCCGCTCGCGCACCGGTGCCGACTGGCCGGAGCGCACGAAAGCTTCGCGCCCCTCCATCACGCGCACAGTCTGGGTGCCGCTGTCACCCTCGACGCTGCGTCCTTCGAGCGCATGCACCCGCGCGCGATCGTCCCCGCCGCCCACGACGGCGTTGCCGCCGCGCGGATCACGGCTCGCCGGCGGGATGACTACGCGCGCATGGTCGCCACCGACGTTCGCCGCGATGTCGGCCTGGCTGCGGCTGCGCTCGGCGGTAACCTCCTGCCGGACAGTGATGAGCAGCTGCCGCGGCGCGGTGTCCAGGGCCGCGAGTATGCGCCTGACTTCCTGCAGATTGGCGGGCGTGGTGCGCACGACGAGCTGGCCCTGGTAGCCGCTCACGCTGCCCTCCCGCACGAGCATGGGCTGGATGATGGGAATGACCTCCGCCGCCTGGCGGTAGCGCAAGGGAATCACTTCCAGAACCGTGACCTGGGCAAGCGCCGCCGCGCCATGCATCCATGACAGCAGAACCAGCGCGACGCAGACAATACGGGGCACGGCCATCGTTGGCAGATTGTATCCTCTATAAATCAATGCGAATTGTTCTCATTCCTATTGATTATGAGAACCGTTCTTGTTACCATCCCCTTGCCTTTTCCCCCAATCCATCGAGGTTTCATAGAATGTTCAAAGACTTGATGCGTATGACCGGACCCGCCCTGCTGGCCCTTGCGATCGGCATCCCCACCGGCGCCTTGGCACAGGAGAAGGTGCTCAACCTCTACTCGTCGCGCCATTACGAGACGGACGAGGCGCTCTACACCCACTTCACGAAGCAGACCAGGATCAAGATCAACCGCATCGAAGGCGGGGAAGACCCGCTGATCGAGCGCATCCGCAACGAGGGCGACAAGAGCCCCGCCGACGTGCTGATCACGGTGGACGCGGGCCGCCTGTGGCGGGCCGAGCGGATGGGATTGTTCCAGCCGATCCGATCGAAGGTGCTGGAGTCGCGCATCCCCGCCTCCTACCGCCACCCCGAAGGCCTGTGGTTCGGGTTCTCCGCGCGAGCGCGCATCATCGCCTACAACAAGGCACGGGTGAAGCCGGGCGACATCGCGAACTACGAGGACCTGGCAAATCCGAAGTGGAAGGGGAAGATCTGCACCCGCTCCGCAGGCCACGTCTACAACCTCTCGCTCATCAGTTCGCTGGTGAACTACCTGGGCGAGGCGAAGACCGAGGAATGGGCCAAGGCCGTCGCGGGTAACCTCGCTCGATCTCCCAAGGGCGGCGACACCGACCAGCTCAAGGCGGTGGCGGCCGGCGAATGCGACCTCGCCATCAGCAACACCTACTACTACGTGCGCCTCCTGCGTTCGCAAAAGCCGGACGACAGGGCGGTGGCCGGGAAAATCGGCGTGCTGCTGCCGAACCAGGGTAACCGCGGCACCCACGTCAACGTTTCGGGCGCCGGCGTGTTGAAGCACGCGCCCCACAAGCAAGCCGCCGTCCTGTTCCTGGAGTACCTGGCGAGCGACGCTGCCCAGAACTATTTCGCGAACGGCAACAACGAGTGGCCGGTGGTGCCGTCGGTGAAGCCCAACAACCCGGCGCTGGCCACGCTCGGGAAGTTCAAGACCGACTCCCTGAACCTCGCGGTGATCGGGAAGAACCAGACCACCGCGCAGAAGATCGCCGACCGGTCGGGCTTCAAGTAACGTCCAGGCAAGCCCCCCTGCCGCGCGCTACCTCCGCTCGGCCGCCACGCGGGCGCGTATCAGGGATCGCGACAGCAGTACCAGCGGCACCACGCCTACCGCGACGATAGTGAGCGCCGGGGCCGCGAGCTCGCTCAGGCGTTCGTCGCTGGCGAGGTTGTAGGCGTGCACTGCCAGCGTGTCGAAGTTGAACGGCCTCATCATGAAGGTCGCCGGCAGCTCTTTCATCACGTCCACGAACACCATGAGGCCCGCGATCAGCAGGCTCGGCAGCAGCAGCGGCACGTGCACGCGCATGAGGATGTGCAACGGCGACGCCCCCAGGCTCCGCGCCGCATCGTCCATGCTGGACGTCACCTTGGTCAGCCCCGCTTCCACGGTTTGCAGCGCGACCGCGATGAAGCGCACGAGATAGGCATAGACAAGCGCGGCAATGCCACCGGTCAGTATCAGCCCGGTCGAGATCCCGAACACGGATTGCAGTAATCCCGACAGCGCATGGTCGAGCCGGGTGACCGGGATCAGGACGCCGACGGCGATCACGACGCCAGGCACGGCATAGCCCAGCGCGGCCAGGCGGTGGGCAGCGAGCGCGAGCAGGCCCCCGCCCGCGCGCATGGCGTAAGCCATGAGGAGGGCCAGGGCCACGGCGCATGCCGCGGTCACGGCCGCCACCGAAACGCTGTTGAAGACCAGCCGGAAATAGCGGGCGCCCAACTGCAGCTCGCTCCCCGTGAGCGAAAGCTCGAGCAGGATGGCAGCCGGCAGGAAGAATCCGATCACCAGGGGCAGCGCGCAGGCCAGCACCGCCGCCCATGCGGGTGGCCCTTCCAGGCGCTGCGCCACCAGCGGGCGGCGGGAGGATCGATCGTCGAAACGGGCCCGGCCGCGGCTGGCGCGCTCCGCGACCAGCACCAGCGCGACGAACCCCAGCAATGCCGCGGCGAGCTGCGCCGCCGCGGCCCGGTCGCCCAGGGACAGCCACGCGCGGTAGATGCCGGTGGTGAAGGTCGGCAGCGCGAAATAGGCGACAGTGCCGAAGTCGGCGAGCGTCTCCATCAGCGCCAGCGTGACGCCCGCCGCGATTCCGGGGCGCGCGAGCGGCAGCGCCAGGCGGAAGAAACTCCGCCAGGGGCCGTAGCCGAGGCTGCGCCCGGCTTCGATCATCCCCGCCGCCTGCTCGAGAAAGGCTGCCCGCGCCAGCAGGTACACGTAGGGATAGAAAACGAAGGAAAAGATGACCGCCGCGCCGCCCACCGAGCGTATGTCGGGAAACCAGTAATCGTCCCGCCCCCATCCGAACCAGGCGCGCAGCCCGGTCTGGACCGGCCCGGTGAACTCGAGGAAGTCGGTGTAGGCGTAGGCCATCACGTACGCGGGGATCGCCAGCGGCAGGATGAGCGCCCACTCGAAGAAACCGCGCCCGGGAAAGCGGCATAGCGTCGTGATCCACGCCGTGGCGACGCCGATCACGGTCACTCCGATGCCGACCCACAGGGTGAGCCACAGCGTGTTGCCGATGTACTCCGGCAGGACCGTGGCCGCGAGGTGTGACCAGGTGTCCCGGCTCGGAGTAAAGACGCTGCTCAGGACGACGATCACCGGCACCGCGAGCACGCACGCCGCAACGGCGGCCACCACCGAGATGACATTCCAGTTCCGCCGCGGGATCGCTCGTAGCACTAATAGCCCGTGATTCACTGAACGTTCCGGGGAGTTGCCCGGAATGCTTGCGTGTCCATGATCAGCTCCCGTACTTTCCATTAAGGGGTAATCCATTGAAAAACAACACATTCATTGTAGCAACTGCAGCTGGAAATGAGAATGCTTCTTGTTCGTGGGTATAATCGTGACATGGCCATGCTGCTGGAAGCGTCGGGGCTGCAACACGGCTACAACGGCCACCGGGTATTGAGCGATTTCTCCCTCGCGCTCGCGCGCGGGCAGATCGGTTGCGTGCTGGGCCCCAGCGGCTGCGGCAAGACGACGGCGCTGCGCTGCATCGCCGGCTTCGAGAAAATCACGGCCGGCCGCGTCGCAGTGAACGGGGAAGAGGTGAGCCGGCCCGGCCACGCCGTCCCGCCCGAGCAGCGGCGCATTGGCATGGTGTTCCAGGATTACGCGCTGTTCCCCCATCTCACCGTCGGCGAGAACGTCGGCTTCGGGCTGCGTCAGCTCGATGCAGCGGCCCGCGAGCGCCGTGTCGGTGAATTGCTGGCGGTGATCGGCATGCGACGCGCCGCCGAGCGCTACCCCCATGAGCTTTCCGGGGGCCAGCAGCAGCGTGTCGCGCTGGCGCGCGCGCTGGCGCCGCAGCCGGAGCTCCTGCTGCTCGACGAGCCGTTTTCCAACCTGGACATCGACCTGCGCGAGCGGCTCGGACTGGAAGTGCGCGAGATCCTCAAGCAGCAGGGCATGACGGCGATCCTGGTGACGCACGACCAGCACGATGCGTTCGCCATCGCCGATGAGATCGGCATCATGAGAAACGGCCGCATCGAGCAATGGGGCACGCCCTACGACCTCTACCACAAGCCGGCCAACCGCTTCGTGGCGGATTTCGTCGGCCAGGGGGCGTTCCTGCCGGGGACGGTGCTCGCCGATGGCCGCATCCAGCTCGAGCTGGGCGCGTTCCCCGGCGAGCTCGCGGGTGCGGGTGACTTGCCCCCGGGAACGGCGGTGGACGTGCTGCTGCGGCCGGATGACATCCTGCACGACGATGCGAGCCCGTTGCAGGCCCGGGTGCTGCACAAGGCCTTCCGCGGCGCCGAATTCCTCTACTCGCTGGAGCTGCCCGGCGGCGGGCGCGTCATGTCACTGGTGCCGAGCCACCACAACCACGCCATCGGCGAGAAAATCGGCATCCGCCTCGAGATCGATCACCTGGTCGCGTTCCGCGCCGACCCGGCGTGATTCCTGCCGCGTTATGAATGGACAGGATTTACAGGATTTACAGGATTTACAGGATTACAACAACAAACCCGGAAATAGCTCTGGGGTTGAATCTTGTTAAGGAACCTCTGCATAAGTCAACGCATCTGCCGGTGGTACGTTAGGCAGGAAGGACTTAGTGCGGAGGGCCAAGTTATGAAACAGACGACGTTTGCATCGCTGGCGTGGTCGAGCAAGGGCAAGGTGACCAAGCGGGAGCGGTTTTTGGCGGAGATGGATGCGGTGATGCCATGGGCAAGGTTGTTGGCGCTCATTGAGCCGCACTATCCGAGCGATGGGCTGGGGCGCCCGCGCAAGGATCTGGAACTGATGCTGCGGGTGTATTTCCTGCAGCAGTGGTTCAATCTGTCCGATCCCCAGGCCGAGGAGAGCCTCTACGACAGCGAGTCGATGCGCCGCTTTGCGGGCATTGAGCTGGGGGAGACGGCCGTACCGGATGAGTCGACGATCCTGCGCTTCCGCCACCTGCTGGAGCAACACCAGCTTACTCGCGCGATGTTCGAGCAGGTGCGCGGGTTGCTCGAGGAGCGCAACCTGTATCTGAAGTCGGGCACGATCGTGGACGCCACCATCATCAGTGCGCCCAGTTCCACGAAGAATGCCAGCCAGGAGCGCGATCCGGAAATGGGCTCGACCAAGAAAGGGGCAAGCTGGCATTTCGGCATGAAGGTGCATATCGGTACCGACAAGCGGGGCTTGACTCACGAGATCACCGGCACCAGTGCCAGCGTCAACGACTTTACCCAGTTGCCAGAGCTGTTGCACGGGCAGGAGCAGGAGCTCTATGGAGACCGTTCCTACTGGAGCGAGGAGCACCGCTGGTTGTGCCGCGAGGTCGGTATGCGCTACCGGGTCAACCGCCGCGGCAAGCGGGCACACGATCTGAGCCGCGCGCAGCGCCGCATCAACCGCTCGCGCTCGCGGATACGCGCCCGTGTCGAACACCCCTTCAACGTCGTCAAGCGCCTGTGGGGTTTCACCAAGGTGCGCTACCGCGGGCTGGCGAAGAACCTCGCGCGGGCCTATGCCCTGTTCGCGCTCGCCAACCTCTATCTCGTGCGACGACGATTGCTGCCTACGGGGGCGCAGTGCGTCCTGTGAGCACCCAAGAACGCAAAGCCCACTCCCAAAGCCCCAATTCGGGGCCTTGGGAGAAGCAAACCACGATGATTCGTGCAAATCCATCATCAACCTTCTTAAGGAATCTCTGCACGCCCGTTTGTGCAGAGATTCCTTAACATGATTTACAGGATTAAATCGAAGGCGGCTCGACTTGGCTGTTGAATGCGCCAACCCTGTCC